>NZ_LVJW01000006.1:1200000-1529953 GCF_001708965.1 Candidatus Thiodiazotropha endoloripes | reverse complement strand
GGAATGCATCGAGCAAGATCAGGAGGAAGAGAGAGTCTGTCTACTGCCCAACAAGCAGTTATCGATGCTCTCAATTAAGAGCATCCCCTCTCACCTCGCGGTAGAGAGAATGCATCGAGCAAGATCAGGAGTGAGAGAGAGTCTGTCCACTGCCCAACAAGCAGTTATCGATGCTCTCAATTAAGAGCATCCCCTCTCACCTCGCGGTAGAGAGAATGCATCGAGCAAGATCAGGAGTGAGAGAGAGTCTGTCCACTGCCCAACAAGCAGTTATCGATGCTCTCAATTAAGAGCATCCCCTCTCACCTCGCGGTAGAGAGAATGCATCGAGCAAGATCAGGAGTGAGAGAGAGTCTGTCCACTGCCCAACAAGCAGTTATCGATGCTCTCAATTAAGAGCATCCCCTCTCACCTCGCGGTAGAGAGAATGCATCGAGCAAGATCAGGAGTGAGAGAGAGTCTGTCCACTGCCCAACAAGCAGTTATCGATGCTCTCAATTACGAGCGTCCTCTATCCCCTCGCGGAAGAGGGAATGCATCGAGCAAGATCAGGAGGAAGAGAGAGTCTGTCTACTGCCCAACAAGCAGTTATCGATGCTCTCAATTAAGAGCATCCCCTCTCACCTCGCGGTAGAGAGAATGCATCGAGCAAGATCAGGAGTGAGAGAGAGTCTGTCCACTGCCCAACAAGCAGTTATCGATGCTCTCAATTAAGAGCATCCCCTCTCACCTCGCGGTAGAGAGAATGCATCGAGCAAGATCAGGAGTGAGAGAGAGTCTGTCCACTGCCCAACAAGCAGTTATCGATGCTCTCAATTACGAGCGTCCTCTATCCCCTCGCGGAAGAGGGAATGCATCGAGCAAGATCAGGAGGAAGAGAGAGTCTGTCTACTGCCCAACAAGCAGTTATCGATGCTCTCAATTACGAGCGTCCCCTCTCCCCTCGCGGGAGAGGGAATGCATCGAGCAAGATCAGGAGTGAGAGAGAGTCTGTCTACTGCCCAACAAGCAGTTATCGATGCTCTCAATTACGAGCGTCCCCTCTCCCCTCGCGGGAGAGGGAATGCATCGAGCAAGATCAGGAGTGAGAGAGAGTCTGTCTACTGCCCAACAAGCAGTTATCGATGCTCTCAATTACGAGCGTCCCCTCTCCCCTCGCGGGAGAGGGAATGCATCGAGCAAGATCAGGAGTGAGAGAGAGTCTGTCTACTGCCCAACAAGCAGTTATCGATGCTCTCAATTACGAGCGTCCCCTCTCCCCTCGCGGGAGAGGGACAGGGAGAGGGGGAATAAAACGGCCTGCGCAAAGCGCACACCGAAACTCATAACCGAGTCTAATTTTTTAGAGGAAATGAAATGACCAACAACCTAACCCCCGGCGCCCGCTTCCGGGCCGCCATCGAACAGGAGAAACCGCTGCAGTGTGTGGGCGCCATCAACGCCTACCACGCACGCCTCGCCGAGGCTTCCGGTTACCGCTCCCTCTACATCTCCGGTGGTGGTGTCGCAGCCGGATCCTGTGGCATCCCCGATCTTGGCATCACCACCCTGGAGGATGTACTCACCGATCTGCGTCGTATCACCGAAGTCACCGAACTGCCGGTGCTGGTCGATATCGACACCGGCTGGGGCGGCGCCTTCAATATCGCCCGCACCATCCGCAACATGAACAAGTCCGGCGCCGCAGCGGTCCACCTGGAGGACCAGGTACAGCAGAAGCGCTGCGGCCACCGCCCCAACAAGGCGATCGTCTCCCAGATCGAAATGGTCGACCGCATCAAAGCGGCGGTGGATGCCAAGCTGGATGACGACTTCGTGGTCATGGCCCGCACCGACGCCCTGGCCGTGGAAGGCATGCAGTCCGCCATCGATCGGGCCTGCGCCTGTGTCGAAGCGGGTGCCGACATGATCTTTCCCGAGGCGATGACCGAGCTCGACCAATACCGGGAGTTCGTCAATGCGGTGAAGGTGCCGGTATTAGCCAACATCACCGAATTCGGCTCCACGCCCCTGTTCACCGTAGATCAGCTTGCGAGTGCCGGCGTAAGCATTGCCCTCTACCCGCTGAGCGCCTTCCGCGCAGCTAACGCCGCCGCCCTGAACGTCTACCAGAGCTTACGCAAGAACGGCACCCAGCAGGGCGTTGTCGACACCATGCAGAACCGCATGGATCTCTACGACTACCTGGGCTACCACGATTTCGAACAGAAACTGGACTCACTGTTCGCTACTGAGGAGCGGGCGGAGAGTTGAAAATTTTTTCCGCGAATGGACACAAACCACCACGAATTGACGCAAATGAAATGACTTCGTTATTCACGCCATTTGCGTTTTTGAGCGGTGATTCGCATCCATTTGCGGTTGAGACTCAAAACAGCCAAATAACGCAGTACCAAATTACACACATCGTATCAGAGGAGGTTTCCCCATGAGCGACCCCAACCAAATCCTGCCCAAGGCGAAGAAGTCTGTCGCCCTCTCCGGCACCGCTGCCGGCAACACCGCAATCTGCACCGTCGGCCGGACCGGTAACGACCTGCACTACCGCGGCTACGACATCCTCGACTTTGCAGAGAAAGCGGAGTTCGAAGAGATTGCCTATCTGCTGATTCACGGCACCCTGCCCACCCCCTCGGAGCTGGCAGCCTATAAGACCAAGCTGAAGTCGATGCGCGGCCTGCCCCTGGCGGTAAAACAGGCGCTGGAGGCGATCCCCGCCTCCGCCCATCCGATGGATGTGATGCGTACCGCCTGTTCGGTGATGGGCAGCTGTGTACCGGAGAAAGAGAGCCACCCGGCCGCCGAGGCGCGTCAGATCATCGACCGGCTGATGGCCAGCTTCGGCTCCGCCCTGCTCTACTGGTACCACTACGCCTTCAACGGCAAACGCATCGATGTGGAGACCGACGACGACTCCATCGGCGGTCACTTCCTCCATCTGCTGCATGGCGAGAAGCCAAAAGAGTCCTGGGTGCGGGCGATGCACACCTCCCTGGTGCTCTATGCCGAGCATGAGTTCAACGCCTCCACCTTCACCGCACGGGTCGTGGCGGGCACCAACTCCGACATGTACTCCGCTATTACAGCGGCGATCGGTGCCCTGCGCGGTCCCAAGCACGGCGGCGCCAACGAAGAGGCCTTCCGCATCCAGAGCCGTTACCACAGCGCCGATGAAGCGGAAGCGGATATCCGCGAACGGGTCGGGCGCAAAGAGATCGTGATCGGATTCGGCCATCCGGTCTATACCGTGGGCGACCCACGCAACGAGGTGATCAAACGGGTCGCCAAGGATCTCTCGGAAGAGGCAGGCAACATGACCATGTTCAGTGTCGCCGATCGCCTGGAAGCGGTGATGTGGGAGATCAAGAAGATGTTCCCCAACCTGGACTGGTTCTCCGCGGTCTCCTACAACCAGATGGGCGTACCCACCGACATGTTCACCCCACTGTTTGTCATCTCCCGGGTCAGCGGCTGGGGCGCCCATGTGATCGAGCAGCGTGAAGACGGCAAGATCATCCGGCCTTCGGCCAACTACACCGGACCGGAAAACCGGGCCTGGGTGCCGATCGAAGAGCGAGGATGATTTTGACACTAAGCGTTATGGAACCGGCTTAAGCCGGGCCTTCTGATCCCCCTCTCCCTGGCCCTCTCCCCCGAGGGGAGAGGGGACGTTCTTAATTGAGTGCATCCATAACCATCAGCTGGGTAGTAGTAGAGACTGTTTGCACACGCCAGCGTCTGCTCCATGCATCCCCCCTCCCCTCGCGGGAGAGGGCCAGGGAGAGGGGGGCGCGAAGCGACAACAAAGCAGCCGAGCTCCAAGAAACTCACACCAGCGATCCAACTTGCCAATTCAGCAAATGAGAACTCCATGAACACCGAATTCAGAAAACGACTGCCCGAGACCGACCTGGACTATTTCGACACCCGCGAGGCAGTCGAGGCAATCCAACCCGGCGCCTACAGCAAACTCCCCTATACCTCCCGTGTGCTGGCGGAGCAGCTGGTGCGCCGCTGTGATCCCGAGCTGCTGACCGATGCCTTGAAACAGCTCATCGAACGCAGACGGGATCTGGATTTCCCCTGGTATCCGGCACGGGTGGTCTGTCACGACATCCTGGGGCAGACCGCGCTGGTCGACCTGGCGGGACTGCGCGATGCGATTGCCGACAAGGGTGGCGATCCGGCCAAGGTCAATCCGGTGGTGCCGACCCAGCTGATCGTCGACCACTCCCTGGCCGTGGAACATGCCGGCTTCGATCCGGAGGCGTTCGAGAAGAACCGGGCCATCGAAGACCGTCGCAACGAGGATCGCTTCCACTTCATCGAGTGGTGTAAGACCGCCTTCGACAATGTGGATGTCATACCCGCCGGCAACGGCATCATGCACCAGATCAATCTGGAGAAGATGTCGCCGGTGATCCAGGCCCGCGATGGTATCGCCTATCCGGACACTTGTGTCGGCACCGACAGCCATACCCCCCATGTGGATGCCCTCGGCGTGATCGCCATCGGCGTCGGTGGTCTTGAAGCGGAGAACGTGATGCTGGGGCGCGCCTCGATGATGCGGCTGCCGGAGATCGTTGGCGTCAAACTCACCGGCCAGAGACAACCCGGTATCACCGCCACCGACATCGTGCTGGCATTGACCGAATTTCTGCGCCAACAGCGGGTGGTCTCAGCCTATCTGGAGTTCTTCGGCGAAGGGGCCGAGAGCCTGACCATCGGTGACCGGGCCACCATCTCCAACATGACCCCGGAGTTCGGCGCCTCGGCCGGACTCTTCTACATCGATCAACAGACCATCGACTACCTGAAACTGACCGGCCGTGAGCCTGAGCAGGTCGCCCTGGTCGAGAACTATGCCAAGCAGACCGGCCTGTGGTCGGACGACCTGGCGGCTGCGGAGTATGAGCGGCTGCTCGAGTTCGACCTCTCCAGTGTGGAGCGCAACATGGCTGGCCCCTCCAACCCCCACCGCAGACTGCCCACCTCCGCCCTGGCGGAGCGGGGTATCGCCGGCGCCTGGGAAGAGAAGCCGGGTGAGATGCCCGACGGGGCGGTGATCATCGCTGCCATCACCAGCTGCACCAACACCTCCAATCCCCGCAATGTGGTGGCCGCCGGCCTGCTGGCGCGCAAGGCCAACCAGCTGGGACTGATCCGCAAACCCTGGGTCAAATCCTCTTTTGCCCCCGGCTCCAAGGTAGCCAAACTCTATCTGCAGGAGGCGGGCCTGCTGGGCGAACTTGAGCAACTCGGTTTCGGCATCGTGGCTTACGCCTGCACCACCTGTAACGGTATGAGCGGCGCTCTGGACCCAAAGATCCAGCAGGAGATCATCGACCGGGATCTCTACGCCACCGCCGTACTTTCCGGCAATCGTAATTTCGACGGCCGCATCCACCCCTATGCCAAGCAGGCGTTTCTCGCCTCGCCGCCGCTGGTGGTGGCCTATGCCATCGCCGGCACGGTTCGCTTCGACATCGAACAGGATCCCCTCGGCCATGACCAGGATGGCAACCCGATCACCCTCAACGATGTCTGGCCCAGCGATGAGGAGATCGACGCCATCGTCAACCAGTCGGTGAAGCCGGAGCAGTTCCAGCAGATCTACCAGCCCATGTTCGATCTGGGTGAGCGGGTGGCGGCAGAGAGCCCACTCTACGACTGGCGTGGAAAAAGCACCTACATCCGTCGTCCACCTTACTGGGAAGGGGCACTGGCCGGTGAGCGCAGCCTGCAGGGGATGCGTCCCCTGGCGGTCCTCGGTGACAACATCACCACCGATCACCTCTCCCCCTCCAACGCCATCCTCGCCAGCAGCGCCGCCGGTGAGTACCTGGCGAAGATGGGCCTGCCGGAGGAGGACTTCAACTCCTACGCCACCCACCGTGGCGATCATCTGACGGCCCAGCGGGCCACCTTCGCCAATCCCAAGCTTCTCAACGAAATGTGCCGGGATCAGGCAGGTGAGATCACCCAGGGTTCCCTGGCCAGACTGGAACCGGAAGGTGAGCAGATGCGCATGTGGGAAGCGATCGAAACCTATATGCATCGCAATCAGCCGCTGATCATCGTGGCCGGTGCCGACTACGGACAGGGCTCCTCCCGGGACTGGGCCGCCAAAGGCGTGCGCCTGGCCGGGGTTGAAGCGATTCTGGCCGAGGGCTTCGAGCGCATCCACCGCACCAACCTGGTGGGCATGGGTGTACTGCCGCTGGAGTTCATGCCCGGAGAGAACCGACAGAGCTACGACATCGATGGCACCGAGACCTTCGACGTGATCGGCCAACCCACCCCCAGAGCGGAACTGACCGTGGTGATGCACCGCCGCAACGGGGAGTCGGTGGAGATCCCGGTCACCTGCCGGCTCGATACCGCGGAAGAGGTCTCCGTATATGGCGCCGGTGGGGTACTGCAGCGCTTTGCCAATGACTTTTTGGAAGCGGAAGCCGGTTAATGATGCTATCCGCCTCTCAAGCGGGGTTCACCCCCTCTCCCCCGGCCCCTCTCCCACGAGGGGAGAGGGGAGCTTTTGCATCAAGGAGGATGCTTATGAACAAACGGATTTTCGCAAAACGATTGCGTCAGAACATGACCGACGCGGAGAGAGTCTTATGGAAGCATTTAAGGGCCCATCGGCTGTCAGGTCAGAAGTTTCGACGACAACAGCCCGTAGGACCTTACATCGTGGATTTCATCCACTTTAGTGAAAAGCTGATCATCGAGTGTGATGGTGGCCAGCACAATCAAAGTTCCACCGATCGCAAACGGGATGCCTGGCTCAGCCAACAGGGCTTCCAGATCCTGCGCTTCTGGAACCACGACATCCTCAACAACACCGAATCTGTCCTGACTGAAATCCTCTCTCTCTTACCCCCCTCTCCCCTCGCGGGAGAGGGGTCGGGGGAGAGGGGGAATCAAAAGGAACAGGAGTAACGCCCATGCCATATACCGAATCAATCCCCGTCAAAGGCAGCATGAACGAAACCAACATAGGTGTTCACCCAAAGATGACCAACCCATCAAACAAGGTCACTACAGCCTAAACAAAACAGATTCAAACCTGACTAGCACCCACCCTCTTACCCCCCTCTCCCCTCGCGGGAGAGGGGCCGGGGGAGAGGGGGAATCAACAGGAAAAGGAGTAACACCCATGCCATATACCGAATTAATCCCGTCAAAGGCAGTGCTGACGAAAACAACAGAGGCGTTCACCCAAAGATGACCAACCCATCAAACAAGGTCACTACAGCCTAAACAAAACAAATTCAATCCTGACTGGCACCCACCCTCTTACCCCCCTCTCCCCTCGCGGGAGAGGGGCTGGGGGAGAGGGGGAATCAACAGGAAAAGGAGTAACGCCCATGCCATATACCGAATTAATCCCCGTCAAAGGCAGTGCTGACGAAAACAACAGAGGCGTACATCCAAAGATGAACAACCCATCAAACAAGGTCAAAACAGCCGAAACAAAACAGATTCAATCCTGACTGGCACCCACCCTCTTACCCCCCTCTCCCCTCGCGGGAGAGGGGCTGGGGGAGAGGGGGAATCAACAGGAAAAGGAGTAACGCCCATGCCATATACCGAATTAATCCCCGTCAAAGGCAGCATGAACGAAACCAACAGAGGTGTTCACCCAAAGATGACCAACCCATCAAACAAGGTCAAAACAGCCGAAACAAAACAGATTCAATCCTGACTGGCACCCACCCTCTTACCCCCCCTCTCCCCTCGCGGGAGAGGGGCCGGGGGAGAGGGGGATTAAAATCAGCAGGAACAACGAGGTAACACCCATGCCCCACAAACCCCAAATCAAAATCCCCGCCACCTACATGCGCGGCGGCACCAGCAAAGGCGTCTTCTTCAACCTGACCGACCTGCCCGAAGCCGCCCAGCAACCGGGTGAAGCCCGCGACCAGCTGCTGCTCAGAGTAATCGGCAGCCCCGACCCCTACGGCAAACAGACCGATGGCATGGGCGGCGCCACCTCCAGCACCAGCAAAACAGTGATCCTGGCGAAAAGCGATCAGCCGGATCACGATGTGGACTATCTGTTCGGTCAGGTCGCCATCGACAAGGCCTTCGTCGACTGGAGCGGCAACTGCGGCAACCTCACCGCCGCCGTAGGCTCCTTCGCCATCGCCAGCGGCCTGGTGGCCCCTGAGCGAGTCCCTGACAACGGCATCGCCGTGGTACGCATCTGGCAAAAGAACATCCAAAAGACCATCATCGCCAATGTTCCGATCACCAATGGCGAGGTCCAGGAGACCGGCGACTTCGAACTCGACGGGGTCACCTTCCCCGCCGCTGAAGTAAAGATCGAATTCATGAGCCCTGTAGACCCTTCGGAGGCGATGTTTCCCACCGGCAACCTGGTGGACGATCTGGAGGTACCGGGTATCGGCAGCTTCAAGGCCACCATGATCAACGCCGGCATCCCCACCATCTTTCTTAATGCGGATGAGATCGGCTATAACGGCACCGAACTGCAGGAAGCCATCAACGGCGACCCGGCGGCACTGGAGCGCTTCGAGACGATCCGCGCCCATGGGGCAATCAAAATGGGACTGATCAACGCAGTGTCGGAGGCAGCAGCCCGTCAGCACACCCCGAAAGTCGCCTTTGTCTCTCCCTCCGCCAGCTATACCGCATCAAGTGGCAAAGGAATATCAGCCGATGCCATCGATCTCAATGTCAGAGCGCTCTCCATGGGCAAACTGCACCACGCCATGATGGGTACAGCCGCAGTGGCGATCGGTACAGCGGCCGCAATACCCGGCACCCTGGTCAACCTGGCCGCTGGTGGTGGCGACCGGGAGTCGGTCACCTTCGGGCATCCCTCAGGCGCCCTTAAGGTCGGCGCGGCCGCCTCCCAACAGGCTGGCAACTGGATTGTAGAGAAGGTGGTGATGAGCAGGAGTGCCCGCATCCTGATGGAAGGAACGGTAAGAATACCGGGTGATGTAATTCCCGTTTAATAAACCAAATATCACTTGCCAGTAAGATTTGAGACGACTTTTCATGGGTAATTTGGGCCCGTGAGGTCTCGCTAACTTGTGGGCCGCAAGGCCCGACAAGCTGATTGCACTGTTAGGCTGTTTAAGCGCAGAGGCTACAAATATTTGGTCATTCTGATAAACACAGTTGGAATAAAACTTGAATTTGGCCATTTCGAGGACTCAACCATTCCAAGCCGTTTGTACAATCTCCTGGCACCATCATTTTTTGCTGAAACATCCAAACTGAGTCTGGTTGACCCACTTGCTCTAGCACGATTCTCTATCTCCTGCATGAGGATTGAGCCAATACCGGCTCCTCTAAATTCGGCTTCGATTGCGATTCCCTGTACGTAGAAATCACCCTCAGGGATAGTCTCAAGGATACGCCATATTGGCGCAAAAAGGATCCGCATAAGTTTCAGTCGAATAACGTTTCTTTTTGCAGCACTTTGTAGTGGCTCTTCAGAAAACATACGCTGTTGTTTTTCAGTAAATGATGAACTCATACCGACTATTTTTGTATCAACTTCGGCAAAAATCACATGCTCATAGGAGAGTGAATGCCCTCTATCAATGTATGCCGTAGCGATAATGCTTTCTGATTCTCGGCCCAGCATAATTCGGAAAAACCCTTCTGCAGCCTGATCGAGGTAATGAGCGAATTGCAAACCCTCTTCAAATTCCGGTTTCGCCGGCCTAAGTAATATTGTTTTTTCTTTTCTTTCCATCTTCAATGCGATTTGATGAACTGGTTATTTGCTGCCGAACGCTTGGGCTCAGTGGGGCGAGCGATAGCGAGCATCCAATGGAGCTCTTGGTTATGTTTTATTTTTAAACAAATCATTAAGCACTCTTGGGCTAAATATTAATGTTGCACCAATTATTAGGCTTGCTAATGTCGATAAAAAGTCACCAAAATCAAACATTAATTCTATTTCTGATGGGAATAGGGGTATAACACTCTTTAAAAATGAACCTATTGATGTTGCTATTAGAAATACACCGATTAAGCGAAGGATATTGTTAATTGATATATCGCTCTTTGATATTTCCTTTGACTCTGAACTATCAAGCACATAAGCAACTAGTTCACTTTTAAATGTGAACAAAAGACCGACAAAAACCAGAAACGCAAGATGCCAGGAAATTGCGAGTATTTGAGTGGTTTGAAATCCCTCTCTGCTATTAGAGTCAAATATCCAAACTATTTGTGTAATAGCGGATATTCCCGATACTAAGAAATATATACCGAACAATTTCAATCCGATTGAGAGTAAAGTTCTGCTATTCATTTCGATTTTTCACTAAAACATAACGTTGGGGTAAGAGGCACGGAGCAGCATAGCTGCGGAGTGTCCTAGCGAGTGCAACGAGCGGCTTGACCCCCTTGTAATGCCTGACTATAGTACCAAATATTGGTACCAACCTTAGGCTAAGCAGATGAGCAAGAACACGAGCATTACCCTTAATGAACACTTTAACTCTTTTATTGATAACCAATTGAAAAACGGAAGATTTTCTTCTACCAGTGAGGTTGTGCGTGCAGGTTTGAGGTTGCTTGAGGAAGAGGAGACAAAACTTGTTGCACTTCGAAAAATGCTGGATGAAGGCGAATCTAGCGATTTTGTAGAGTATTCCCTCGACGGGCTGATTTCTGAACTTGATGACGATTCTCATTGATACCCACCTTCAAGCTTAAAGCCAGAGCGAAAGATGATTTGAAGGCGATTGCCGTTTTTACCCAAAAGCGATGGGGTAGAAATCAGCGCAACAAATACTTGCATCAATTTGACGATTCCTTTCATCAGTTGGCAGACAACCCAAACCTCGGAAGTGCTTGTGACTATATAAGACCTGGATATAGAAAATTCCCAGTGATCAGCCACGTAATCTATTACAGGATCTCTGGTACCGAATGCGTAGAGATAATTCGAATTCTTCATAAACACATGGATGTCTCTTCCAAGCTCTTTGAGGCATAACGCCTAGCTCAGCGGAAAACCGGGAGCGCAGCGACTGGTTTTTCCGATGCAGCTACTTGTTAAGAGCTTTTTGTGACAACAGATCATCAATAGTTTTGTTTGCCAGCGTGACAGCAAGCTTAGATGTGTCAGACCGGAGGTTTTCTGTGATTTCCCTTTCAGTTGTTTTAGGCAAGTAATGAGCCCTCCACTCCTCAAAAGAGTTACACGTTATATCTTTATTTGAAGGTTCTTTTTTAGTTTGGCTCATTGATCATTCCTCTGAAGTAATTTGCAAAAAAGTGTTGATTAAGCTCTGAAGGAAAATAGTGCTTCCGCTTTACCCATACTAGGCCATCGCCTTTTGAAATAACAGCAACATCAATGGGACCGCCAACTGTCTCTAATGACTTAGTCATTCGCCTTTTGAATGCAGTAAGGTTTACAAGAGATTCTGCCATGGCAGCTAATTCATCTTTAGGTAAGGCGCATACCATTTGCATAATTGGGTTGGCATGCTCAGTTTGCGTATGTTGCTGTAGTTGTGAAAGAAACTTCCCAAGTAAATCAGATACATCATTTTGAAGAGTAGAAATGGTTTTTTCTTTTTCTTCTTCTGTGCCGGAAAGGGAATCAGCATCAAGAAGATCGGGTATTCTCGCATTCATTTGATTTAAGTAATCTATCAAAAAGACTTGAATAGAAGGATTTATACCATGCATGAATGATGCAACCATATCATCCTGTGCAAACGGGATGATTGAGCATTCTGCTCCTTTACCAATTGCTCTACTTTTTTTCTCCACGTATTTATATTTTAGTTTGTTCTCAACAACTCCTTCAATTTCATGGCAAAGCACGACTGGATAAATTTCTTTTTCTCCAAACCCTGCAATGACCAGACCAGATGTACTCTCTGAAAAAACATCCCTAGAATGTATGAAAGCAGCAATATCATACAGCTTCGATAATATCGAGCGTGTAGGTGTCAAACCTTGAAATACATCTTTTATTAATTGCTTTGCGATTGGTTGATACTTCTTCCTGATTCCTTTCTCGTCAGTTTTGGTAACTTTAACAACTAGTTCCATATCTTTTAGAGCATTATGCTGTTTCTTTACACACTCTTCGAAAACAACCTGCGTCTCGGACTCTTCGATCTTTCCCTTAATTTTAATAACTTCTTGAATGTCCTCAATTAGAACTTCAAGGATAAATTCAAAATATCCTCTAATATTTCGTTGAACCCACGCTTTTTGAGAGGACTCAGGGAAGAAATCGTTTGTTGTTCGAACAAACTCAAAAAATGTATCAGCGTACTCCTGTAGCGTGTTAAATCTCTTTTCACTAATATCTTCCCTGAATATTTTAATTATCGTTTCCCATGGAACGTCTATTAAACTGGCATTTCCATAGATCATCACACCAACCGGAGCTACCTTTGATAAGGAAAAAAGCTTTAAGGCCGAGTTGTAGATTTTTTGGCTTCCAATTGTAACTGCGCTATCTGCAGCTAAAGCTACAGCGTTCCTGTTTATTATCGCAACTTCTGCGGTCATTTAGCTTTCTCCTTTTTGCGCTTAACGGCTCAGCTCAGCAGGGCGAGCGATAGCGAGCATCCGCTGAAGCTGATGGTTATGTGATGAACACATTGCGCAGCTCGCGCTAAAAGCCATATTTCGAACCCCACCAAAAAAATACTATTGCTAAAATTCCGACTTGGATTATGGCCATAGCCCAGAACTTACGTTGCCTTTGTTGAACATTACTTTGCACTTTTAATAAAGCATCAAGCAACTCATTATTCTTTTTTAATTCATTAAGAATAGATTTTTGAATATTTGAGCCCTGTGATGCTTGGCTACTGCCAGATTCGTTCATTCTTCTATTCCATTTACCTTCACATAACGTTGCCTTCAGCGGAGCAGGCGCGTCAGCGACTGTATCCGCTGAAAGGCCTGGTTAAGTATATTTACTTTGTGCATGTGCATATTTTTCAGAGAACATGCCAACCACAAAAAATACTGGAATAACTACTATATAATGCGCATATCCTATTAACCATGAGTTAATTCTGCTGATTAAATCAATGCTTGGATCAATCCAGCCTTGAGAAGACAGAATTAAAACTGTCGCAACAAGAACGCCAATTATTAATAATCTAAATTTACTTGATTTAGGGTGTGCAATGGAAATAAGTAAGCCCACTACTGAATACCAACCACAGAAGACCATTAAATCTAAATAAACCATTTGATGCCCTTCATAGGTGCGCCCGCCAGCTATATTGAGAATAACTGTGTTCATAAAGAACGCTCCAAAGACTGTGGCAAGTATTCCAAGCAGCTCTATAGAATGTTGTTTAATACTCATCGTTGATTTTGACACTTAACGACCAAGCTCAGCCGAGGAGGCGTGGCAACGCCGACGTCGGCTGGAGCGTCTGGTTATGTGCCATAAGTATCACCCTGTAGCGTTTCCTTGATACAAGCGATTTTTTCAAATGCCCCACCAGCACCGTGATAAGTTTCTGCATGAAGGTTAAACTTTTGGCCACATGATGTGCATGAAAAATAGTTATCAACTATGTCCCCCCAGTGACTACCTCGTGTTAATTCCTCAAATGGCTCACCTAATTGGCCTGCACCCTCATACTTTAGGACTCCCTTTTTTACTGCCTCATCTGCCTTCTTTATAGCCCGTTTAAGATCTGCCGGTAATTTTATTGGAGTTCCTGATATTAGTCTTAAGCATTGATCACAGCTCATAATTTTCCTTGCACATAACGCCACGCATCACCGGAAATATAACGTTGCAGAGCGAAGCGGCGCAGCTTTATATTTTCCGAGTGAATGCGATTGTTAGCTCTTATTTGTATCTGCACTAACAATTATCCCATTTTCCTTATCTTCTAAGGCAATACACACAGCAATCATTGCAAGTTCCTTACTACGTTTTTTTGGATCCGCTTTAATAAGACTTTGAATTTCAGTATTTTCAGCATATTTCTTTGATAGCTCAGTAAGGTATTGAACCTTCAGCTCTTCATTCTCTAAAATCCAATCTGGCAACTCATCCTGAATAAATGACGGGATAGAAATGATATCTTTTGATTTTGTAATTTTTTGAGCAGATATCTTACCTAGCTCTTTAAAAAACGAATCAGCAAATTTCATAAAGCAATATATTATTCCAGGCACTAAAACTATCGCTAGACTCAGATCCAAACTTCCAGCCTTGGCGTATAAAATATCCGTGCCCGTATCATAGGCACCAATAACCCTAAGCCGATTGTTTATGTAACTATTAACAAGCTCACTCGATTTGAAACGAGAGAAATATAAGTCTATCCGAATACTTTCTGGTGCAATTGATATACTAAACGCCTCCTTTCCAGTCGTACGAACCATGCTTCGTGCAAGAAAGTATTCAAAAACCATTCTGTGGGAAAAACTTACGCCGTCCTCAGTAATATTTAGTAACGGCAGGTTCATCAGCGCATTTATTAGACGGTTTTTATCGTATGAACCATCAATTGTATCGACCATTTTGTCAGTCAACTCGCTTAACGTGATTAAATGTTTTTGTTCAACCGCAAAATGAACAGCAAGATTTTCGAGAAAGCGTAGTCTTGTAGACATGGTCATATGATTCATACCACCAAAACTTCTTGGGCTATCAAATCCCGAAAGTTCCTGTTTTACGAAGATATCTATTAAGGCTAAAGAGTTAATATTCTCCACTGAAATATCATATTGAGAAATCACATTTGAAAATATTTCAAGCAACAAAGGGCTATTTATTGAATTTCTAATATTTGGTGAGTTTTTAAGGCCTTCGTATACTTTACGATAACTTCGTTCAAACCTTCTTTTAAGAAAACCTTCTATTTGTTCTTCAGATAAGGGACTGATTTTAAGATTGCTGATTATAGATGAATCAAGAGGGTCTAATTCATATGACAATCTTGAAGTTATTATTATATTTACATTTGCGTGGTTATTTATGAGACTCGTAAGCGCCGAAAGATACGAGTTGCCGTCCCGTACTTCATCGAGCCCATCACAAAACAAATATAGAATATGATCTTCAGCTGTTTTCTTTATCTCTAAAATACAACGCTCTAACAAATCAGAAGGGGATAAATAGTCCCTGATTCTGATATAAACACCACGGGTGTGTTTTTTCTTTTCGCTATCAATCTGACTTAAATAGTGTTTTAGAAGTGCAGTTTTTCCTGAACCAGCCTCACCCCGTATTAAATAACTTTTAGGGTGATCTAAAACAAAGCCAGGTGAAACCTTGCTTGGTTGATTCGGCTCTTCACCTAAAATCAACTCTGGTTCAATATAGGATTCAAATTCCATAAAGCTTCCTACCTAGAGCTAACAGTTGATTATGTGGACGGCACATGTATTGTATTATGACGCCAATTGTACTATAAATGTTCTCATTCATGGAATGAATAAATAATAATGAGAGCATATACTCATGGAACACAATCCGGCTATAAGTCCTAAAATCGCCAAGTTTTGGCAGAATTACACTGCGATGCTGAAACGTTTTCGCATTCCAGCTAAATCCATACCCTGGTATCGACGCCATGTTGAAGCATTTATGGCTGATCACCCCAATACCAGACTCAGATCTCATTCGGCCAAAAGTATCATCGACTGGCTTGAGCGCATTGGAAGAGAGCCCCAGATCAATGCCTGGCAATATCGTCAGAAGGTCGATGCACTGAGAATTCTGTACGGCCACTGTTTACGCCAACCCTGGTGTAGTGAGTTCGATTGGGATAGGTGGTTGAATGGTGCGAGAGCTTTGGAAAGTGACCATGTATCGGTAGCCCGCACAGTCGAAATGATCGAAAAATCGGTCGAGGATCCTAAAAACCACCTGGCCAGGACTTTTCCCGATCTCTACCGGCGCTTTTTGGTTGCAATGAGGCTTCCTGACTATTCCATCAATACGGAAAAGAGCTATCTCAACTGGATTAACCGTTTCCTTCGCTTCCATAATAACAGGCATCCCTGTGACTGCACTGAATCAGACGTTGCCTCCTTTCTAGAACATTTGGCGCTCCAACGCAAGGTTGCCAACGCAACTCAGTCGCTGGCGCTGAATGCCATTGTTTTTCTCTATGCCCGTGTTTTAGAAAGACCTTTGGGAAATATCGGTCCATTTTCATACTCAAAAAAACCAAAACGCATACCAACTGTGTTGAGCATTAAGGAAATAAATTCTCTACTAATGCAAACGAAAGGAGTCAATCAACTGATTCTACAACTCATGTATGGTACCGGTATGCGGGTTATGGAGTGTGTACGCCTTCGCTTGCTTGATCTCGATTTCGACTACCGCAATATCGTTGTGCGCGCCGGTAAAGGTAAGAAAGATCGCACTGTGCCTATGCCGGATCTGCTGATATCCCCACTACAAGCTCAGGTCGAACAGGTACAAGCGCAGCACAAAAATGATCTGAAGGCTGGTTTCGGTTCGGTTTTCCTGCCAGACGCGCTCTCTCGCAAATACCCGAATGCCGATAAGGAGTTACGTTGGCAATATCTGTTTCCCGCCAGTCGCATTGCGCAGGATCCTCGAACCGGCGTCTTGCGTCGCCACCATTTACATCAGTCTGCTGTTCAAAAAATGGTAAAACGTGCCGCTACAGCAACCGCTATCCGCAAGCGGGTAACCAGTCATACTTTACGCCACTCCTTTGCCACTCATCTGCTTGAGGCGGGTTCAGATATCCGCACTGTTCAACAGTTGCTTGGTCATGCTGATGTCTCAACCACGATGATCTACACCCATGTTATCGGCCGGGGCGGACAGGGGGCCAGGAGCCCACTTGATCGACTTGCAGGCCAGACTCACGGCCATACCGGTATTTAACTCTGCAATCCATCCTTGTGGTGGCTCCTGAATCCCAGCCTGCACCGGAATCACCATGATGAAATACGTATTAGAGAGAGTGCACTGTTTGCGTTTTTCGCTTTCATTTGCGGACTGATCCCTCTTCGCCATCCATGGCAGAATCAACCTCAACTGACAACTTCTTCCCGGGACGGATTCACCGGAGGAAATCGCTCATCCAGCGCCACCGATGGCCCATCTGCGGTGACGATACGAGCGTGCTGACGACGTAGATCCCGAGCCGACTTCACCCCACAGGAGTGGGCGATGACTCCAACCTCATGCACCAGATTAGTGACATAGTTGGCCACACGGTCCGCCTTCACCTCAGGCACCAGGCCTTTCTGTAGTTTGGGATCATGGGTTGTAATGCCGGTGGGACAACTGTTCTTGTTGCACTGAAGCGCCTGGATACAACCCAGGGCAAACATGAAACCCCGTGCGGAGGTAATGAAATCGGCCCCGACACAGAGCGCCCAGGCCACATCCGCCGGGGTGATCAGCTTACCGGAAGCGACCACCTTGACCCGATCCCGCAGACCATGGGCATTGAGCCGATCCACCAGGATGTAGAGACTCTCTCTGAGGGAGAGCCCGACCGCATCGATCAACGGCATGGGTGCCGCACCGGTTCCCCCATCACTGCCGTCGAGGGTAATGAAGTCGGGGGCGGAGGATGCACCCCGCTTGTTAATTTCATCGAACAGACTGTCGAGCCATTGAGGACCGCCGATCACCGTCTTGAAACCCACCGGCTTGCCGGTCACCCGGCGCACCCGTTCGATCATATCCAGCAGATCGCTGCTGCTGCGGATATCGGGATGGCGATTCGGGCTGATCGCATCCTTGCCCGGCGGAATACCACGAATCTCGGCGATCTCTTCGGTCACCTTCTTTGCCGGCAGAATCCCCCCTTTACCCGGCTTCGCCCCCTGGCTCAGTTTGATCTCAAACATCTTCACCTGGGGCAGTGCGGCCGCTTCCTTCAATTTGTCATCATTCAGGTTGCCGGCCAGATCCCGCACACCGTTCTTGGCCGTACCGATCTGAAAAACGATGTCGGCACCCCCCTCCAGATGGTAGGGAGAGACCGCCCCCTCGCCGGTGTTCATCCAGCAGCCGGCACGCTTGGCACCCATGGAGAGGGCCAGCACGGCAGGTTTGGAAAGCGCACCGTAGCTCATCCCGGAGATGTTGAACAGGGAAGCCGTGGTGTAGGGGTGTTGGCAATCCTCACCAATGGTCACCGGGCCTGGCGGCACCGCATCCTCACCCAGGGTCGGGAAGGGGCAGTTGACGAACAGGATCGAACCGGGGCGTCGGATATCCCGGGTGGAGCCGAACGCCACCGTGTTGGGCAGATTCTTGCCGGCCCGATAAACCCAGCTGCGCTGGGCCCGGTTGAACGGCAGCTCCTCCCGGTCCATGGCAAAGAAGTATTGGCGAAAAAACTCACCAAGATGTTCAAAGAAGTAGCGAAAATGACCGATGACCGGATAATTTCTCCGAATCGCTGTCTTGGTCTGGGTGATATCGAAGATGTAGGTGACGATCACCGCCACCAGGATCAGGGTCAACACCACCAACAGTATGACGGAGAAGATCTCCAGGGTAGCCAGCAGAAAATTCTGGATCGACGATTCTGAACCACTCATTTCAACCTCCTCGGATGCAAAGCGGATGCGACAAACCATCACAGCCAATGATCAGCATTGGATGAAACTACAACCTACGGGGGTCTGGTGGTGCACCCTCCTGGAGAATGGCGTGGTGCGGTTTCGATCGGTTCGTACCGACTGGGCTTGCGGCTCCTGCTCGGACTGACCCGAAGTTTCATACCTTTTTATCGGCCTGTGGATTAGGAACTTGATTCCAGTCAGTCAGGAAGCGTTTGTATTTGAAGCCCTTGCCAGCCACATCGCCCCCTGACCTATAACGTTTCCAGTCAGCCCGGGGAGACGATTTGTTGTCACAAAATCCCCATGATCAGCCATACGCATTGGGTTAAACTAGCGCGCAACATCAACCTCAATAGCATCTCAAGACCATGCGTTTTAAAAACAATCCAAGCTTGCTGTTTGTCCTGTTGCTGAGCCTGTTTTCACAACCTCTGTGGGCAGAAGAGACAAAGGCCAACGCTGACACGGAACAATCAGAAACCAAACCGGCCGCAGTCCCGCAAACCCTCAAATCCCCCCGCGCCACCATGGAGACCTTTCTCCATGCCATGAACGACATCAAGCGGGGCGCTCCGGAACGGATCGAGGCAGCGATCACCACTCTGGATCTGTCGGCCATCAATTCGTTGGTGAGAAAGGAGCAAGGGAGTGACCTGGCCTGGATGTTGATCGAGGTGATGGATCGAACCCGGGTGGTCGATCTGAAAAAGGTTCCGAACCAAAGCGATGGCCCCACCTATCTGTTTCACAGCTATGAACACGGCGACATCCGTATTGCCCGCACCGGGTCCGGTGCCTGGCTGTTCGACCAGAACACCATCAGCCAGCTGCCGGCGATTATGGATGAGGTGGCCGAGACCCAAAGGGTCGACGGCAAACAGGCGGAGTCGAGCAAAATACCCTGGCATATCCGCTTTCGTCAGCAGATACCCGCCTCCTTCAAGGCGGCCACCTTTCTGCTGCCCAACTGGCAGTGGCTGGGCCTGCTGTTCACTATCCTGTTGGGCGTGGTGGCAGACAAGCTGCTCTCCTTTTTCCTGCGCAGCGGGGTACGCCGCTGGCGCAATCAGACCAAGCACCAGGAGTTCAAAGAGATCTCCGACGATATCCTGCGCCCGCTTGGACTGATGGCCATGGCGCTGATCTGGTGGAGCGGCATCAACCTGATGGGGCTGACGGAAAACGTCATGCTGATACTGCTGGTTGCGGTGAAGTTTCTCGCCAGCATCTCCGGGGTGTGGGCAGCCTATCGCCTGGTGGATCTGGTCTCGGCGTTTCTGCATAAACGGGCCCAGCTCACCGAAAACAAACTGGATGATGCCCTGGTACCGCTGATCCCCCGCACCTTGAAGATATTCGTTACGGTGATCGGCTTTGTCTTCATCGCCGACAACCTCAACGTGGATATCTCCAGCCTGCTGGCGGGTCTCGGCCTTGGTGGTCTGGCCTTCGCCTTGGCGGCCAAGGATATGGTGCAGAATCTGTTCGGCTCGGTCACCGTGCTGATGGATCGCACCTTCTCCGTAGGTGACTGGATCATCGTCGACGGAGTGGAGGGAAGTGTTGAACGGATCGGCTTTCGCAGCACCCGGATACGCACCTTCTACAACTCGGTGGTGACGGTACCCAACTCCAAGTTCATCACCGCCACGGTGGATAACATGGGAGAGCGACGCTATCGCCGCCTCTCCTGCAAACTCTCCCTCACCTACGACACCCCGCCGGATCGTATCGAGGCCTTCTGCGAAGGAGTTCGGGAGCTGGTACGTCAGCACCCCTATATGCGCAAGGACTACTACCATGTCTACCTGAATGAGTTCGCCGCCTCCTCCCTGGATGTGCTGCTGTATGTCTTCTGGGAGACGCCGGAGTGGAATACCGAATTGCGCGAACGCCACCGTTTCATGCTCGACATCCTGCGCCTCGCCCAGGGACTGGAGGTCGAGTTCGCCTTCCCCACCCAGACCCTCTATATGAAGCAGGAAGAGGGGGATGGCAGTGCGGCCGATGAGATGAGTCAAACCAAAGCTCAACAGCTGGGACAGTCCCTGGCACAGCAGATCGTAGCGGATACCACCGGCACCGGGGTGAAACCGCCACCGGTCACCTTTCCGTAGCATTGGGATTGGCAGCGGCAACAGTAAGCGTTAGATGAGGATTTTCACCGTCTCAGACATCCACATCGACTTTGCGGTGAATGAGCAGTGGATCGCCAATCTCTCCGACTCGGACTATCTCGATGACTGTCTGATTCTGGCTGGCGACATTTCGGACTCGGAGGCCCTTATCGCCCGCTGTTTTGATCAGCTGATGCGGAAATTCAAAGCGGTTTTCTACGTTCCCGGCAACCACGATATCTGGGTTCGCAAAGACTCCCTCGCCGACTCCATTGAGAAATTTTTCAAGCTGCTTGAGTTGGCGCAGCAGCATCAGGTGATCACCGAACCCAAGCGTCTCAACGGCACCAGCATCGTTCCGCTCTTCTCCTGGTACGACCTCAGTTTCGGCACCATGAGCGATACCCTGTTGGGTAAGTGGATGGATTTCAGCCACTGCAAATGGCCCGAGTCACTGGAGACTCCGGAGGCGCAAAATCGGTTCTTTCTGGGTAAAAACAAGCTCCAGCTGGCTCACTCGTCCGAGCGAGTGATCACTTTCTCCCACTTTCTGCCCCGCATCGATGTAATGCCGGATTTCATTCCCCACCGGTTTCGCGACATCTACCCGGTGCTGGGCAGCCCGCAGCTCGATCAGCAGGTTCGCGCCCTCGACTCAGATATCCATATCTACGGCCACAGTCATGTCAACCGGAGCGTGAAGATCAAAGGCGTTCGCTACATCAATAATGCCTTCGGCTACCCCTCAGAGACCCGCATCGCGGCGAAGGTGCTGCTTGAGATCGATCTATGATCCGGATTGACCCGCTTTGGTTTTTTTAGGATTCCAATAATTGGCTGCCAATGGATACCAATCACCGCAAACGCCCGGCCAGAACTGCTTGATAGCCCCTCTCCCTTGATGGGAGAGGGGTTGGGGAGAGGGTGAGCATCAAGCATTTGATGCATCTGAGCATGAAGATCAAAGGTGTTCGCTACATCAATAGTACCTTCGGCTATCCATAAGAGACCCGCATCGCGGCGAAGATGCTCCTTGAGATCGACCAATGATACGGATTATCTCCCTTTGGTTTTTTTAGGATTCCAACAATTGGCTGCCAATGGATACCAATCACCGCAAACACCCGGCAAAAACCGCTTGATAGCCCCTCTCCCTTGATGGGAGAGGGGTTGGGGAGAGGGTGAGCATCAAGCATTTGATGCATCGGAGCGTGAAGATCAAAGGCGTTCGTTACATCAATAGTGCCTACGGCTACCCCTCAGAGACTCGCATCGCGGCGAAGACGCTCATGGAGATCGATCTATGATCCGGATTGACCCGCTTTGGTTTTGTTAGGATTCCAATAATTGGCTGCCAATGGATACCAATCACCGCAAACACCCGGCCAGAACTGCTTGATAGCCCCTCTCCCTTGATGGGAGAGGGGTTGGGGAGAGGGTGAGCATCAAGCATTTGATGCAATTGAAGTTTAACTGCACTCATCCATCAATCTTTGTATTGGGGATTATTTAGATTGATTGGGGTGGTAATGGATTATCCCCCTCTCCCCCGGCCCCTCTCCCGCAAGGGGAGAGGGGAGCTACTCTCTCATTTACATTCACATGCTGTTGGTTACGGAGTGATCTATCCGACACTGAAGAACTATGTAGTAAGCATTGACGCTGATCAGCGAAACCTAGGCAACCGATTTCCCAGCCCAGGTTTTACGCTTCGACTCATCACTCATCAGATGGTGGTCGATGAGCAGCTTGTAGGCGAGCTTCACATCCTTGTTGGAGAGGGCTTCAAAACTGGTGATCGATTCCGGCCAGGAGCGGGTCCAGCGAAGCGCCTGCTGCCCCTCCTGGGTAAAGGTTGAGTTACCGATCACACGGGTTGCGCAGTGGAGGTTTTCCGGACCAAGCCAGTTGACCAGCGGAAACTCCAGACGCTTGGGATCATCTTCGATGACGGCGGCATCGACCAATGTCGCCAGCTCAGGATAGCGGGCCGCCAGCATGCGAAACATATGCTGAATCAACGCGATGGTGAAGATCTTCATCTGCACCCGGCGTTGACGCCTGGAGGAGAGGCGCTGAATCAGTTTGTAGGCATGCAGCGCCGGGCGAAGATCCTTGGCAAGAAAGCGCTTCAGAAAAGCGGGATCCATCACCGCTTCACTCTCGAAGTCGAGATAGGCGGTCTCCATACCCTCTTTGGAGAACATCTGCTCCGCCAGCAGAACCGGGTCACTGAGATACAACAGACAGTGGCATTTCAACTCCCGTAACAGGGCTTCTGTGGCCAGTAGGCCGTGGCTCTCCTTGAGAATCAGGATGGGATCCGGGGGAGCCTCCCTATCCTCTGCCATCAGATCGTATCGTTTCTCTGCCTGCTCTCTTTCGACGTAAATCCGATAGACCCGGCTCATCGGATGGTCTGCCGTCAAAACCTTCTGATAGGGCATCGCCAGCCTCTCCCCGTGATTGGAGAGGGTCAGCTTGGGCTCGAACTTCACCAGGGGATGGTGGATGTAGTGATTCTCAGGCAGCGACTGTGAGAGTAGCTGCACGAAGTGGCTGATACCGGTGCCATCGACCCCCAGCACCAGATGGATATCGCCGCCATTACCCATGTAACCCGCGTGGGGCAACTGCTGTTTATTGAGGCGTTTTTTCCAGAGTAACTGGCTGAGAAGCAGGCGCTTGTTGGGTTTGAGAATCTTTTTCATTCAGGGATCTCATGGGTTCGCGTCGTCCCTGAAGACTCAAGAGAGAGGCATACTATTCAAGTTCTAGAGGAAGTATAAGACAACAGCTGTGAAACCGGTCGCGATTTAAACACCGGCAGGTCGGCACTGAATCCCCGTATCACGACAGAGTGAAAAGGTTTATGTGGCGTGGCTTGAACAGCAAATTAATTATATTTTGGGAAATTGCAGTCATCAGCAGCGATATGGCGATTAAAATCAGTAATTATCGAGCAACTGCTCAATCAAACGGGTCAGCCGATCCAGCGCGCCCCGGTTTTTGTCCACCAGCTCCCGCCCCGCCTCACCGACCCGGCTACGCTCACTGGCATCGCTCAACCACTGGGTGACCTGCTCCGCCAGGGCTTCGGCTGAAGCAACTTCAACTGCGGCCTGCTGCTGCATGAACAACGTCTTGATCTCATTGAAGTTGAACATGTGAGGACCGAACACCACCGCAACCCCCTGGGCGGCGGCCTCAAGGATATTGTGCCCGCCATGGGGCACCAGACTGCCACCGATAAAGGCCGCATCCGAGGCACCGATAAAGAGGGTCAGCTCTCCCATGGTATCGCCCAGGAAGACCCCGGTCTCTTCATCGCAGGCGGTTTGCTCGCTCCGCCTGACCAGCGAAAAGCCGGACTCCTCAACCAGCTGCGCCACCCGCTCAAAACGTTCCGGATGGCGCGGCACCACCACCAGCAGTGCATCACCGATATGCCGACGCACCTCCATGTGGGCCTGCAGCACCAGCTCATCCTCCCCCTCGTGGGTACTGGCGGCAATCCACACCGGCCGGGCGGCGCCCCACTCTCTGCGCAACACATCAGCCCGCTCCAGCAGACTGCCGGGCAGGTGGATGTCATATTTGATGCTGCCGATCACCTCCAGCTGCTCCGGCCGGGCGCCCAGGGTATGGAAGCGCTCCGCATCCGCCTCCGCATGGGGAGCGATCAGGGTCAGATTGCGCAGCGCCTGTCGGGTCAGTCCGGCCAGTTTGTGATAACCCCGGGCGGAACGGACCGACATGCGGGCATTCGCCAACAGGGTCGGGATCTTCTCCCGCTTGGCGTGGTAGATCAGATTGGGCCAGATCTCGGTCTCAACCAGGATCAGCAGCCTGGGTCGGTAGGCCTGCAGGTAGCGTTGCACCACCCAGGGCAGATCGACCGGCGCATAGCGATGGGACACATCGCTACCGAACAGGGCTTTGACCCGGTCGGCGCCGGTTGGGGTGGTGGTGGTGATCAGCAAAGGGTGATCCGGATAGCGGTCGAGCAAGCGGCCCACCAGGGGCGCAATCGCCTGTACCTCACCCACCGATACCGCATGGATCCAGATCCCCTCCTGGCCTTCCGGGGGATCGAAAACACCGAATCGTTCCAGCCAACGCTCCCGGTAGGCCGGCGCCTTACGCGCCCGCCAGAAGAGCCGCAACGGATAGATCGGCGCCAGCAGCATCAGCAGTAGTGTATAAAGGTATCGCATAACAACCAGCGCTCAAGACGTACAGACTAGCCCTCTTCCTCACGGTCGAACTGCTCGCTGAACTGGTGACGGCAGAGTTGATAATAGGCACCCTGCTGTTCGATCAGCTCTTGATGCCGGCCCGATTCAATCAACTCACCATCGTGCACCACCAGGATCTTATCCGCATGCTGAATGGTGGAGAGACGATGGGCGATCACCAGCGTGGTTCGCTCCCTGGTCAGGGCCTGCAGGGCAGCCTGTACATGCCTTTCCGACTCGGTATCCAGTGCCGAGGTGGCCTCGTCCAGCAACAGAATCGGTGCATCCTTGATCAGCGCCCGGGCGATGGCCAGCCGTTGACGCTGCCCGCCGGAGAGGCGAACACCATCCTCACCGATACGGGTATCGAAACCCTCCGGCAGGCGTTCGATGAACTCCAGGGCATGGGCGCTTCTGGCCGCTTCCCTGATCTGTTCCATGGTGGGTTCACCCTGAGCACCATAGGCGATGTTGGCCGCCACCGTATCGTCGAACAGTACCGACTCCTGCCCCACATAGGAGAGCTGCCGGCGCAGACTCAGCAGGCTGAGATCCTGGGTGTCGACCTCATCGATCAGAATACGCCCGCCGGTTGGGTTGTAGAAGCGGGGAATCAGGTTGGCGATGGTAGTCTTGCCACCGCCTGAGTGACCCACCAGCGCCACCGTGCTGCCCGGGGCAATCTCGAAACTGATCGGTTTGAGGGCATCCTTATCCATATTCGGATAGCGGAAGGAGACGGACTCGAAGGTCACCCGACCGGCAACCCGCTGCAGCTCCGACTTGCCGTCGTCGGCCTCCGCGGGCTCGTCGATCAGGCCGAATACGGTCTCAGCCGCAGCCAGCCCCTTCTGCAGCGGCTGGTTGATCCCGGTGAGTCGTTTCAAGGGTGAGAAGAGTAGCCCGATGGCCGCCATCAGTGAGACGAAACCACCGATGGTCAACTCCCCCAATACCGTGTCATGGGTACTCACATAGACCAGTGCTGCAATCATCGTCGCGCCGACGATCTCCACCAGGGGCATATGCGCGGAACCAGCCACCTTGCTCTTCATGTTGTAGCGGCGCACCCAGTTGGCCCGCTCCAGAAAGCGCTTCTGCTCATAGGGCCGGCCTTCGAAGATCTTGATCACCTTATGGCCCCGCACCGACTCCTCCAGCACCTGGGTCATCACCCCCATGGTGCTCTGCAGAGAGCGGTTGACCCGGCGCAGCCGCACCGCCAGCAGTCGCACGGTAATCACGATCACCGGCAGCGCCAGAAAGATCACCATGGTCAGCATCCAGTTCAGATAGAGCATGTAGGCCATCAGGCCGATCACCACGATGGTGTCTTTGACGATGGTGGTCAACACCTTGGTCGCCGCCATGGTCACCTGATTGACGTTATAGGTCACCTTGGAGATCAGGGTGCCGGTGGCATTGCTGTCGAAATAGGGGGTTCCCATGGTGAGAATCCGCTCGATCATCGAGCGGCGCAGATCCAGCACAACCTTGCCGGCAACCCACTCGAACGCCACACTGGTGACGAAGTTCATCACCCCGCGCACGGTGAACAGCAGAATCAGCAGGATCGGCGACCAGAAGATATAGTCCGGATCCTTCGCCACGAAGCTGCCGTCGAGCATCGGCTTCATCAGAATCGGGATCAGCGGTTCGGTCATCGCCAGAATGATCATCGCCGAGAGGGCGCCGCCGAATTGCTTCCAGTAGGGTTTTACCCGCTGCAGCAGCCGGAAATAGAGCTCCTTGCCCGACATACCGGAACCATCTGGTGTCTCACTGGCCATCGCGCATCGCCTCGACGATTCGACTGGTGGAGCGGCCGGGCAGAAAATCGAGTACCCGCACCTCCCCGCCGTTGTTGACCACACACTCATACCCGGCGATCTGCTCCGGTTTGTAGTCGCCACCCTTCACCAGCAGATCGGGTTTGACCGCACAGATCAGGGACTCCGGGGTATCCTCACTGAACGGCACCACCCAGTCCACCGAGGCGAGACCGGCCAGCACCGCCATCCGCTGCTCAAGCGGATTGATGGGTCGATCCTCACCTTTCAGGCGGCGCACAGAGTCATCGTCGTTGACCGCCACCACCAGCCGGTCGCCCAGCTGCTTGGCCTGCTGCAGATAGCGCACATGCCCCTCGTGGAGGATGTCGAAACAGCCGTTGGTCATGACAATCCGCTCCCCCAGCTGGCGTGCCGTTTCGCTCGCCTCGCAGAGACTCTCCCGGGTCTGGATGGTATGAAAGTCGAAATCCCCCTGACGGCTCAGCGCCCCCTTCAGCTCACCCAGGGTGACACTGCCGGCACCCAGCTTGCCCACCATCAGGCCGGCCGCCACATTCGCCAGACTGGCCGCCTCATGGATCGGCATGCCGGCCGCCATCCCCGCCCCCAGGACACCGATCACCGTATCGCCGGCACCGGTCACATCGTAGACTTCACGGGCCCGGGTGGGCAGATGCAGCGGCGGGGCATCTTTCTGAATCAGCAGCATACCCCGTTCACTCAGGGTCACCAGCAGGGCATCCAGATTCAATGTCTCGCGTAGCGCCATGCCCCGCTCATTCAGCGCCTGATCGGTCTCACAGTGACCGACCACCGCCTCGAACTCTTTCAGGTTGGGTGTCAGCAGGCTGGCATCCCGATATTTCTCAAAATCACTCCCCTTCGGATCCACCAGTACCGGCACCCCGGCGGCTCTGGCCACACGGATCAGCTCCTGGGGTTGCTGCAGTGTCCCCTTGGCGTAGTCGGAGAGAATCACCAGATCGCTGTCGGCCAGATGCTGTTGATAGTGGATCCCCATTTCCGCCAGATCCACCTGCCACATGGGCTGTTCGAAATCGAGCCGCAACAGCTGTTGATGCTGGCTGATCACCCGCAGTTTGGTGATAGTGGGCACAGACTCACTGACCTGCAGCAGACAGTCGACACCCGACTCGGTCAACCGTTCTGCCAGTCGCTCGCCGGCCTCATCCCGGCCGATCAGACCGCACAGTGCCACCCCGACCCCGAGGCTGGTCATATTCAACGCCACATTGGCCCCACCCCCGGGCCGTTCTTCGGTATCATGCACATGCACCACCGGTACCGGGGCTTCGGGTGAAATTTTGGCGGCCGCACCCTGCCAGTAGCGATCGAGCATCAGATCGCCCACCACCAGAACACGCGCCTTACTGAAGTCAGGAAGTTGAAATTGCATCAAATAGTTAACATAGATTGGAACAAGCCCTGTAGTTTAGGGGTGGCGACAGGTAGTAACAAGTTCTAAGCATGGCAAAAAGGCGTAAACACTCACTCTACTCCCCGATAAACTGGCCTGCCTGGATGGGACTCGGCCTGCTGTGGCTGATCAGTCAGTGGCTGCCCTACCGCATGGCCCTGCCCCTGGGTCGGGGCATCGGCCGAGTGGTATACCGCCTCTCACCCAAACGCCGGCATATCGCCAGGGTCAATCTGCAGATCTGTTTTGCCGACAAATCGGCGGATGAAATCGAGCGCCTGCTGAAGCAGCATTTCGCCTCCCTGGGTGTCGGTATGCTGATGATCGGTTTTGCCTGGTGGGCGAAGGACAGCAAGCTGCAGCCGTTGGTGGAGATCGAAGGGCTGGAACACCTGCAAAACAGCCTGGAACAGGGCAGAGGGGTGATTCTGCTCTCCGCCCACTTTACCGACCTTGAGATCACCGGGCGGCTGTTGAGCCTGTTTCAGCCCATCGCCGTGATGTATCGCCCACATGAAAACCCGGTCATCGAGTGGGCCTTCACCCGTAACCGGCAACAGCGCTTCGAGGCGGCCATCCCGAGAAACGAGATCCGCCAGGTGGTGCGCACCTTGAAAAAGAATCTGCCGGTCTGGTACGCCCCGGACCAGAGTTTCAAAGGCCCCAACAGCACCCTGGCACCCTTCTTCGGCGAACCGGCCGGCACCAATACCGCCACCTCCCGGCTGGCCAAGATCAGCAAGGCCGACACCATCCTCTTCTCCGGCTATCGCAAGGCGGACGAGAGTGGCTACAAACTGATCATCCACCCTCCTCTGGAGGATTTTCCCACAGAGGACCTGCCGGCAGATGCAGCCCGCATCAATGGCCTGATCGAGCAGGCTGTTGGCTATGCCCCGGAGCAGTATCTGTGGATCCACCGACGTTTCAAGAAACGCAAGGTTATTCCAGACCCCTATTAGTGCCTGTTACCACTTCATCATGGGCAGCGGATCAAAGGGGTGTTTCAAAAACCATCGACCGGCCCGCCTGGCCAGTGCCGCATGAAAACCCGCATTGGGAAAAGTCGCTTTGACCTCCTCTACCTGCGCCTTTGCAAGGCCGAAGCGGAACAGCCCGATTGAAAAATCGACCAGATCCCCTTGCCTGAAGCACTCCACCAGAAGCTGCGCCTGATCGTTATAGGGGCGGAGTTTATGGTGCTCGGTGATCATCAGCCTGATCTCTTCCGACCAGGCCTCAAGCCCACGGCTTTGCAGATACTCCAACATCGGCGGTAGTGATGGGGGAATATAGTCCACCGTATCCTCGATCCAGATCCCCAGATCGTGGAACGCCCCGGCAATCAGAATCTTCTGCCGGGCCTCTTCATCCCCATCGCTCAGCATCTGACAGAAGTGGACCATCCTGTAGACATGATTTCGATAGCCCTGATACTCCTCGCCGATCAGTGATTGCCATCCGCTGAGGATATCCTCAAGCAGACTAATTTCGGTTTCAATCCTCACCCTAGCTCCCCATCGGTCTCAGTTTCAGCCTGATGCAGTAACCGATCCAGCTGTTGACTGTCTTCCAGCTCCATCAGCAACCTGGATTTCTCTTGCTTCGCGATTTCAGACCAGTGCCTCTCCTCCAGCGCACCCACCATGGCGTAGAGAAAATTCAGGCTCGGCTTCTCTCCACCGGATTGCAACAACCTTTTGTAGGCACCAACCGCACCGATGGCCTCCAGTTGACGTCTGGTTCTGATACCCACCTCGTTGAGGGCCTGTTCAGACTTGGGTCCAAGCCCTTTGAGTTTGCTCAATTCCCCCATAGATCCAGCGAACAGGTCACTCAGCAGACTCAAGCGGCTGATAGTTTTCTGGCAAAAAACGGGGGGTGCAGATGGCATAAAAGATCAGATCCTCTGAGCTGGTATTGGTGATCCTCTGAGGGGTCATCGGCGGAATCGTGACCAGATCTCCCGGCTGAACGGTGGCTGCGGGTAGCTCACCGATCTCCACACGACCCGCCCCACTGACGATAAGGTATCGCTCCGCCGTTTCCGACAGGCGGTGCCAGCAGGTTGTCACACCCGGCTCAACCCTTGCTCTGGCGATGGAGCAATCAGGGTCATCAGCGCTATTGCTCAGCTCGATGATATGGCACCGCTCCTCAATATAGAACTCCCGGTCTGAATCCAGGTGCCTGATTTGTTGCATCATCTCAAATACTCAGTAGAGCTCGATTAGAAATAGGGGGTCAACACTTTCGCCACTGCCAGGGAGATGATCACCACCAGCCAGAAAATGGGAACAAATAACACCAACCTCACCAGTTTGTGCTGAACATTCTCCAAAAAGATCAAACCGGAAATCAGGCCTATGCCCATAAACGCCAGGCAAGCATAATTCAGAGGCGGCTTGACATAAAAGATCAGAATGGAAAACAGAATCCCAACTGCAAACAGAAATTGCAGAATCAATTGATAGTGTCTTGTTGAAATCGCGCCCATGATACATCCTTGTTTTACGCCCGGTCCAACGGAAATCCCTTTATCCAGCTCTCAACATATCCCCGACGATTGCCCAGTGTGATATTCATACATACAGGCCTGACCACCTTTGGTGGCATATTCATGCAGAGGTGAATCAAAATCCGCAATCAATTCAAACCCCAGTTTTTCATAGAAACCACTGGCTCCCATCCGGTTGGTCTCCACAATGATCTCCCGCACATTGCCGGACTTGCAGAACGATTCAAACCCGCACCACAGACTACTGCCGACACCCACGCCCTGATACTCTTCGGCCACCACAAACAAGACAATTTCACTTCTGCCCTGCCCGACAATGGCTGCCCTGTTCTTCTGGTGCTCTTGAATTGCCTGAATCAGGCTTTTCGTATCCTCCGGCCTGTCCCCCCTGACCGTCAAAAGTCGCCACAATATTTGCAGGGTGAACAACAGCTTGCCTTTTGGCTTACCTACATATTCATTATAGCCGAAAATGAATCCGACCAAGCGGCCGTCATCTTCGACAACCCTTCGATAATTACTGCTGACCAGAGAGCCCTTGGTATAGATAATCTTCGCCAGGGCCGACAGATCAGCGGGTTTAAAAATCTCATCGAAGCCCCAGGCCTGACTAACCAGCGCTTCACAAAATTCATAATCCGAATGCTTGTAAGGTCTTGTGATCATGTCCTTTATTTGGCCTGAACTGTTGTATTGGGGACGCCACTCATCTGCACTCAGGATTCCATTTTGGTCTCTCCTGCCCAAACCTGAACAGAGACGTTCCTAGGAGAATTCAGGCAAGCCCGGTCACACTCATAAGCTTAAGAAAATCGCTGACGGGTTACTGTAACCAATTGTATGAATGGTTAACTGATTTGTAACAATAGACTGACAGAAATACCCCTAGTCAATGGCCTTTCGCTTCGGAGATTGCGTGATGAACCACCGATACCAGATCGTCTAGGGGCAGAGGATCCTTATCCTTGAAATTGATACAACCCTTACCTGTCTTGATTTGCGGATATTTTGTTTTGAAGGCGTCGATGTGCGTGGCACTGCAGGTATAGAGAGAGATATAGTTTTTCTGATTGGCCAGCGCAACCCAACCTTCACCCAGTCGATAGGTTGGCATCTTATAGTGCATGTCAACGATCAGATCCGGATACTCACTCATTATCATCTGATGAAGAAGCATAAAACGTTGTTTACGCTCCTCAGGCAGATCAGCAATGTAACGATCGACAGTTTTCACCATCTTGTAACAGAAGCTCTTGAAAGAGTAAGTTTAAAACACCCAGGCTATCAATAACCAGTTCACTACAAAAAACAGAAAAAACCCAGGGATCATAAACTGGAGCTCTCCAATCAGACCGTCACCGGAAAAGAGTGCGAACAGCACCAGCAGAACAACTGAGACAAAAAAGGAGATCAGGGCAGAGTCCTTGACTCCCAAACCCGGACTCAGATGCATCCTGGCAAACTCTGTGAGTTCAGGCAGCATCAGCACCAGGACAACCCCAATCACCAACAACATGGCAATCAGGACAATCGCGATGGTTCTCGACTCCCGCTTATCCTTTTTGTCGGTCTCACCGATCATTGATCATCTTTCCTGGGACGGATAATCTCACTGATCCTATTTGGATCAGGCAGACCTTTCGCCACGATCTCCGGGCTATCGCCAGCAGTATAAATCTCAATCGCACCAACGCCGAAAATACGATCGAAAAAGGATTGTTTCACCTTGGTTGTTCTCACACTGCTGATATTGACCTCCGAGCGCTCTTTACTCAGGAGTCCCTTTTCATAGAGGATTTCAGTATCGTTAATGGTTAATTTGGAGGCTTTGTTTTGCAGATGCCAGACAAGCAGAATCACCAGGCCAACACCAAACACCGGTATCAGGATGATAGAAACAATAAACCCTATCGGATTGTTTTTGAACATGACAGGATGCTCTGAGTACAGCTCACTCATGATACAGCTCCTAGAACTTTAAAAATTTCAGACTGACCAACCTGTTTGTCGGCCCCGGCATTGTAATACACCACTGGAGAAACCGACAGGTCCCGGATCAGTTTTGAAGCTGTGACTATCGGATTGACGAATCGAACAGCGAAATTGAATCACGCCTAAACCTCAACCAATATTGAAAACAGCACAAGATCTGCCTGTTTTCACAAAAGAATGTTATTTTTTGTCAACTAGCTGTAATCGTTTTTCATGGATTGAGGCAGGATTGAACTCACAGCCACCAACCGCTCGATAGCGGATAAGGCCTTCGCTATCTAAAACATAGGTTATTGGTAACCCTTTGGCCTGCCAATCATAGAGTGATTCTACCTCCCTATCCAGCAGGATCGGTAAGCTTGGTGAAGGCTCCTTCTTCCCGAGTAAAGTAAACACCCGCTCATCGTCTATACCCACAGTCACAGCCAGGACCTCCACACCAGGCTGTTCAAAAATTGACGATCACGACTTTGCCAATCAATGCCGTCAGCTACACAAGCGACGAATAGCAAGCCTGGCGGCATGAGTGATATTTAATAAAGTGGCATCAGCTGATGAAATGAACACGATCTCTCCACCTATTATTTCTCACAACCCGAAACGACTCAGGTCTCAGCACTCTGATAAGGAGATCCTCTACCCGTCTCAAGGTACTCTTTCAAACTGCTGGCAAAGTAGAAGTTCCAGCCCTGCTCACATATCTCATAGCAGTCGAGTTCAGACACAAGACCCTCATGGATAAAATCAACCTGAGTAGCTCCATCAACCGCTTTCAGCGCCCACTTGAGTTTTGTTCCCTCCCACTCCTTCTCGATTGAGGCAGGCAAACCTTCATGGAGATGATGGGCTTCGATACAAAGCAGCTCAATCAGTCTGTTCTCAGACAATCGAACCACCTCCATTACCCAATAGGTTGAATCAAACCTGAAAGTGACTCGATCACCAACCTGAGTGATTACATTGCAATTCGTTGTCCACCACTGATCGATCTCTGCCGTAAGCGCCTGGAATGTAATTGCCGGTGTGGCGGTAACGACAATTTGACGAGCATAGCCGGGTATCAAGGCGTTAATCCTCATCGTGAAATTTATCATCAAGTCGACTCAAACATAGAACCTTACATTGAATGACTCTGCGCATGAATCTCCCGCCTCTGAAGTATAGATGATTCATGGATACGGGTAATGCCGCACTCCTCTACTCCATGCAGGGTACAAGTGACTTGCCCACACTCGTGCACAACAGTTTGTATTGATCTACGACATGTTGACACGGGGCCAATTGACCCTAGGGTGATTCAGTCACACCACCCAATGAGACAACCCTATCCTTAAGGTTAACTTTTCCGGCCTGAAATACACTTGCCACGATCCCGCCATGACCACGCATTGCGTTATAGCCTCCCTCACCCAAAACCATTTCCATCTTACTGCAGGGGTGACAAAGCCCTCTGAACTCGAGAATTGCTTCACCAACCTGAAAGCGTTTATCCTTCAGCGCCAGCAGATTGATACCCGACACCACAATATTTCGGCGTAACAGTTCAGGCAATAACGCTTTTCGGTGAAGACATCCTGCTATCACCAGTAGATGCTCATACTGTATCAGTGTCACTTGCCTGGCACTCTCGGCACGGCCTTTGAAACGGTCCCCGGTCAAGCCTGTCCCCACCTCGATCTTAACCGATTCAAGCGAGTGCATTGGTTCACCACGAGCAGGCCTCACACCTATCCACTCTACACAACCTATTTGTGGTAAGTGCATCATCAGCGTTTTTAGTGGCTTTTGCATAGACAACCGTTTTAAAGATCAACTGTCTGCATGCTCATCTCGTAACAGCCGAACTCCCAGTAGTTTCGCCCTGGACTGGAAGGGCCACGCCAACCCAACGCTCTCAGTTCCTTGGCAATATAGTGATTGAGAAAACCATGACCGACCAACAGCACGGCATGATGTTTCAACGCCAAATCAATCAACCTCTCTGCGGCCTCTTTTGCTCTCGACCTGGCTTTCCGGTATGACTCACTGTTTTTTGAAAACCCCAAAAACCACAGACTTCGCAAAACAATGGCCCATACTTCCAAGGGTAATTTTAGCGAAATTTCGTCAAAGTAAGGCAGGTTCATCTCACGAAAGAGTCGATCTGAAAAATCCACCTGATCCACGCCAAGCGCCTTTGCGGAATCAATGGATCGAGTCAAATCACTGCATACGAAACAGTGGTGATCCATTACCTGCTGAACAGATTCAGCCGGCGGTAAATCGTTGATAGTTGCACTATCATACTCCTTTTCCAGCCGTGCAAATTCACATCCTCTAACACTTCGTTGCCACACGAAATCAGGACTACCATGTCTTAGTAGCGTTATACGCATAACCAATAACCACCAGTTCTATAAACCTCATTCATCCCTGCATCGTAGGAACTCGATGATTCCGGAATTGTGGATTACTGCCGAATACCACCACCTGTCCATCGATCAACAAGCGAGCCTGATGCGCAGACTACCATAGCTCTCGCCTACAGAGAGCCTCCGCACAGCGCACTTTACCCTTAATGGTGCTGACAGTTCCCGGATTCAGTTCCAATACCATCCAGGCCTCCGGATAGTCGATCTGATAGGGAGGCGCAATGCCATGTCCAGCCCGGAAACCAACACGCTGATAATAGTTGGGATCACCAAGAACCAGCACGTAATCGGCCTGTAGTTTCCGTACGCTTTCAATACCCTCTCTGATCAGTGCCGTACCGATACCTGATTTCTGATATGCCTCACCTACAGCCAAAGGAGCCAGAATGACTCCCGAACAATTCAAAGCACCTTCTATGGTCGCAGGACTGAAGAGGATATGCCCCACAACCAGCCCCTCATCCGTAGCCACCAGTGAGATCAGCGGTCTCGCCGTTTCATCCTGAAACAGATCAGCAACCAGCCTGGCCACACTCTCGCCTTCTGTTTCACCAAACACCTGCTTATGCAGCTCAATGATTGCAGCTGCATCTTCATCCGTAGATGCTTTTATTATCACTCTTTTTCAGCCCACTCACGAATCTTGCGTTTGAGTTTTTTCTCGACCTTTTCGCCGATCTCGTCCCACTCACCATCTGGGTCCGTGGGGGCATCCTCGTCTGCCCACTCCTTTAACCTGCGCATCACTTTTTTCTCCACTTTGTCACCAATCTCATCCCACTCTTTATCACTGGCTGCCTCCTGTTTTGTCTTACAGCTGGCATGACAACCACCACCCCAGACCATAATCACACCAAGCAGGAATCCGAAATCGTACCACCCCCCACTGTTATCCAGTTCATAGACAACCACATTGTCATTGAATAGATGGATTACCAGACTGATCACCGAAATCACACCGTGCCAGAGCCCCCAGAAGAATCCCGCCGGATTCTCCACTGTGAACTGGGAGTCTCCCGCCGTACAGGATGCGAGTGTTACAGCCAACAGTAGAACTACAGAGTATCTTAATGGCGTATAGACCTGGTTCATTACAGCCCCCTTACCCTGCTGAATCACTAAAACTCAGTAACCACCAATTAACGTTCTGTTTTCTTTCGTTTATTTACCCTCCCGAGTGAAGGCCGAACATATTGCCTTCGGTATCAATTATGATCGAAACATAACCATACTCTCCAATAGACATCTTGGCCTGATGTATCTGCCCTCCGGCCTTTTCTGCACGTGACTCTTCTGTCGCACAGTCTTCACAGCCGAAATAGACCAACGTGCTGTTACCACCAGCAGAGAATCCCTCCATTTTCACCAGCGCACCGGTTGCGCCATAACGCTCCATATCTGAGGGAAATGACCACATCTCCACTCCTGACCCAGTTGGATCGACGAGTTTTTCCAGGGATATTCCCAACACCGTCTGGTAAAATTTTTTCGCTCGTTCCATATCGTCCACATAGATCTCAAACCAGGTTACCGGATTGTTTTCCATGACATTTCCTCTTGTTCTTTTGAAATGAGTAACAGTTTGATGCCTCTTCTGCTAAAAAGTGTAGACCAATTGAAATAGAGCCATTGGCCAGGATTTGCATCCATATGAATGAGGCAGGCGTGTTGACCCGGTTGTGGACTGGAACGTTAGAGTCTGAAAAAGACAGCACCATCAACGATAGCAAAGTCAGTGCCTCTCTTTAAATGAAATCCTTTTCCGAGCATCAGGTAGCCTTTTGCCTCGACCGGCAATCCCTTCTTGTCACCAACCAGCATCCCGCTATCAATCGTCCGATACTCGACAAATTCGTTTGAAAAGACTCTCCCCGCCCTTGGTGAAGGATCATGTATCACCAGGTGTTCGTTATCTGCTCCAACCAAGGTCACCCAATGACCACCAATTCGCCGATACTGATCCCGCGCCTTCTCATATCGATACCACCCGACATTCAACCAGGCAGCAGACCGGCTGGATATGGCGTTTTTCAGTTTGGTTATTTCGGGACGAACTATCCCTGTCGAATATTTCGCAGGGTGTTTTCTCCAACCTTGATATTCAAGCTTTGAATAACCACCGAACAACTCTTTAGCGATTCTGTTGACACCTCGGAGCACCCCAGTGGTTCCAGTGCCATTTTTCAGACTGGTATTCATATACTCAGAAGAGGCAAGCAACGCGATCAAATCAATCTGCTCCTGAGTATTGCCACTCAAAAGAACAATTGAGTTTGACACAGCGACCGGAGCACAAAACTGCTGTCCGTTACCACTACCGGAAAAGGCAACATCTGTTTGGGTAAAATCGGGAATTTGATTGATATAGGCAAGATCAGCCAGACATGCCAGCGGATAACAATACAACAATATGACCCAGCAGAGTATCTTCATCTTGTTTGCTTGCTGTTACAGCCTGTTAACACTAATCCAATAGCCCCTGATACACAGAATAACCGGCGAAGTGAGAGATAAATCAGTCTTAGATAGGATTGATTGATATAAACTTCATACAGATTCCATTTATTAAAAGTCAACATCCGGTCTTTTTCCAAATCAAGATTATCTATTGATATTGATATCACGCTCCCGAACAAACTCACTTATTGCACTACCATCTTACTCCCCTCCACAACCGCCATCTCCATCACCAAACCCATCCCCAAAACCACCACCACTGCCTCCATCAGCCCGCCGACCGAATCCTGCTTTTAGAACCAACCAGAACCCAAATGCAATGAATGAGAAAAAGAGTGAAATTGGTGCCACAACGCTTCTGAACAGACCATCTGACGACAAATCAATGAAGTACCATGAAATCAGAAAAGAAAGGACTATTGCAATCAGACTCTTCATACACCATCCACGCTATCAATGATGACTGACCACCAGACTCAGCCACTGAATCCAGGCTTGGTAATTCTGAATTCCAGTGTTAAAAACAGTTCATTCACGCCAACAGGCGTAAGGCCAGATCATCTTAGTATCCACAGGCCAAACTTCACCACCTTCAAGGGTGTAAGCGATAGATACACCCTTCCGGTCTTTCGTTAGCGCTTTCATAGAATCAGAGTCCACCGGCATGCTGTTTCGATAAAGCGCATTAGGATCCATCCAATACCCATCTACGGGTATCAAGACGCTGCCAGTATCATAATATTCCGAACGAACCGAATAGAGGATATCGAAATGGAGAGCCGGCCGGCGCGATCTGCCCCGGCAAGGTCTGTTTTTGAGCTCGCAACCGAGCACTCCCGTATTACCTGTCTCGCCCAGGACATCGCCCATCGCTATAGCTTGACCAATTGTCAACCTTGGCAGGGAATCAAAATGCGTATAACGTGAATAGAGATAGAGAGGCAAACCGCTCTGCTCGGGCGTGTGTCTGAGCACAACCTCGATACCGCGTGGATTGCTCCTGTGCGCATCATAAATCGCGATAACTTCACCACTCATCACAGCCAGAATCGGTGTACCAAAGGGCGCTGGCAGATCAATACCACCGTGATAAGCCTGTTTCGGTCTCTTATGGGAGTAGTCCATGGCATAGGTCTCATCGATACCACGGCAGGCTGTACCTTTCGGCCAGACGGGATAGAGGCCTGTAGCAATCAGGCCTTTCTCTTTAAGGTCCTGGGGATCATCAAATTTCGACCTTCTTATCGCGCTGATTGTTTTATTGTCGGGCAGACTCCCGGGATTCACACCCTCAACAGCCTCACCAAAAAAACGCTTCAACTCATTCACATCGAGATAGTTATCACCATCAATATCGATGCGCTTGAAGAGTCGTTTTTTTCGCCACTCTTCATAACTGAGACGATTATCCCCGTTCCGATCCATTTTTTTCAACGCGCCGGCAGCAGACTTAGCCTCTGCAACCAGAGTTGTAAGGGAGAGGGCTGTCAGCAGAAGCATTGAGATCCAAGAATTTGTTTGTGTAGCGATCATTTTCATCTTTATAAATTTGCTCGGGGTGTATTGCGACAGGTGCCTATTTTTCACAATCAGCGTAAGCAGAAGCGTTGGCTGCAGGACAAACAGGATATCAGCGGCGCTTGAATCGAACCGGTATAGCCTCTTGCCATCGATCACGACTCCATACACCTACAGCAAAATCAGCTGCCTTCCCTGCAATCCAGAGCAACAACCATTCAACTTCAGGCACCAGCAAAAACCTTGGCGAATTCACAATCCACAGATCCATCCTAGGGCCTGTTAACACTAATCCAATAGATCCTTGAACTCAAAACATCCATCTCAACGTCCCCTAAGCAGCTTCGAATAAAGCTCCAGATAAGCCTGCATGATCGGCTCTTTGGCAAACTCCTGCCGGGCGCGCTGCAACCCCCTGTCCGCCATCGATCTACGCAAACCCTCATCCTTCAATGCCTGTTCCAAATAGGTTGCCAGTGAGGTTGAATTTTCACATTCGAACAGCAGACCATCCTGACCATGCTGCATAACCTCTCTCGCCCCCATTGAGGCGGAGGTGACAAGGGGTTTGTTGTAACCCCAGGCCTCTATGATGACATTGCCGAAAGGCTCCGCGTTGGTGGAAGGAAAAACAATCAGATCGGCCAATCGATAGTAGGCGTCGGGATTGAGTTGCCAACCTGTCCAGACGATACGTCGATTGATATTGAGCTGTTCTGCCTGCTGATGCAGATCCTGTTTGAGTGGACCATCGCCCAGAATCACTTGCCAGACAGGTCGACCAGCGATCGCCTCTGGCAGTCTGGCCAGAGCATCGAGCAGATAGCGATGACCTTTGAAGGGGACAAATCTACCCGGGGTCATCAATACCCAGGCATCCTCAGGTATGCCCAGTTCAGCTTTCAGGCCTGCCGGGGCTGCTCCCGGTTCAGGCAGTTCAGCGAAATTATAAATGTGGAACACCCGTTGACTGGAAAATCCGGCATCGATCAGATAGTCGCAAATTCCCTTGGTGTTACCGATCCAGGCATCGGCATGGCGGTAACCGTCCACTTTGTAGTAACCACCCAAACGGGCGATATGCACAGCACCACTCTGTTTCGGTAGATGGGTGAGCCGGGTGGCTCTACCCATGTAGGTCTGCACGATCTGTGGCTGGCGCTGTTTGATCAACTGTTTCACTTCGTGTTTCGACAGCGGATCCCAAACAGTGCGCATCCCCAAGGGATGACAACTCAGGCTGGCCCAGTGGTTCCCATCCAGCTCACTGCCTCTGCGCACACAGATCTCTGTGGGATGGCCGAGCTTGTCCAGCTCCAGAGAGAAGCGCTGGAACCAACGCTCTGCCCCACCGAAGGATTTGCTGCCGATGATCTGTAGGCTTTTGATCTCGCTCATGTGGCGTTATCTGTGTTGAGCAAGCCCTGGTAGACGGCCAGATTACCTTCCACCATCTGTTCCACCGAGAAACTTCTGCGCATCTTCTCTCTCCCCGACTCACCCATCTCCCGGCGCAGGGACTCATTGCCCAGCAGTTGCTCCACCGCATCCCCCAGGACTTCCACACTGCCACCGGGAACCAGGCGGCCATTGACACCATCCTCGACCACTTCAGGCATACCACCGGCATCCACCGCCACGATCGGTAACCCGGCACTGGCCGCTTGCAACAAAGAGATTCCCAGCCCTTCCATCAGCGCCGGATGTACCAGCAGATCGAGACAGGGGTAGATCTCTGCCAGATCCTGGCGGAATCCGGCCAACTGTACATGGGATTGCAGGCCACGCCGCACGATCTCATCCCTCAGCTCCTCCTGCAGCGGCCCTTTGCCGAAAATCAACCAGCGAAGATTGGGGTAGCGCTGTATCAGTCTGGGCATCGCCTGCATCAGAAAGCGATGACCCTTGCGACTGATCAACTGAGCGACGGTGGCCATCACCAGGGTATCTTCGGGCAGATTGAATTCCGCTCTGAACCAGCTTTTGTCACAGGACTTCTGATAGGCCTCCACATCCACCGCACTGCGTACACAGGCCAATTTCTCCGCGGCCACCCCCTCTTCGAGCAGCACATCGGCGATCCCCTGGGAGATGGCGATCACCCGGTCGTAAAGCGCGTATTTCAACCTCACCACAGCGGGGGGTTCCGGGTTGTCCACCCGTCGGGAGAGCACGGTTCTGATACCGCTCCAGCGGCCTGCAATACCACCCAGCAGATCGGCACCCCGGCGACTGTGCAGATGCAACAGATCAGGCTCAACCTGACGAATGATCCGGCGCATTCGCCAGATAAATCCAAGATCGAGATCACCCCGCATCGGCACTTCGTAAACCTCAGCCACACTCTCTTTCACTGTACGGCCGATAGCACTGCCGATCGGACAGACCAGATGTGACTCCACCCCATGCTGCTGTAGACCGGCGAGCAGATAGCTGACCTGTTTGGCGCCGCCGTATAGGTGCTGACCTGTCTCCACATGCAGAATTTTCACTGACCGCCTCCGTTGAAACCGGGCAGACGGTCGGCCCGCGCCACGATCTCCGCTGCTGTAATCTCAGCCATGCAATCGAACGAACCATGGCAGGTCGGTTTACGTTTGCAGGGGGAACAGCGGCGGGGATGGTAGATCACTTGCGCGTTCTCATGGGTTGTATCCAGATAGGGTCGGGTGGAACCGAACAGACAGAGGGTCGGCCGGCTCATGGCGATGCCGATGTGCGTCAGACCCGTATCGACACCCACAACCAGTGAGCCTCTGGCAATCACCGCCGCCGCCTGTCGAAGAGTGGTCTCCCCCACCAGATTGATCAATCCCTCGTCTGAGGCTTTGATCTCCGCTGCCGGCTGACGATCTCCCGGACCACCAAGCATCACCACCGGCAATTGCCAGTTCTGCGCTACCTGTTCTAACAACGCTTGCCATGAAGCATTGAACCAGTGTTTCTGTGGCCGGGTGGTAAAGGGACAGATTACCACGAATCCCCGCTTCAGCTGATGCTTTTCGATGAGCTGATCCGCAGAGACCCGATCCTCATCGGAGAGCCCCACATGCATCTCGAACCGATCCACAGGCAGACCCAGCTGCTCTGCCAGATAGAGATACTCGGAACCGATCCGTCTCGGCTCACCCCCCTTCTCCACCGTGGCGGTCATCAGATACTGACTGCCCTCTCTGGAACCCAACCCAATCCGTTGAGCAGCACCGGAGAACCAGGTCAGCAGACCGCTTTTCAACAACCCCTGGACATCCAGGGCCAGCTCGAAGTCCCGCTCCCGTAATGAACGGCGGAAGCTTGCCACCTCCCGCCAGAGGGTCAGCCAGCGGCGCTCTTTCCACAGGGTCTGCCATCTGGCTCTGGGCCAGATCACCACTTCATCCAGCTCCGGATGGTGTTCCAACAGGGCTTTTGATTCCGGCTGCACCAGCCAGCTTATGCGGGCCGCAGGATAGCGTTGTCGCAGGGCGTGGATCAGTGGCGAGGCGAACACGATATCCCCAATCGCACTGAGGCGCACGATCAGAATCGACGGATTGTCATGCTCAGGGATTTTCACATTGGATCCGATGTTGGTTGTTCGTCGACTTCATGGAGCTCTGAGTCTGGCGCGGATTTAATTACAACCGGATATATTACAAGCAGCTTGGGGATTATGTTAGTGTTAACCCTTAATGGAAGTCCTGATTAATCTCTCATTCCGATGAAAACCGGTTTCCCTGTGGATGAATAGCTCGATTCAGACATCTGCCGGGATGAGGATGAATCAATCAGCGCTTCCTTATTTTTATAAATTACATCAATGCTGAACACTGACATACCTGATCTGATCTATCTGGGCCGCAGTCGGCTGCACCGTAACCGTGCCAATCTGATCCAGACCCTGCATACAGTGGCGGCACTGACTGATCTGGGTATCGACACCCGACTCTATCTTCCCCCCTGGCATCGGCCGGTGACCCCGCAGCAACGCTGCGATGAGATGGGCATCACCAGCAAGATCGATGTCCGTGCCAGCCAGTGGCTGCATCGGCGCTGGCCTTTGTCCCTGTTTCCCCGTCTGCATAAACGCATGCTCAGCCGGGCGAAAGCGGTCTATGTGCGCTCTCCCGAATTGAGTCTCGGACTCGCCTCCCAGGGGATCAGACACCATTTCGAGGTGCACACCCTGCAGCCGATGATACAACGAAATCAGCTGTCACAAGTGATCGAGCTGCATCGTCAGGGGATAATCGATCAACTGTTGCCGATCAGCCGCAGTGCGGCAGAGGCGCTGATCGAGGCGGGCGCGGATCCACAGCGGATCCACGTCAGCCCCTCCGGGGTTGAGCTTGAGGCTTTTCAAAGGCAGCCGGAACTCGACAGCCGGGGTCTGGCCAACCCGAGGATCGTCTATCTTGGGCGGATCAGCCGGGACCGGGGGCTGGACATTCTGACCCGACTTGCCCAGGCCAACCTGGGGCAGGTGCTGCTGGTTGGCGACTGCGATGATCCGGTACCCGACCACCCGGCACTGCAGCACCGACCCAGTGTACCCCACCGGGAAGTGGCCAAGCTCTACGGCGAGAGCGAACTGGTGGTGCTACCCTACCAGGCGGATCTGAGCCATGCGGACGGGATCAGCCCAATGAAGCTGTTCGAAGCGATGGCGGCGGGACGGCCGATCATTGCCAGTGATATTCCGCCGTTGCGGGAGATTCTTCAGCCTGGACATAATGCCCTGCTGGCCGATCCGGCCGATCCGGATGCCTGGGTGCAACAGGTGGCGGAATTGAGAGATAATCCGCAGCTGGCCAAGCGAATCGCTCTGCAGGCGCGTGAAGATGTGGCTGCCTACAGTTGGCCGAACCGGGCGGCAGGCATTGCCAGAGCCATCGGTCTCCTATGATATCATTAGCCCGCCGCCTTATTAGGCCATGTTCAGGGCTTCAGACAGGCACGCTTCGGCTGAATATGGCCTATTAAGGCGCCGGATCAAGAATAAGAAAACTATAAGAACGACATAACTATTAGAAACGCAGAAAACCATGTTGCAAGCCCTTAGCCCCTATTTCAAACCGAGCCGTTTAGCCGACTCGAAACTGCAGCAGGCCAGCGATTGGATTGGTGTGCTCGGGCTCTATATCTTCTCGTTTTTCAGCCTGCTGAGTATCGCCGGGGCCAACCTCGGACTGGGGATGATGCTGATCGGCCTGCTCCTCTCGAGTGACGCCTGGCGACGCCTGCCACGGCAGTTTCTGTTCTGGTCCTGTCTGATGATCATCGCCTACATTGTCTACCGGGGCACCGAGGCGATGGCCGAGATTCCACTCGACCACAAGACCCAGGCCAACCAGGCGCGGGACTGGGCACTGCTGTTTCTGTTCTTTATTCCCGCCTGGTGGCTGAGTCAGTCTCCCAGGCGAATCCCGACCGCCCTGGGTTTGATACTGACCGGGTTCACCCTGGGCATTCTCAGCGCATTGGACGGGGACACGCTTGCCCAACTGCTCCAGGGAGAGCGCTCCGGCATGCACTTCGGCAAACCGATCATCTTCGGCTTTGATTGTGCGGCGGTGATCCTTGGATTGATCGTATTGGCGATCTACCGACTCAACCCCCAACTGAAACAGAAGCCAGTCCAGCAGATCGTACTGGTTGTGCTGATCATTCTGGGCATACTCTTCTACACCCAGGGGCTGATCATCAGCCAGTCCCGCGGGGTCTGGCTGGCACTCTTTTTCGCCCTGCCCACCATCTTTCTGACACTCAAGTTCACCCGCCAGAGCAAGAAGCAGCCGAAGGTCTCCCTGCTGATGCCCTTGGCTGCGTTAGGTCTGGTCCTGGCACTGATCCTGGCACTCAACTGGGACACCATTCAGGCCAGGATCTCAACCGAGCAGACCGAGCTGGGCACCGTGGTCAGCCAGGGTCTGGACGAGGCCCCTCTCACCTCATCCACCTATCGCTTGCATCTGTGGGAGTTCGGACTCAACAAATGGCTGGAACGCCCATTTACCGGCTGGGGGCCTGGCACCACCCATGCCCTGGTGGAAGCGGAGAACAACCCCAATCTGAAGGACCACCGGGATATCGGCTTCGACCATCTGCACAACGCCTATCTGGAGGTGGTATTTCAGCTTGGACTGGTGGGTATCATGATCATCGCCCTGATCTGTGGCCTGATGGTCTCGAAAATCATGGAGGCGTTTCGTCGCCAGCGGATTTCGATCTACTTCCTCGCCTTCCTGTTCAGTAACTTCATGTTGATCGCCATCTATAGCCTGACCGACTTTCGCCATCTACACTGGAACTGGCGCTTCTACTGGCTGATAATCGCTGGCTGTGCCTATGCCTTTACCCTGATGACCTTCAGGCCACACCTTGAACGGCAGAACCGAAACCCCCAAGAGGCGTGATCGATGAGTGAAGACCAAACCATTGCCACCGGCCGCTGTCTGTGCGGCGCGGTAAGTTATCAGATCAAGGGAAACCTGGGAATATTTCAATATTGCCACTGCTCCCGTTGCCGCAAATTCACCGGCAGTGCCTTTGCAGCCAACCTGTTTGTCTCACCGAAGCAGTTTGAATGGCTGAGCGGCGAGGCGCTGGTGGGACGCTTCGAACTGAGCGAGGCGAAACACTTTGCCACCGGTTTCTGCAAACAGTGCGGCTCCTCTCTGCCCTGGCGTTCCCAGAGCGGCAAGGCGGTAATCGTGCCTGCCGGTACCCTGGATGAGGATCCGGGTATCCATCCCTCGCAGAATGTCTTCACCACCTCAGCTGCTGACTGGTACGAAGAACCCCATACACTGCCCCATTACGATACCCTGCCCGGCAAGAAATGAGTGACAGCAAGGTATTGCCCCCGGATCTCGCTGTGCTTGTATCACTCTCCGGAGAGGGAGGCGTGGAACGAATGGTGTTGAATCTGGTCAACGCCATCGCTGAACAGGGCACCCGGGTCGACCTGTTGTTGATCAAGACCAGCAGCAAACACCTGGATGCGCTCCACCCTCAAGTGAATCGCATCGATCTTGGCAGCAAGCATACTGCCACCAGCCTATGGCCGCTGCGCCGCTACCTGAAACAGGCCAAACCAGCAGCACTGCTGGCGGCAAAAGACCGTGCCGGTCGCATGGCAGTCATCGCCAGGGCACTGGCCGGCTCTGACAAAACCCGACTGCTGATGCGACTGGGTACCAACCTGACTGCCGCACTGGCGCATAAATCCCCCTGGCGGATGCGCCTGCGACGCCTGCCGATCCGCCTACTCTACCCGCACATCGACCGAATCATCGCCGTATCCGAAGGGGTTCGTCAGGATACCTTGGCGGTTTCCGGAGTCGATCCGCAAAAGGTCAGTGTGGTACGCAACCCGGTGATCACCCCGCAACTGCAGACAGCCGCGCAGGCACCCGTACCTCACCCCTGGCTCGAGGATTCCGGGATACCGGTAATACTGGGCGCCGGACGCCTGACTCTGCAGAAAGATTTTCATACCCTGATCCAGGCCTTTGCCCAGCTGAGAGAGCGGCGCCCCTGCCGCTTGATCATCCTTGGTGACGGACGACAGAAGGCGCCTTTACTGGAACTGGCTGAGAGCCTGGGTGTGACAGCTGACCTGGCCTTCCCCGGTTTCACCTCGAATCCCTACGCCTATATGAAACGGGCGCAGCTGTTTGTACTCTCATCCCGCTGGGAGGGTTCACCGAACGTACTCACCGAGGCGATGGCACTGGGGGTGCCGGTGGTCTCCACCGACTGCCCCAGTGGCCCTAACGAGATTCTGGATCAGGGCCGAATCGCACCGCTTGTCCCGGTTGGCGACCACCTGGCCCTGGCTGAGGCGATGGGGCAAGTGCTCGACTCTCCACCACAGAGCGAGCAGCTGCGTGAGGCTGTCGCGGAATACCGCGCTGAGATCAGCGCCACCCACTATTTAAAACTCATCGGTTGAACACCATGCTGCTTTCCATCAAATACAATTTTCTGTTCGTACACATCGCCAAGACCGGCGGCACCAGTGTCAGATCGGCACTGCAGCCCTTGCGCTGGCGTGACCCCTGGTACTACCCGATGTTTCTCTGCTCCCGCTTCAGCCATCTGAGCGGACACCGCATCGGCACCAAGTTCCCCCGTCACTCAAGGATCGTCGCCGCCAAGGAGTTGTTGCCGGAACAGTTCTTCAACAACCTGTTCAAGTTCGCTATTGTGCGCAACCCCTGGGATCTCCAGGTCAGCTCCTACCATCACATCCGCCGGGAACGCCCCCATCTGATCTCCCATATCGAGGACTTCGACCATTTCATCCGTTGGAAACTCGATCCGGAGCGGCCCTATCAATACCATGTGGACACCTCCATCCAATCCCAGCTCGACTACCTGGTCGACCTGCAGGGGAAGATCCTGGTGGATTTCATCGGCCACTACGAAAACCTGGCGGAAGATTTCAAATCGATCACAACCCAACTCAAGATCGATGGCATCAGTCTGCCCCACAAACGCCGGGCAAAAGATCGCTCAAAGGATTATCGGGAGTACTATACGGACGACCTGGCGGAACTGGTCGGTAACCATTTCAAACGGGACATCGAAGCCTTTGGTTATCATTTCGATCAGGCCAGGTGACTTCGGTTGGGCTGTATTGTAGGTTGAATCCAAAAGCACCGGCTGATGATCAATGCCAGGTTGAAGCCGCCGCCATCATAACCTTCGGACAATCCCGGGCCGAGAGGCTTCCGTCGAGAATCCTCAGCCCGGGAGCCGTTCATCACAGATGCGTTACTGTGGACAGTTCACCGTGTATTCCCATGCGGTGCCACTGGTACCCTCACAGTTGGGAACCACCTCTACCGCGATCACCGACGAGTTGCCCGAGTAGCTGATGGGTACTGTCCTATCCTCACCCACACAACCGCTATCGAACAACAGCTCGCCTTCATAGTGCAAGCGCATGCGATCACGAATGTTGTAGGTTTCGTAGTAGAAATCGAAACTCCCTGAATTCTGACCCAACTCGATCTGACGGGTGTCCGGTGTGTCACCTCCCGCATTCTGGGTACTGCTGCAGGCTTCCGGTTCACCGGTGCCATAAAACTTCAGACGCCAGGACTGTAAGGTACCGCTATCGCCGGTCACCCGATCCCGTACCGTCAAGGTCCATTCACCATCGGCTTCACCCCCAAGGTGTCGGGCACTGCCGAACACCCAGCCACTGAAACTGCTGCAGGTCACCCGAGTGAACAGAGGGAATCCGCTGGAACAGCCACGGGGCTCGCTAAGCACACTCTGTGAGCCATCGGGACCGGTCAGCAGAACTTCGAGATCACCGGGCTCCGTATGGCTGGCGCTGAAGGTGATTTCAACATACTCAATATGGTCGATGCCGCTGTTGGATACGGTAATGGTACTGGTTGTTGTACCCATATCCGCGATCGGTTCATTCGGACTCTCCAGATCCGTCTCATGGGTTCGCTCCTGGCCGAGATTGGTCCAGCTGCGCGCCAGTGCGACAGCCGCCTGAGCATCAGGAACACCAAAACCATACTTGTGATTGAAATGGTAACGGGGATTGGTTCCTGTGGTCAGCCAGCCGGAATCAGAGGCGTGGTTTTTACGTGCACTCTGGGCCAGAATCATGCGCACATCCCGCCAACCCAGATTGGGATTCGCTTCGAGTATCAGGCCAACCACACCGGAGACGACCGGTGCTGCAGCCGATGTCCCACTGAAGCAGGTGTAACTGCGGTTCGACACGTCGGCGGTTCCATCGCTGGAGTCGTTGTAGGGCAATTCGCCGGTTCTATCGGTTGAGAGAACACAATCTGAGCCCGGTGCGCTGACCCACAGATTGGCGCCACTCTCGGAGAAGTCGACCTGTCTACCATCATTGCCGACGGCCCCCACCGCAATCACTCCCCGGTTGTTCACATACCCGTCATGATTGGAATTATCCCCTCTCTCTGCCCCATTGCCTCCGGCAAACACATACACAATGCCTCGACCGAAACGGCCGCTGGCGAGACCGGTCTGGATCGCGGATTCCCATAACGACGGTGGCGACTCAAGCATGCCGGTGCTGTCGAACGAACCCCAACTGTTACTGGATACCGCGTTGTCCACCGCATCACGTGACATGGCGTCGGCTTTATCCGCATCGGTATTGGTGAGGATCGCGTTATAGCCAATCAGACTGGCGCGAGGCGCGACACCACGCACACCCACCCCATTCAAATCCCGAGCCGCAATCAGTCCCGCCACGGCGGTACCGTGGGCGAATGGGTCGGACGCACTGGGTTGCGGTGGCGATGGATCGGTATCGCTGTTTTGATAGTCCCAGCTCTGATCCACCGCCACATTGGCGGCAAGATCTTCATGGCCGATCTCCACACCATCATCAACCACCACGATGCGTACACCGCGGCCCTTGATCCCGTCCACATCCCATACGGGCTCTGCATTGATATCCTCTCCGGCGGTAGCACCACTCTGCCCGGTATTCTTGATGTGCCACTGCTGATCATAGAGCGGGTCACCCTGAGTCAGGGTCAGATAGATCTCGGTATCGGCGTTGATCGTCACCACGCAACTGGTTCCGGCTCCGGAACAACCACCACCGCTCCACTCCTCAACGGCGTTGTCAGGGGCTGGATAGACGTTTAACGTCACACGGCTGCCACTGTCGAATCGCGCCGAGCAAACACTGTCGATTTCACTGCAATTGATACCGCTTGGGGTAGAGATGATGCCACCTTCACCGTCTCCGGTAATATTGATGGTCAGCAGAAAGGTCGTCAGTTGATCGATGATCTCATCTTCCACATCCTCATCATCTTCAACACCGCCGCAAGAACCGAGCAGGCCGGTGGTTAACACCAATAGGAACCCGGCCAGCGGCCCCCACCTGAATCCGTTTGGATTCTGTTTCGATTGAATTGCGATCGTCATGCTCTAACGCCTTGAACTGGGTTTCCACCAATTGGGGGTTGCATTGACAACTTCACCGGACTCCCGCAATTGATTGGCGAGTTCCAGGGCTTCAATCCCTGGTGCGGTACGCAACAGATAGGTGTGAGCACCAATAGGTAAGCGGCGCTCCACTTCAAGGCCTTTGCGAATCAACCAATTATCAATCTGAGGCTTCTCCCAGCTTGGATCGAGGGTCACAATCAGCCCGCCGGGTAGCGCCCTTAACGGCCCTCCCTCAGTGGAAGAGTCGTGAAATACCGGTGAAAGCCTGCCGGCATACTGCTCGGATTTCGCCTGTTGCGTCACGTTTAATGAGTTACCCGACTCGAGCCGCCAGAAGCGCACACTACCTTGAGCCGGAAACGCCGCCACATCCCGCCCGTTGTAGCGCTGGCGCATCACGGATGCGGTGGCATCGGAAGATTCAAACTCCACGATCAGGCTTGGATTGAGCCAGACGGTTCTTGCCTCGTCGCCGTCGTACCAGACATATTGCTGCTGAAGTGTGGCGATGCTCTTGTAGGATTTGTTATTCAGCGTACCGGCCGAGGGTCCGGCACAGGCCGTGGCGATGGTCATGAAAAAAATGATCGGCAGACAACAATCTCGTAGTGCCCGAAGATGTTTCATCTCAACTTCCCCCCATGCCAGATTGATTGCGATGACCTGCATCGCGCTCCCTTCAGGTCAGATCCAGGCTCCCTGGCGACCGAGATACGGCTATTCAGAGAAGCTCTTAGGTGTCTTGGTTGTTTGTTCTCGAACCCAGTGCAGACTTGGATCCTGAAAGCGTGGACCGTTGAAACCGGTCTCTACACATTTAACGGGATTCGATGCAAAACACCCCGTCACTGAACAAATTAAACACTGTACAAAGATGCCAGATAAAAGGATTGAATAAAAGCGGACACCACGCTGGCAAGCGCCAAAACAAGAATAAAAATACTGAATTGATGATACAAGGAAACTGAGGATACGTGATTGAAGGTTCCATCAACTTGGGCAGCTGGATTCAGGCCTGATCCGGAGTGAACGCGGCAAGCCTGGTCAGGCCAACTCGATACATAATCTGTTTGACCACCATGTCGCACTAATTCCGTCGATGTTGACTATCAGCCAACCCAAGCAGCTGGCTTACTCGGCCTGCGGCAACCCTATGGCCTTCAAGTAGCTGGCGACACTTTTCTCCAACATGTAGGGTGCCGCCGCAGCCTGAAGCCGCTCCCTGGGCAATGGATTGTCCAGTTGCCTGGCCATTGCATCGGCCAGGGCGGCCGGATCGCCCGGTGGCGCCAGTGGCTCTCCAGGCAGATCCCCGAGCAGCTCCTCAGGGCCACTCGGGCAACTGGTGGAAGCCACCGGTGTCCCGGCAGCCAGGGCTTCAACCAGCACTGCCCCCAATCCTTCCCATAAAGAGGAGAGCACAAACAGCGCCGAGGCCTTCATGTAGGGGTAGGGGCTGTCCACAAAGCCAGGGAGTGAGACCCGCTGCTCCAGACCCAGCTTTTTTACTTCGGCTTCGAGCCGCTCACGGGCACGCCCTTCACCAACGATCATCAGGCGGCAGTCATATCGATCCTTGAGCCGTGCGAATGCCCGTATCAGGGTGGTAAAGTCTTTTCGGCGGCAGAGCTCTCCCACCCCAAGGATCACTCTCGGTTCACCGGGTTTGAACCAGGGATGATCAAGCGGCTGATTCAGCCGCTGATAAAATCTCGGCGTGATAATCGGGCTGGGCACCACTTCAATTCGTGAGCGCTCAACACCGATGTAGTCGGCAAAATCATCCGCCGCACCCTGAGATGGAACCAGGATGGTATCCGCATGACGATAGAGGTAGCGCATGGAATTACGCTGCACGAAGCGATCGAAGCGACTGCGGCTGGCCAGATTCTTACTCACCGTGGTTCCGCTGCGTACCGCAACCCGGGCACGATTGCCGCTCAGGGCATTGGCCAGCAGGGCGGTACGATTGACCCGGTCCTTGTCTGAGAGCAGTACCTCGGGACGGTTCTGTTTCAGATACCGAATCAGCTCCGGCAGGGCGGGATAGACATGCTTGGCTTTGAACTCCACCACCCGCAGATTCTCCGGCAGAGGGTGATTCAGCTCCGGTCCATGGTTGTGGATCTTCAGCAGGTCGACCTGATAGCCCGCATCGGCCATACCGGGCAGCAGGTTTTTCGCCAGCCGGTCCACGCCACTGTGGCCGGAGGTGGCAAGAAAGCAGGCGATACGGCGGGACTCAACCATCGACCGCCACTGGGGCTGTCAGGCCGAATGCAGCAAGATAGCTTCTGGCGCTTCGCTCCAGGGTGTACTCACTTACCGCCGCCTTAAGCTTTTCAGGATCCGGCGGCTGATTCAGGGTTTGCAGCATCGCCTTGGCCAGACCGTCCACATCCCCCACTTCGACTAACGGCGCCACTTCACCTGCCCGGGTAATCTCAAAGGGACCGGAGGGGCAGTCGGTGCTGACCGAGGGGGTGCCCAGGGCCAGTGCTTCGGTGAGCACGTTGGGGGATCCCTCCCACAGCGAGGAGAGTACAAACAGTCCGGCATGTTTCAGATAGACGTAGGGGTTGTCGACAAAGCCAGCGAGACGAAAATCGTCCTCAATCGCCAACTCCCCGGCGAGCTGTTTCAACTGCGCCTCTTTATTTCCCTGACCAAGAATCATCAGACGACAGGGCTGCTGCTGTCGCACCTGGGCAAAGGCACGCAACAGGGTGGGAAAATCCTTTTGCCGGCGCAATCCGCCGATACCGAGTATCACCGGCGGTTGGCCCTCAGCCAGCCAGGGATCCGGCAGCTCGGCCAGTGACTGTTGATAGAGCTCGGGGGTGATGGTTGGGTTTTTGATCACATTGATCCGCTCCCGGGGGATACCGCTCAACGCCATCACTTCATCCGCAACCCCCTGGGAGACCGCGACCACACCATCGGTCTGGTTGAACAACTTGACCAGATTACGGGTCTTCAGCCAACGCCGCAGCCAGCCCATGCCCCGGGCCTTCATGCGCGAGACCAGAGCCGTGCCCGGGCGCAGGTAGAAGCGTGTCTTGCCACTGTGGTGTTGCCGCGCCTGCATGGCGATCTCGTCATCCCGGGTCTTTGCCGTCAGCAGGATGTCGGGATCGTTCTGCTGCAGATAGTCGAGCAACCTGGGCAGGGAGTCGCTCTGTTTGGCCACCGGAAACTTGATCACCCGAACGTTCTCGGGCAGCAGATGGAGATAGGGGGCATTGCTGTTTTTGATGATGAAATCGACCTTCACCCCGATCAGTGCCAACCCTCTGGCAATATTGACCATCATGCGTTCAACGCCACCGTCACCAAACTTCAGAATAAACAGACAGACGTGAGGAACAGGTTTGGATGAATCGGGCATGGGTTTATCTAATCCGGATAGCGCCATCAGTAGACAACAGTTGCATTAAGACAGCTTAGGCTCGGCCCAAAATGGCAGTGTGTACCATCAATGGGTTTTGGTGGGGCGTGGCCCCACCAGATGCGGCTTAAGATAAGCGCCATTCAGCTTAGGCCTGTCCTGTAAGGAGCGCATGATATCACCTTTCCAATCAAGGCACAGGCAACGTCAGGTTTAGAGCCAGCAAGAGATTCCAAAGCTGGAATCAACCATAAAGACCTATTCCCGAATGCACTGAGCACAGGCGTTTTGATAGAGCTGCGCATCAGCCTCACTGAAACAGCATGCGATAATGCGTTGGAAACGTTCCCGCCAGGCTTGCATCACCGACAGAGCGATCTCAGCCGCCTCGCGCTTGGGATAACCATAGACGCCGGTGCTGATGCCGGGGAAGGCGATCTGCTGCAGCTTATGTTCTGACGCCAGGGCGAGGCTGTTCTCGTAACACTCCCGAAGCAGTTTCGGTTCACCCAGGGTGCCACCCTGCCAAATCGGCCCAACCGTATGAATCACCCATTTTGCGGGCAGATTGTAACCGGGCGTCAATTTCGCCTCACCTACCTGGCAGCCGCCGAGGCTACGGCAGTAGTCGAGCAGCTCCCCACCAGCGGCCCGATGGATGGCGCCATCCACCCCCCCACCACCAAGCAGGGTTGTATTGGCGGCATTGACGATAACATCAACTTCCAGCCGGGTGATGTCTGCCGTTACAATGTGTATCTGACCCATAATCCCTAGTGTAGGCATAACGCCGAGAATGGCCTGATTAAAAAGTAAATGCGCAATCCCTGTGCGGTCGCCAATCAGGTAGAATCCTTATAATCAAGAAGATCACAACACCACCCCATGTCCTATTCAACACTTAATTTACTACTGCTGCTGATGCTGGTTGCCTGGTTCTGGCGAGACAGTCTGAAAGTCAGAGAGGTGGCGATCCGGATCAGCCGCAGCAGCTGTCAAAGCCATGGGGTTCAGTTTCTGGATCAGACGGTGGCACTGCACCGGTTGGGAGTCCGCTGGTTGCGTAGTGGTCCGAAACTACGTCGGGTCTACGCATTTGACTACAGTCTTGAGGGATCGGGGCGCCGCACCGGCTATCTGGTAATGCTGGGCATGCACAATGTGAGTCTGCACATGGATATCCCTCAGCCGCCACAACCCCCAGCCGAACCATCAGAGCAGCAGCAGGATTAAGCTATTTGACAACCTTCAGCGCCGGACGGCTGCTGGGCGGTTTGGGATCCGGATCGTCTTCCGGTTCGCTGTCAGTATCCACTTCCTCTTCCGGAAACAGCATGCCCTGACCATTCTCCTTGGCGTAGATCCCCATCACCGCACCTGGGGGGATGAGTATCTCTTCCTCAGCACCCCTGAAGCGGGCACTGAAGCTGATCCAATCATTCCCCAGCTCCAATCCGAACACAGCAGATGGGTCCACATTCAGAATGATGCGTCCGTTTTCGACGAACTGCATCGGCACAACAGCCCCCTGATACTCCGCATTGACCATCAGATAGGGAGTTTTACCGTTATCCACCAGCCACTCATAGAGGGCACGGATCAGATAGGGGCGATTGGATGTCATCTCTGACATGGTTTAACCTGGAGTCCGCAGATGGACAGGATGAAGTGTGCGCTTGTGGTGGTGCAGGGCAAGGAGTTGCAACGCCGCCACAGGCGTGCAATTCGCCCTGTAGCATGACTCACCCGGCGGGTGATACCTTCTATCGAACACTTATTCATATCACTCTTCAATCTTAGTAGCAGAATGGAGCGGTCAACTGCAGATTCAAGGTTTCAACCACGCATTTCCTGTTCGGCTTCGGAGAGACTCTTGATGAACGACTCTTTCTCAAACAGACGCTTGGAGTATTCATGCAGGCCCTTGGCGCTGGCCGGAATCTCGATGCCCATCTCAGGCAGGCGCCACAACAGCGGTGCGATAGCACAATCCACCAGGGAGAACTCATCGCTCATGAAGAAGGGCTTGGCGCCAAATACCGGCGCGGTGGAGATCAGGCTCTCACGCAGCTCTTTGCGAGCCTTTGCCGCCTCTTTCTTGCCGCTCAGAATGATATCCAGCTGACGATACCAATCCGACTCGACCCGATACATCAGCAAACGCGATGTTGAACGGGAGACAGGATCGACAGGTAACAGGGGCGGATGGGGAAACCGCTCATCCAGGTACTCCATGATGATACGGGACTCGTACAGTTTGAGATCCCGGTCCACCAGGGTTGGAAGGGTTCCGTAGGGATTCAGCTCCATCACCTCTTCAGGCACGTTCAGCGGATCGATATCCTCCACTTCGTAGGTGATGTTTTTTTCCGCCAGCACCATCCTGACCCGGTGGCAGTAGGGGTCCGTCGGATCCGAATAGAGGGTCATCACTGAGCGTTTATTCGCAACTGCTGCCATTTATTGCCTCTCTCCAAAAATTCTGACACGCCATCGACCATTGGATTTTGTGCCGGAATAATAGTTTTTCACATAAAAAAAGGCGCACAGTATAACGCAACTGTGCGCCTTTTTGTCAGCTAAACACCAATGAGTGCTAGTGAACGTCCTTCCAGTACTCCTTTTTGAGCAGGTAGGACATCACAAAGAACACTGCGATGAACAGCAGAACCCAGACACCCAGGCGCTTTCTCTCCATCTGGATCGGCTCACCGATGTAGCTCAGGAAGGCGGTAATATCACGCGCAACCTGATCGAACTCTTCCGCGCTCATGGTGCCTTCGCTGGCGGGTTCCAGGTGATCCAGCACTTCGGTTTCAGTACCGTTGTGGACTTCGGTCTTGTAGACCGCCTTCTGATCACCCTGCAGCTGCCACAGCACATTCGGCATGCCTACATCGGGGAAGACCCGGTTGTTGACACCGAAGGGACGCTTCTCATCGAGGTAGAAGCCACGCAGGTAGGTGTAGAGCCAGTCCACGCCACGGGCACGGGCGATCACACTCAGATCCGGTGGCGGATTACCGAACCACTCGGTACCTTTCTCGGCTGTCATGGCGATGTTCATGGTTTCACCGATCTTGTCGGTGGTGAACATCAGATTATCGATGACCTCCTGCTCGGTCAGACCCAGATCCTTCGCCATACGGTTATAGCGTTGGTACTTGGCCGAGTGACAACTCAGACAGTAGTTCATGAAGTACTTGGCACCGCGCTGCAGGGAGGCCTGATCGCTCAGATCGATGTCCGCGTCGTCCAGCGGCACACCACCACCGGCTGCCAGCCCGAGCATCGGGGTCACGGCTAATAAGAATGCAACAATCAGCTTTTTCATTCGGTCACCCTCTCTGGCACGGGTTTGGTATTGTCCATCTTGCTGTAGATCGGCATCAGCAGGAAGAAGGCGAAGTAGTAGATGGTGCCGATCTGCGCCAACAGCTTGTAGAGGTCAGTGGTCGGTTGAGTACCCAGATAGCCGAGCAGGATGAAGTTGACCACGAAGACCCACAGCATCACTTTATAGAGCGTACCTTTGTAACGAATCGACTTGACCGGGCTGCGATCCAGCCAGGGCATGAAGAACAAGATCAGGATCGAGGCAAACATCGCCACCACACCCGGGAAGGCCGAACCGGCAATCGAGGGCACAGCACGCAGAATCGCGTAGAACGGGGTGAAGTACCACACCGGCGCGATATGCTCAGGCGTCTTCAGCGGGTTGGCCGGTTCGAAGTTCGGATGCTCGATGAAGTAGCCTCCCATCTCCGGCGCGAAGAAGACCACCGCCGCGAAGATGAACAGGAATCCGGCAACCCCGGCAATATCCTTCACCGTGTAGTAGGGGTGGAAGGGAATACCATCGGCAGGCGCTTTGTCAGACCAGCGGTTGCCCTTCGGTCCCTTCTTGATCTCCACACCGTCAGGGTTGTTGGAACCGACTTTGTGAAGCGCAACGATATGGATGAACACCAGTGCGGCCAAGATGAAAGGCAGCAGGAAGTGCAGGGCAAAGAAACGGTTCAGGGTCGCATCGGAGATGACATAGTCACCACGTACCCAGACACCCAGGTCCGGGCCGATCACCGGTACCGCTGAGAACAGGTTGACGATAACCTGGGCGCCCCAGTAGGACATCTGCCCCCAGGGCAGCAGATAACCGAAGAAAGCGGTCGCCATCATCGCCAGGTAGATGATCACACCGATGATCCACAGCAGCTCTCTTGGCTTGCGGTATGAACCGTACATCAGACCACGAAACATATGCAGATAGATCACCACGAAGAAGGCTGAAGCACCGGTTGAGTGCATGTAACGAATCAACCAGCCCCAGTCCACATCACGCATGATGTATTCCACAGAACCGAATGCCAGTTCCGCATCAGGCTTGTAGTTCATCGCCAGCCAGACGCCGGTGAGGATTTGAATAACCAGTACCAGCAGGGCGAGTGAGCCCATGAAGTACCAGAAGTTGAAGTTCTTGGGGGCGTAGTATTGCGCCAGGTGCTCGTTCCAGACCTTGGTCGCCGGATAGCGGTCGTCTATCCAAGTCATAAAATTTTTCATCATACTCATGAGGATGAACCTCCGTCGGCACCGACCAGAATCTTCGTATCAGTGAGATACTGGTAAGGGGGAATTTCCAGGTTTTTCGGTGCAGGCACACCGGCGTAGACACGACCAGCCAGGTCGAATCGCGAACCGTGGCAAGGACAGAAGAAGCCACCTTTCCAATCAGCGCCGAGATCCTCGGGAGCCACTTCAGGACGGTAGGTGGGAGAACACCCCAGATGAGTACAGATACCCACAGCGACAAGATACTTCTCATTGACAGCCCGGGTCGGGTTTTTGCAGTAGTCTGGCTGCTGTCCGGTATCGTCGGAGTTTGGATCGGCCAAAACACCATCCAGTGACGGCAGATCAGTAAGGTTCTTATCGGTACGATGAACGATCCAAACCGGCTTTCCGCGCCATTTCACCCGCATCAGCTGACCCGCTTCGAGCTTGCCGATATCGGCCTCAACCGGCGCACCTGCCGCCTTGGCCTTCTCACTGGGGGCCCAGGCCGCCAGAAATGGATAGATCACGAAACCGGCACCAACCGCTCCGACCGCACTGGTAGCAAGCGTAAGGGTACGCCGCTTCTTTAAATCAACGCCATCTGCGCTCATAACTTTATGGACTCCCCGGATACTGTCATGAGCCTTCGAAGCCGAAACGGCCCCTTCCCAGCCCACATTTTCAGGACATTAGAATATACTTACATAAAACAATGAAAATTAACCGCGCATTCTCCACAATGTGACCATGTTGGTCAAGGCGCATTCACATGGCGAAGATAAATAAAACCGTGTAAAGCCACTCCATTTAAACGGGGTTTTCAATATCGCAAAAGCGCCATTCAAGCTGATGGCGCTCAGCCAGATGGCGTCCCAAGGCCTCAACCCCATAGCGCTCTGTTGCATGGTGGCCCGCCGCAAAATAGTGGATATCGAGCTCCCTGGCCAGGTGCACCGTGGGCTCCGACACCTCACCGGATATATAGGCGTCGAGCCCCAGCGCGGCGGCCTGATCGATATAACCTTGGGCCGCGCCGGTACACCAGCCAAGCCGCTTGATCTGTGGCCGCTCGGCACGGATATGCAGCGGCTCCCTGCCCAGCACCTCGGTCAGCTTGGCATTCAGGGTTTGCGGCGATTGGGGTTGGGCGAACTCGGCCGTCCACACCAGGCCCTGCCCGGCGGTTGAAGCTTCCGCCTGGGGCAGACCCAGATGATTGCCCAATTGACGGTTGTTGCCAAACGCCTCATGGGCATCCAGCGGCAGATGATAGGCGAGCAGGCTGATGCCCTGACGATAGAGAGTGGCAATCCGCTGCCCTTTAATGCCGCGCAGTGGCTGCGGCTCACCCTTCCAGAAATAGCCGTGATGCACCAGCAAGGCATCCGCCCCCCACTCTGCAGCCGCATCGATCAGCGCCTGGCTGGCGGTCACGCCCACCATCAACTTACCAACCGTGGTACCGGCCTCGACCTGGATACCGTTAGGGCAGTAGTCATCGAAGCTATCCGCTGCCAACAATTGGTTACAGTAGTTTTCAAGCGTTATCAGTTCAATCATGTTATGTTTGCCTGCATTTGGGCTCTACTGGGCCTGGCGTGCTCTGCCCATCAAAGTATCGAGCACTATCCAGCGAATTTGAGACTTTTTCTCGGCCATCGACTCAACTTAAACCTTTTTAGAGCTGCCAGAAGTAACGTTTTTACCACACTAGATCATCCGATGCGTATGCAAAGACTGCTATCTCTACTACTCACGGCCTTGACCGCCGGCCTGGCAGGGGCCATCGTTGTCCTGTTCCTGATGCCTGAACGCATGTTATCACCGCAACCGGCAAGCCCACCCGCCGCGACGACCGCCGACCAGCCGAAGATCAACCTGCCCAGAGAGTCCGGGCCGGTATCCTATGCGGACGCAGTCGACCGGGCTGCCCCATCGGTGGTCAATATCTTCTCCACGAAAATCACCACCGAATCCCAGGCAATGCGCTTCAAGGATCCGGTTCTGCAGCACCTGTTCGGCAGCATTCTGCCGGAAAAGACCCGTCAACGTCTGGATACCAGTCTTGGCTCCGGAGTAATCATCACAGAAGACGGTTACATGCTGACCAACCACCATGTGATCGATGGCGCCGACGAGATCAAAGTGGTGCTGGCCAACGGTCAGAGCGTCAGTGTCAGTGTTGTGGGCAGTGACGCGGAATCCGATGTGGCGGTGCTTAAGATCAATAGCGAAGAATCCCTGCAACCGATACCGGTTGGCCACTCCAGCACCCAGCAGGTGGGAGACGTGGTACTCGCCATCGGCAATCCATTCGGTGTGGGACAGACCGTGACCATGGGCATTATCAGCGCCACCGGCAGATCACGACTCGGTATCAGCACCTTCGAGAACTTCATACAAACCGATGCGGCAATCAATCCGGGTAATTCCGGAGGCGCACTGGTAAACGGCCACGGGGAACTGATTGGCATCAACACCGCCATCTTCTCCCAGACCGGCGGCTCCCATGGGATCGGTTTTGCCATCCCCTTCGATCTGGCCCAGGGCATCATGCAACAGCTGATCAGCACCGGACATGTGGTGCGTGGCTGGATCGGCATCCAGGGCCAGGATGTCACCAAAAAGCTGGCTGAGGCTTTCGGCCTGCACATTGAGGACGGCGTCCTGGTGACCGGGGTGCTGGAAAACGGCCCGGCAAGCCAAGCCGGCTTACGGCCGGGTGATGTGATCACCAGCATCAACCAGATCCAACTCAATAACTCCCAGGACCTGATGCAGCATATTGCCGGCCTGCCACCCGGCACCGAGCTGATGATTGGCGGCTGGCGCGGCAGCGACGCCTTCAATCTGAAAACCGTTTCCGGTGAGCGCCCGGTATTCGATGAGTAAATCCGACCTTAGCAGGGGCTGACCAGCCCTTCCCAGGCCCCTATCACCCGATATTCATCGGGTTTCAGATCACGCCTCTCTGGCTATACTGAAACCAAGGCCTGACAACCGATTGCGGCACTTCAGTGGCCACTACATCGAGACCAACGAGGTTCCTCCGAGCGACCGCAGGCAAGGTCTCGGGACAGAGAAGAAATCCAAAAAGGAGCTGTTTCATGAAACAAGCCGAAGAGATCGAAAGAATTATCGATACTGTCGGCAAGACCCTGCAAACCCAGCTCTCGCCGATTGAAAGAAGCCGGCTTCACCAGGCGCTGATCAAATCCCTCGACACCCCAGAGGGAGGGGTTCGTCCGGAAACCAAACAGGTCACCATTCTGCTCTCCGACCTGAGAGGCTTCACCGCACTCTCGGAACACTACCAACCCGATGTCGTCATCGAGATCCTGAATTTCTACTTCTCCCGCATGTGCGAGATCATCTTCCGTTTCGGCGGCACCATCGACAAGTTCATGGGCGACTCCATCATGGCCCTGTTCGGGCTCTCGGAACAGCGGGATGACGATCTGGAGCGGGCCATCGCCTGTGCCGTGGAGATGCAGCGCAGCATGCAGAGCATCAACAGCGAAAACATCCAGCATGGTCACCCGCGGTTGTTCATGGGCATCGGCATCAACACCGGTGAGGTGGTTGCCGGCAACCTGGGATCGGAGCTGCACCACGAGTACACGGTGATCGGTGATGAGGTCAACCTCGCCTCACGCATCGAGGCCTACAGCCTCAGAGGCCAGATTCTGCTCAGCGAGCACTCACGGGAGCTGGCGAAAGAGTTCATTGAGTGTGAAAAACCGAATCAGGTACTGGTCAAGGGTAAGCAGATCCCGGTCAACCTCTACGAGCTGATCTCGACCAATCGCCCACGGTTTCTCGAGGTGCCGCGGGTGGAATCCCGTAAGAGTCCACGCATAGAGGTTGATTTTCCACTAACCTTTCAAACTCTTAAGAATAAAACCGTCTCTGATACAAGTTACGGGGGGCGGGCCATCGACCTGAGCTATTACGGTCTTCAGGCCCGTCTGCCAATTGAACTGCAGACCCTGTCGGACATCCGAATCACACTCTACACCTCAATGATGAGCGAACAGAGCAGCCACATCTATGCAAAGATTCTCGACAATGAGAAGAACGGCGAGGACTGGCTCTGCCGGATGGAGTTTACCGGCATCGACGAAGCGGGGCAGAGCGCCATCAAGCGGTACATCGACCAGGCGGTGAGTCGGCGCTGACCTGTTTGATTAAGTAAGTTTTTTTACAAGTACTCCCGTTTTCCGTCCAATTTCGTTATCATCTCCTGTCTTTTTCGTCAGAAACCCTGAGGTTGGGTGGATTTCAGTCGGACAGTGAGCTTCCACGACTGTCGCTCTCCATACCCAACCTGGTTCTATAAACCGGATTACAGGCCTATACCATAAGATTAAAGATATAGGCGCTGGATCCAGGGCTGATTCAATCTACAGTAGGGCCTGTTAATACTGGCTATCCGGGACAACCATGGATAAATTGATCATTCGCGGGGGTACACCCCTATCGGGGGAGGTACGCATTGCTGGCGCCAAAAACGCAGCACTGCCGATTCTGGCCGCCACCCTGCTGTCGGAATCCTCGATGCGGGTCGGCAACGTACCGCACCTGCAGGACATCACCACGACCATGGAACTGCTCGGCGGCATGGGCGTCAGCCTGATGGTGGACGAAAAGATGGGCATCGAGGTGGATGCCAATACCATCAAGGAGTTCAACGCACCCTACGAACTGGTTAAAACCATGCGTGCATCGATCCTGGTACTGGGACCGATGCTATCCCGCTTCGGCCAGGCCGATGTCTCCCTGCCCGGTGGCTGTGCAATCGGATCCCGACCGGTGAATCTGCACATCGACGGCCTGCGGGCGATGGGTGCCGACATCGATGTGGAGAACGGCTACATACGCTCCCGCTGCAAGCGACTGCACGGAGCCCGTATCGTGATGGACATGGTGACTGTGACCGGCACGGAGAACCTGATGATGGCCGCCGCCCTGGCGAAAGGCACCAGCCTGATCGAGAATGCCGCACGGGAACCGGAAGTGGTCGATCTGGCCGAGTGCCTCAATCTGATGGGCGCCAAGATCAGCGGCGCCGGTTCACCCATCATCACCATCGAGGGCGTCGACAGTCTGCAGGGCACTGAATACAACGTACTGCCCGACCGGATCGAAACCGGCACCTTCCTGGTCGCCGCCGCCATCTCCAGAGGCAATATCAAAGTGCGCGACACCCGCCCCGAGCTGGTGGATTCGGTACTGCAGAAACTGCGCGAGGCCGGAGCGGTGATCGAGACCGGTGAGGACTGGATCAGCCTCGACATGCAGGGCAACCGTCCACAGGCCGTGGATGTCTATACTGCCCCCTACCCGGCATTCCCGACCGACATGCAGGCCCAGTTCACGGCACTGAATTCAGTGGCGGAAGGGGTGGGCATTGTCACCGAAACCATCTTTGAAAACCGCTTCATGCACGTCCATGAACTGCAGCGCATGGGCGCCCAGATCAAACTCGAAGGCAATACGGCGATCTGCACCGGCTCGGAAAAACTGACCGGCGCCCCGGTGATGGCCACCGACCTGCGCGCCTCCGCCAGCCTGGTGCTGGCCGGACTGATCGCTGAAGGTGAGACTCTGGTCGACCGGATCTACCATATCGACCGGGGATACCAGAACATCGAAGAGAAGCTGGCCGGCCTGGGAGGCGAAATACGGCGGATCCCCAGTTAATACCCAGGAAAACCGGGTAGCGGTGGAATAATCGCCCTTTCCCGGATTCCATACGCTTCGTCATTTGTTATCCTTGCAGCTTCCAAGCTGTGCTAACCCTGAACCAATCATGAAATTTGACGCACCCATTACCATCGCCCTGTCGAAAGGCCGCATCTTCAACCAGAGTCTGCCGCTGCTGGCCCATGCCGGGATCGAGCCGGCCGACGACCCGGAGAAGAGCCGCAAGCTGATTCTCGATACCAATCATGAACAGGTCAAACTAGTGATCATTCGCGCCACCGACGTACCCACCTATGTGGAGTATGGCGCTGCGGATCTCGGCATCGCCGGTAAGGATGTGCTGCTCGAGCATGGGGGTGAGGGGCTCTACGAACCTCTGGATCTTAATATCGCCCGCTGCCGGATGATGACTGCCGGTTACCCTGACGCGGTGGAGCAGAAAGGACGTCTGCGGGTGGCCACCAAGTATGTCAAAAGCGCGCAACGCTATTTTGCCGCCAGAGGTGAACAGGTCGAGATCATCAAGCTCTATGGCTCGATGGAGCTGGCGCCCATCGTCGGTCTGGCGGATATCATTGTCGACCTGGTAGAGAGCGGCAATACATTGAAGGCGAATGGACTGGTACCGCTTGAGCATATCGCCGATATCAGCTCCAGACTGGTGGTCAACAAAGCCTCCTGGAAGATGAAGCACGGCCTGATCATGCAGCTGATCGAAGCCTTCCGCGAAGCGGTTAAGAAATAGCCCCAGCCAATCCGCTATTATGGACGGGCGGATTCACTGAAACTCCGGTCTCCCGAAGAGCCGGACCATCCATTTAGAGAACTTGAAGATGAGCGACATACGCAAACTGTCGACCAGTGACGGCGACTTCCAGCAGCAACTCGACGCCCTACTCGCCTGGGAATCGGTCTCCGATACTGCTGTCAACGATACGGTCAACCAGATCATTCAGGATATTCGCCAACGGGGCAATGAGGCGCTGCTGGAATTCACCCATCGCTTCGATCGCTGGCAGGCAAACAGCGCTGATGATCTGCAGATTCCACTGAGTCGACTGCAACAGGCCTGGGAGACAATTCCCGAGTCGCAGCAGCAGGCGTTGCAGGTCTCAGCCGATCGGATCCGTGCCTATGCACAACGTCAGCTGATGGACTCCTGGTCCTACACCGAGGCGGACGGCACACTGCTGGGTCAACAGGTGACCGCGCTGGACCGGGTTGGATTGTATGTGCCTGGCGGCAAGGCTGCCTATCCATCATCGGTGCTGATGAACGCCATCCCCGCCAAGGTTGCCGGGGTCGATGAGCTGATCATGGTGGTCCCCACCCCGGACGGGGAACTCAACGAACTGGTATTGGCAGCCGCTCACGTCTCCGCAGTTGACAAGGTATTTGCCGTGGGTGGCGCCCAGGCTGTGGCGGCATTGGCTTATGGTACAGAAACCGTACCACCGGTGGATAAAATCGTCGGCCCGGGAAATATCTATGTGGCAACCGCCAAACGGGCGGTATTCGGTCAGGTCGGTATCGACATGGTGGCCGGCCCCTCTGAAATCCTCATCGTCTGTGATGGTGAAACCGATCCGGACTGGATCGCCATGGATCTCTTCTCCCAGGCGGAACATGATGAAGACGCCCAATCGATCCTGCTCTGTCCCGATGGTGACTACCTGAAACAGGTGGAATCCAGTATCGACCGACTGCTGCCGACCATGGAGCGTCAGGAGATCATCGCCACCGCACTGCGGGTGCGTGGTGCGCTGATCGAGGTCAAGGATATGCAGGAAGCGGTGAGCGTGGCCAACCACATCGCCCCTGAGCATCTGGAGCTCTCGGTGGCCAACCCGCAGGAGATGGTCAAAAGCATCCATCACGCTGGTGCCATCTTTATGGGCCGACACACCGCCGAAGCCATGGGTGACTACTGTGCCGGGCCCAACCATGTGCTGCCCACATCCCGCACGGCGAGATTCTCCTCGCCTTTGGGCGTCTACGACTTCCAGAAGCGTTCCAGCCTGATCATGGCCTCCCCGGATGGCGCGGACACGCTGGCACGAACCTCTTCTGTGATGGCGCGCGGCGAGGGGCTGACCGCCCATGCCCGCTCGGCCGAGTACCGTTTCAAGGCTGACAAGGATTAATCAGCATGAACCCCTACTGGAGCCCGGGCATCGACAAGCTCTCCCCCTATGTTCCGGGGGAGCAGCCCAAGCTTGCGCAACTGGTCAAACTGAATACCAACGAAAACCCCTATGCCCCCTCACCCAAAGTGATCGAGGCGATCCGTGAAGAGGCGGGGGAGAACCTGCGGCGCTACCCTCAGGCTGACTCCGCCGAACTGAGACAGGTAGTGGCGGACTATTATGGTCTGCAACCCGACCAGGTATTTGTCGGCAATGGTTCCGATGAGGTGCTTGCCCACACCTTCTTCGCCCTGTTCCAGCAGCCGAAGCCACTGCTGTTTCCCGACATCAGCTACAGCTTCTACCCGGTCTACTGCGGTATCTACAACATCGACTACCGCACCATCCCCCTGCGGGATGACTTCTCCATCGGCATTGAAGATTATCAGTTGGAAAACGGCGGTATCATCTTCCCCAATCCGAATGCCCCTACCGGGCGGTTATTGGCGCTATCCAGCATCGAACAACTGCTGAAGGCTAATCGCGACTCTGCCGTGGTGGTAGACGAGGCCTACATCGATTTCGGAGGCCAGAGTGCAGCCTCGCTGATCAACCGCTATCCCAACCTGCTGGTGGTGCAGACCCTGTCCAAATCCCGCTCCCTGGCCGGTCTGAGGATTGGCCTGGCGATGGGGGATGTGGGCCTGATCGAAGGTCTGATCCGAGTCAAAGACAGCTTCAACTCCTATCCGATGGATCGTATCGGTGCCAAAGCGGCGATCGCCTCATTCAAGGATGAGGACTATTTTCAGCAGATCCGTCAACAGATCATCAACTCCCGGGACGCCCTCACCGATGCACTGACCAAGCTGGGTTTCCAGGTGCTGCCGTCTGCAGCCAACTTCGTCTTTGCCACTCACCCCGGGCATCAGGCAGAGACCATCTCAGCCAAACTGCGGGAACAGGGCGTCATCGTTCGCCACTTCAAACAGCCCCGTATCAAAGAGTTTCTACGCATCACCATCGGCACAGCGGAAGAGAACCAAAGACTGCTCGAAGTACTGCAGCAGATCATCTGAGCAATATTGAGTCCGCAAATGAACTCTTCGAGTCGGATGGTCAGACTTCAGCCAGCAACCGATCGATCATCCCCTCCGCCTGACTGAGATAACCGCCACCGAACAGGTTCAGGTGGTTGAGAATGTGGTAGAGGTTGTACAACACCTTACGGGTGGAGTAACCCGGCGACAGGGGCCAGCTCTCCCGATAGGCATCGTAGAAACGGTTGCCGAATCCACCAAACAGCTCGGTCATCGCCAGATCCGCCTCCCGATCGCCAAAATAGACCGCCGGATCGTAGATCACCGGCTGCCCCACCCGGTCATAGGCCAGATTGCCACTCCACAGATCGCCATGCAGGATCGACGGTATCGGCTGGTGGTCCAACAACAGATGAAAATGATCGAGCAGCCGCTCACCCCGTCGCTGCAGACTTCCCCGGTATCCGTTCTCTCCGGCCAGCTGCAACTGAAAACCAAGACGCTGCTCACGCCAGAACTCGACCCAGTCATCCTCTCTCCGGTTCGGCTGATGGGTTGAACCGATGGTATTGTCCCGGTGCCATCCGAAATAGGGCTGCTCCAGCTGATGCATGGCTGCCAGCATGCGTCCGGCAATCTCCGCACCATCCCGACTGCCGTGCCCCATCTCCAGAAACTCCATCACCAGATAGGATTGATCTCCACTCACACCACTGCAAACCGGCCTGGGTACTCGAATGGTATCGGTAGCGGCCAGGGCCTGGAGCCCCTCGGACTCCGCCTCGAACATATCCAACAAGCTACTTCGATTGAGCTTGACGAAATAGCTCCGTTCACCATCGGTCAGACGCACCCCGGTATTAATGCATCCACCACCGATCATTTTAGGCTCTAACGGATTGAATGGAGCGTCAGTAGAGTGAGCAATATGTTGCGCGATAATCTGCCAATCATTCATGCCAAATCCCCCTATCCTGCGGATCAAACCCCGCCCTTTCACGCCTCTGGCAGTCAGTGCTTATTCACAATGTGCTAATGTTGCATCACAACATACAAGGCTTTGCGAATTTTATTACTATTAGAAGTGATTAATATACTATAACTACTTGTTAATTATAGTGTTAGTCAAACTGTTAAAAAAATAGTCAAATTAACAGTAATCCAACAAACACAAGGCCTTGGACCCTCTATTCCATAAATGTCCACAAAGTTATCCACAGCACTTGTGGAAAAAGTCGTGCCTTAAAACAGTGCATTTCACCACCTCTTTGATAACAACATTTTATACCCCAATAACAGCAGCCTAATCCACTCTCCGATCAACACACCACAACCCCACAGAGAGCTCTGGTGATTGCAATCGAACGATGCACCATGCAGAGTGGCCGGTGGCATGGCAGACCGAGATGGTACAGCAACCATTTCAAACGGTAACAGAGTCGTTCACTGATGTAGAATAAGCACACATCGCTCACTCCACCTTGCTGGAAAATAAAGCAGCCCCCGGCAGGGCTGATTGGATTAGTGTTAACAGACCCTGAAGTCTCGTGATGGAATCGGATACCATATTAAAAATAGCGCTCGCCGGCCCCCTTCGCGGCTTCTTTGACTACCTTCCTCCTGAAGACAACGTCACCACGCTCACCCCCGGATGCCGATTTGAGATACCTTTTGGCCGCAGCAGCCGTGTTGGCATACTGATCTCAACCAACAACAAGTCTTCAGTTCCGGCCGGTAAACTGAAACGGGCACTGTCTCAACTCGACCAGGCTCCGCTGCTTCAGCCTTCAGACCTGCGTCTGCTGAAGTGGGCGGCTGATTATTATGAACACCCATTGGGCGATGTGATATTTCATGCCCTGCCGGTGAACCTGAGAAAAAAGCCGACCGCATCCAAAGCCAGCCCTCCTGGCCTGCGACTCACCCAGGCGGGTGAGGCCGTCGATGCAGAGAGTCTCTCCAGGGCACCCAAGCAGCGCAGCGTAATCCTTGCGCTTCAACACCATCCACAGGGTCTGGCCAAAAGCAAGCTTGCGGAGGATCATGACCTCTCCCCTGCGGTACTGCGCAGTCTGCTGGATAAAGGTCTGGTTACCCCCTGCGAACTGCCACCCCAAACACTCCCCAGCGAAGCGGCTTATCAGCTCAACCCACAACAGCAGCAGGCGGTAGACCGTGTTCGCGAAAATCTGGATGGGTTTCAGGCCTTTCTGCTCAACGGGGTAACCGGCAGCGGCAAAACCGAAGTCTATCTGCACCTGGTCGCCGATGTTCTGGCCCAGGGACGGCAGGCATTGATCCTGGTTCCGGAGATCGGCCTGACCCCGCAACTGCTGCAGCGTTTCCAACAGCGCATGGGGCATGAGGTTGCCGTGCTGCACTCCGCACTGGCGGATGGAGAGCGGGAAAAGATCTGGCACGCAATGCGTCAGATGCGGCAGCATATCCTCATTGGAACCCGTTCTGCCGTGTTTACTCCAATGCCCAGCCTGGGTCTGATCATTGTCGACGAGGAGCATGACCTCTCCTACAAACAGCAGGAGGGATTTCGTTACAACGCCCGGGATATCTCACTGGTTCGCGCACAGCAGATCGGCTGCCCGGTGGTACTGGGCTCCGCAACCCCGTCGCTGGAGTCGTTGAGAAACGCCCAGGAGGGCCGTTACCGCCAGCTGGACCTACCGAAACGGGCCGCCGATGCCAGCATGCCCAGCCTTGCACTGATCGACATTCGCAATGGCCATCTCAAAGGGGGACTCTCTCCCGCCCTGCTGAAACATCTTGAACAGACCCTGCAGGCGGGTGAGCAGGCGATGTTGTTTCTCAACCGTCGCGGTTACGCCCCGATGCTGACCTGTCATGCCTGCGGCTGGCTGACAGACTGTCCCCGATGTGACGCACGCATGACCCATCATCGCCAGCAGAAACTGCTCTGGTGTCACCATTGCGGTCACCAGCAGAGAGAGCCAGTGGCATGTCCCAGCTGTGGCAGCCCCGATCTGCGCCCGCTCGGTCAGGGTACGGAACGGGTTGAAGAGATCCTACGCCAACACTTTCCTAAATATCCCCTGGCACGAATCGACAGGGACTCCACCAGCCGCAAGGGAAGCCTGGAAAAATTATTGAAACAGGTCCATTCAGGCAGCATCCCGCTGCTGATCGGTACCCAGATGATCGCCAAAGGACACCATTTTCCCTCGGTTACACTGGTGGCCATCCTGGATGTGGATCAGGGGCTGTTTGGCGCTGATTTCAGAGCTTCTGAAAGGATGGCTCAGCTGATACTGCAGGTGGCCGGCCGGGCTGGGCGGGCCGAACGCCCGGGACGAGTGCTGATCCAGACCCGTCATCCCGACCATCCGTTGATGCAGCTGCTGACCCAACAGGGTTATGCGGCTTTTGCCAAGCTGGCAATGCAGGAGCGGCAAATGGCTATGTTACCCCCCTATGCCCATCAGGTTCTGATTCGCGCAGAAGCGAATCGATCGGATTATCCTGAGCTGTTTCTTAAACAGTTGTTAGAAGGCTGTCAGAAACTCCAGCACGCTGCTGAACTTGAGTTCTGGGGACCTGTCCCCGCCCCCATGGAACGACGAGCCGGCAAGACCAGAGCCCACCTGCTGATTCAATCAAACCAGCGTCTGCCGCTGCATCGTTGGCTGTCGGAAGCAATTGAGATATTCGCGACACTACCCCATGCTCGTAAGGTACGCTGGTCTGTCGATGTCGATCCACAAGAGATGTTGTAATCTCATTGCTGGGATCAAGATCGATTATAAAAGTAGTGATCGTTGTTGTTATAGCAGAGAGCAAACCTGACACCTCGTCTTCATTACGACAAGCCAACCTATGAAAAACAGCAATAAAGACGTCATAACTCAACAACGTTTTTTCTAACCAAGCCGCTACCTTCCATCAAAATAAACACTGAAATAAAAAACTGACAAGTGAATTGCTTCGCACTATTTCCACCGGACAGATAAAGCGCAACACACCAGGGTCTGCCAACACTATCCTTTCACTTGTCGACTGCGATGCAAATCGAAAAGCATAAGCTGTCGTTAAGCTAGGATATTAAATAATTATATGTTATTAAAAAGATCTTACGATTCGAGTAAGCGTAAAGTTAGGTTTTCAATTTATATTTAAAACCTGTTTTATTAAACATCAACAGATATATAGCAGGCCGCATCACAGTCTGATTGGTGACTTATGAAAGCAAACTACCTTCCACTTAGCGAGATTATTAGCCAAGAGCAACTCCACTGGCTATCTCTATATCGTCAGCAGCGAACAACACTCAGCCACATTCGGCCTTGACAAGGGGCGTATCGTCTCCCTCCAATGCAGACTGCGTACCGGCGGTAAAGCCATACCAATGATCGCAAATATCAAGCATGGATCCTGTCGATTCGAGCAGAGTATAAGCCTGATAAAAAAGATGCAGCTTGAAGATAACGAAACCATCTTCAACCAGATCCTCTCCATTCATGAACAGATGGTTCAAGCCGAGCCCGAACAACCGCAAGCCTTCGTCATACCCAACACCGACGACAGTCGCCCGATACTGCTCTCCACTCAACAGAGATCCGAAATCGAAAACAGTCTACCGGAAGAGATTGGCCCGATGGGAAGTTTCATTATGGATACAATTGAACAATGCAAAGAATTTGATTCAATCAAAGATGTCATCAATGATGAGATCGACCAGCCCGATATCGCACAGTCACTTCTATTCAAGATCGATAAGATCATCAGCCAATCTGTGTGACTGACTGCAAGCAAAGCACGGTACAGCTTGAACCATCAAACAGCGCTTGAGAAATTGTATAGATTCAGACCACCAGAAACGCTTTCTTAGACCCGCCTCATAATCATCAAAAACAACAAACCAATCCGATTCAACACGAGCTCACTATCAGCTGCACCGAATGAAACAAACAGGCAAGCTTTATAACACCATTTAGTTATAGTTATTGCTTCTGTTATTTTATTTGGTTTAGATTACCCTGGCTTTATTAGGGATGTGAAGGATCACTGAACATCAACACACAACCTTGGATTCATTTAATAAGGAACTGATACGCATCAGTTTGTTGGTGATTCGATGGAGTATTGGCGTTACCGGTTACTGAAACCGCCAATCAGTCTTAACAGACTGTTCTGCTCACGGCTATCCGTAGACAGTCAGAATCAAGACAGGATCACTGGCCCGAAAATCCGGATAATCCAGTGTACCGTGCTGTTAATCCTGCAGGCGATCAACTTAACCCAGCCATCCAACACACTCTTCCGGTCACACCGGCCAATCCATTTGCACAGACCATCCTATCGCTACAGAAGCATTCGGAGCAGGCCGAATACCACTTCAGCAGACACCCCGATAAGTCCATCAACACAACGAAAGATGACAAACCCTTACAACATGGAAGGGAGCAATAGAGAAGCACCAGGACTCAAGCAGAAACACCAACCTTTAAACCCAATTCTCAACTTGTAATAAACACCATCAAATTCTCACACCAATCAATAAGCAACACTATTTTTGAGATTACCCATTCAGATTATTTAAAAGTATTTAATGAGGAGAAACCAATGAAGCTGTACAGGATTTTATTGCCCCTAATATTTACCGCCGCCATTCTGATCGGAAACGCATCCGCTGCACAACTGCCCGGCTCAATCGTGGACACCCAATGGCTGGCCAAGAATCTCCAAGAGGTTCAAGTCATCGATGTACGTTCCAACAAACCAACTTTCACTACCCAGCCTGTGTTTGAGCTACAGGAAAAAGCGAATCGGGAAGTACTGACACAGGCTGGTGGACATATTGAAAACGCCATTCTGCTGCCCTATAAATCGATTCGCGGTGAACGTCAGGTTGATGGTCAGAAGGTAAAATATCTTCTGCCGGAAAAAGATGACTTCGAAAAACTCATGCAAACAGCCGGATTGCACTCCGGCAAACCGATTATCATCGTTTCCACCGGCATGACTCCGAAGCGGGTAAACGAAGCACTGCGGCTATTCTGGCAATTGAAGTACTTTGGTGAAGACAATGTAGCCGTACTGGATGGCGGGCTGGCAGCTTGGCTCAACGATGGACACAAGGTGGTCACCACTGAAGGATCCGCCACTCCGGGTAACTGGAAGGCCACTGCAACCCGCACTGAACTGATCGCCACTCCGAATGACGTCTCTAACGCCGAAGCCAATGTACAACTGGTCGATGCCCGTGGAACAGAACAATTCTACGGCATCAACAAGCGCGATTATGTCTCGGCTTTCGGTCATATCAGAGGCGCTAAAATGCTCCCTACCGAAGTGCTGTTCCGTAAAGACCGCGATGCAATCAAATTCTACTCCCCGGAGGCCTACCGTTCGATCCTGGAGATCAGCGGGATCGAAGCCGACCAACCGACCATTTTCTACTGCAATAGCGGTCATCTTGCCGCCGGTCCCTGGTTTATCGAGCATGAACTTGTCGGCAACAGTATGGCACGCCTGTTCGATGGTTCGATGCACCAGTGGACCCTGCAGAACCGTCCGGTTAAAACAGTGATGCTTGAACCGCTTCCGGCAACCTGTAAGTCAGGTCTGAGCAAACCAGGCTGCTGATAAGTCCAATGAGTCTTGCGTCCCGGGAAACAACAAAAACAGGATCTGTTTCAACTGCTTTTTATAGAGGGCTTTTTATCATCTATCTGGTCAGTATTTTAATTGCCATACCGACCATCTATTTCATCACCAAGGATGAACTCTATTCTCAAGCTGACAAGGAACTCAAGCTCATGGTCGACGTGGTCCGCTCAGCACGCTCTATCGTCAGGGAGCGGACCAGACCCCACTTCCTACCCCAGGGGGTTTTCTTTCCTCCCGTGGTCTCATCCACGGTCATGGCAAAGGAGCTGGCAACTCAGTTCAAAAAACTGCAACCCAGCTACCTGATCCGAATGGTGAGTGACAATCCACTCAATAAGGACAACTACCCACAAGGGCTTGAACTCAAAGTCCTGGAGATGTTGCGCTACGGTAACCCGGATGACGGTCTTGTCATGACCGGTGAGATCCAGGGTAACCAATACCTGATCTCCGCGGCTGCAACAAAAGTCAGTGATGGTTGCCTGATCTGTCATGGTTCAGCGAAAACAGCACCGCAGGAGATCGTTGATCGTTACGGCACAAATTCCGGATACGCTTGGAAGACCGGCACGATCATCGGCGCCAGCCTGGTCGGCGTACCCCTGGCCGATCTCAACTCCGCCGTTCTGAAACGATTTCTGATTGTCATCGTAACAATCACTGTACTCTTTGCAATCGTTCTACTGGTGCTTATCCGGGTTGTACAGCAGAAGATCATTCAACCCATACAGGAGATCACAGAGATCGCCAAAGAGGTCAGCCTTGGGCGTAGCAATCAACCGTTTTACTCAGAAAGAGATGATGAGATTGGTGCATTGACCCGCTCATTCGAACTGATGCGCCGTAGTGTCAACATTGCTGCAAAAAAGATCAGCAAACTCTCTCAAGGCAATAAGTGAACCTGGTATAACGAATTCCCATCCCTCTAGAAGATCGTGAGGGATGGGACATTATGAGGGGAGTGTTGTCTGTTGGTGGCGCCTATTCAGCCACTCGGCTGGCTTCAATCTCAGCGGTAATCGCATGAATGTCCTCGTGCCGAACATCTTTTCCAGTGACCAGAAAAATCACAAAGCCACCGATATTCTTGGCGTGACCGCCAATCCGCTCCAGGGCACGCAGCGCCAGTACGATATCCACAACAGAGCCTACATTGCGTGAATCTTCCATGATAAAGGTTGAAAGACGACGCAGACTTCCTCTGAAATCCTCGTAGAGCTTTTTGTCCATCTCAATCACTTCCATCGCCTTGTCCAGATCAAGCTCGGTAAAGGCCACCAGACTCAGCCCCAGCATCTCATCGACATACTCCGACATGTCGTAGATGTCATGCAGAATCTCTTTGCTGGGAGGATTTTTCCCGTTGTCATAGAAATGGATGGTGAGGTTAGCGATCTTACGCGCTTCATCCCCCACCCGCTCCAGGTCCGAGATGGTCTTCTGTACGGTCAGGATGTCGCGAAGGTCCTTTGCCATCGGCTGACGCTTAGCGATCAAGCGGATAATCTCTTCATCCGCCTGTACATCGATTTCATTCAGTTTACGATCACGGTCGATCACATGGCCGGCCGCCTTCGGATCTTCATCCTTCAGAGTCTGCACCGCCCTGCGCAGTTGGTCCTGCCCCATGGTACCCATATCCAGCACCAGCTTATTCAGATGGTTAAGCTCTGCGCTGTAGGCCTTCACGATATGTCCGTTTGTCATGTCATTCATTGCAGATCCGCCCTCGCGTTAGCCGAAACGGCCGGTGATGTAGTCTTCAGTCAGTTTGTGTCTGGGTGAGGTAAAGATCTGATCGGTCTCCCCCACTTCGATCAATTTACCCAAATGAAAATAGGCGGTACGTTGACTGACACGAGCAGCCTGCTGCATGGAGTGGGTGACAATTGCGATGGTAAAGTTCTCTCGCAACTCATCGATCAACTCCTCGATTTTTGCCGTAGCAATCGGGTCGAGTGCGGAACAGGGCTCATCCATCAGAATGACTTCAGGACTGACTGCAATCGCGCGGGCAATGCAGAGCCGCTGCTGTTGACCACCGGAGAGACCGGTACCCGGCTGATCGAGGCGATCCTTGGCCTCTTCCCACAGACCGGCTCTCTGCAGTGAACTCTCTACGATCGAATCCAGGTGCTCTTTGTTATCACTCAGACCATGAATCTTCGGACCATAGGCGATGTTGTCATAGATCGACTTGGGAAAGGGGTTGGGTTTCTGGAACACCATACCGACACTGGCGCGCAGTGGAACCACATCCAAACCACCATCATAGATATCCTGCTCATCCATCTTTATCTGACCGGTTACCCTGCAGACATCAATGGTGTCATTCATCCGATTCAGGCAACGCAGAAAGGTTGATTTACCACAACCGGAAGGGCCAATCATGGAGATCACCTGGTTCTTGCCGATGTCCAGACTGACATCGAAAATCGCCTGCTTTTCACCATAATAGACATTGACGTTACGGCAGGTCATACGTGGATCATCAACATAGATCTCACCGACGGTGGCATCCGTACTCTGCACTGTTCCCGCAGCAGCTTCGGTTTCTTCTGCTAAACCTGGCGTTGCGGTACTTGTCTCATTCATTACTTGTTCCACAATTTCCTCACTTACGCCAGTCTACCAACGGCGCTCAAATTTCTTTCTCAGCCAGACCGCCAGCAGATTCATGCTGATGAGAAAGGCCAGCAGTATCATAATCGCTGCGGATGTACGTTCGACGAAGGCACGCTCCGGACTGTCTGCCCACAGATAGATCTGTACAGGCAGGACAGCTGACGGATCCATCACGCTACCCGGCACATCTACGATAAACGCCACCATACCGATCATCAGTAGTGGTGCGGTCTCACCCAAAGCCTGCGCCATGCCGATGATCGTGCCGGTCAACATACCCGGTAGCGCCAATGGCACTACATGATGAGTTATGGTCTGCATCGGAGAAGCGCCAACACCCAGCGCGGCCTCTCTGATCGAAGGGGGTACCGACTTAAGTGCGGCTCGACTGGCGATAATGATGGTCGGCAAGGTCATCAATGCCAATACCAGACCACCAACCAGGGGTACCGATCTGGGCAGACCGAAGAAGTTGATGAAGACCGCCAGACCCAATAGACCGAATACGATGGAAGGTACAGCAGCAAGATTGTTAATGTTCACCTCGATGATATCGGTCCAGCGGTTTTTGGGAGCAAACTCCTCCAAATAGACCGCTGCGGCAACACCTACCGGAAAGGCGAGGGTCAAACATATCAGCAAGGTAAAGAACGAACCATAGGCAGCACCTTTGATACCAGACAGTTCAGGCTCTCTGGAATCACCGGCTGTGAAAAAGGTGGTATTGAACCTTTTCTCTACCCGGTCCTGCTCCTGTAAATCATGGATCCAGGCCAGTTGATTATCCTTGATGCGGCGATCGCTCTCGGGTAAGCGCAGGTCGATATGACCTTTGATCAGCATGTCGAAATCATCGTCAGCCACTACCCAGACTTCCTGTTTGGTGCCGATCAGTTCCGGGTTATTCATCACCGCATCCCGGATCTCATATGTGGCGCCGCTACTGATCAGACCATACAGCACCTTTTTCTCTCGGCGATTGGTCACATCAGGAAACATCTGCCGCATCGAGGCTTTGATCAATCCACCATAGTTGGCTCTTGAAAGCAGCTCCGGATCGGTCTCCCCAATCGGCGCAATCATCTCCGGATCATAAAACACATCCAGCTTCACGTAGGTCTGCTGAAACGCGGTGTAACCGTTAGAGATAATCGTGATAAACAGAAAAGAGACAAATACCAGGCCCAGCATGATTGCACCCAAACCTAGCCACTTAAAATGCCTCTCCTGACGATAACGGCGATCCAGTCCCTTCTGCACCCGATCCATGGTTTTTTTATGTTGTTGCTGCTGATTATTCATACTGTTCCCGATACTTACGTACGATGTGCAGTGCGATCATGTTGAGCGCCAAGGTGATGACAAAGAGCACCAGCGCCAGGGCGAAGGCGGCCAGAGTCTTGGCGCTGTCGAATTCCTGATCCCCGACCAACAGAGTAACGATCTGTACGGTTACTGTTGTCACCGCCTCCAAGGGATTCGCGGTAAGGTTGGCGGAGAGGCCGGCGGCCATGACCACGATCATGGTCTCACCGATGGCACGGGAAACTGCCAGCAATACACCACCCACGATACCCGGCAGTGCGGCCGGTATGATGACATTACGGATGGTTTCGGAACGGGTGGCGCCCAGGCCATAGGAGCCGTCACGCATTGCTTGTGGGACAGCGTTGATTACATCGTCGGAAAGAGAGGATACGAATGGGATGATCATGATACCCATTACAACGCCTGCAGCCAGAGCCGACTCAGAGGAGACAGTCAAGCCGATGTCGGTCCCCAGATCCCGGAAGAACGGGGCCACGGTCAGCGCCGCGAAGAATCCATATACAACGGTGGGAATACCAGCCAACACTTCCAGCACCGGCTTGGCCAGGGTACGGAAATGTTTACTGGCATACTCCGCCATGTAGATCGCCGACATCAGGCCGATGGGTACGGCGACAATCATCGCAATCAGGGTGATCAGCATGGTGCCCGCGAACAGAGGCACAGAGCCGAACACGCCGGATGATCCAACCTGATCAGGTCTTATGGCGGTCTGCGGCGACCACTCCAGACCGAACAAAAATTCTGTAACTGGGATTTGCTGAAAGAACCTGACAGATTCAAACAGCACTGAAAGCACGATACCTACGGTCGTGAATATCGCCAGGGTTGAACTTGAAAGCAGAAAGAAATTAATCGCTTTTTCAACCCGGTTTCGCGCCCTCTGTTCACGCGTGATGGTGCGTTGCGCCCATAGGCCAGCCAGTATCGCCACACTCAGCGCAACCACGAAAAGCGCCATATGGCTGATGCTCATCAGACTGGTGTAGTGATCTGCCGCCTGCTGCATGGTTTGATCAACTGTCGAGGAGACAATATCACCTTGTGACAGATTTCGAACATCGTTTAGAACAAGATCAAGGCGCTCAGGGGGCAGGTTCTGAACCTCTTGCGGAAGCGATTCGACCACCATACCGGTGACCACAGACTCTTCGAAGGATAACCAAAACGCCAATAGAATCAGTGCCGGAATGCCACACCACATGGCGGTCTGCATTCCATAGTAAGAGGGTAGTGAATGAAGATCGCGAACCTTTCCCCCAACAAGAGTGAGAGAGCGTTTGCGCCCGAAGTAATAGGCCAGCGACATCAGGCCCAATAGCAGAATAATCAGTGTGGATGTATGCATCTTTCTTACTACCCAGAAAAAAGCGGCTACTTGTGTTTCACAAGCAGCCGCTTCTTGCAGCCAAAGCTTCAGCCCATTAGAGCTTCAGAGGTTTCATCGCTTCGATGTCGCTCTTGAAAGCTTTACGCTCTTCAGTAGGCATCGGGATCAGGCCCTTGTCAGCCAGATAGCCCTCTTCGCCCCAGGCTTTATCACTGCTGAACTCAGCCAGATATTCAGTGATACCGGGGATTTTGCCCATGTGTGCTTTCTTCACGTAGAAGTAGAGCGGACGGGAAACCGGATAGCTGCCATCGGCAATCAGTTCGAAAGTCGGGGCAACGCCGTCGATCAGGGAACCCTGAACCTTGTCGGAGTTCTGATCCAGGAAGCTGTAACCGAATACGCCCAGGGCGCCTTTGTTGGCTTCCAGTTTCTGAACGATCAGGTTGTCGTTCTCACCGGCTTCGATGTATTTGCCGTCTTCACGAACGGTGTGGCAGAGAGCCTTGTAAGCTTTCTTGTCCTTCTTCTTCATGGCTTTGATCCAATCGATCTTCTTACAGCCACCTTCCATTGCCAGCTCAGCGAAAGCGTCACGGGTACCGGAAGTGGGAGGAGGACCCAGTACTTCGATTGCCATGTCAGGCAGATCTTTGTTCACGTCTTTCCAGGTCATGTAAGGGTTGGCAACCAGTTTGCCGCTCATGGGATCCTTAGGATCCGGAACCTCTTTGGCCAGAGCCAGGAAGATGTCCTTACGGGTCACTTTGAACTGAGGAGCCTTCTTGGAGTTGGCCAGGGCGATACCGTCGTAGCCGACTTTGACTTCGATGATGTCGTTGATGCCGTTGCCAGCGCAGCGCTCAACTTCAGATTTCTTGATGCGACGGGAAGCGTTGGTGATGTCAGGATGTTCGACACCGACACCGGCGCAGAAGAGTTTCAAACCACCGCCGGAACCGGTTGATTCGATCTTCGGGGTTTTGAACTTGCTGGTTTTGCCGAACTGCTCAGCAACCACGGTAGCAAATGGGTATACGGTAGAGGAACCGACTACGCTGATGTAGTCGCGGGCTGAGGCCATGCCCACAAAACCGGTCAGCGAAATCGCGACCGCTGCTGAAATCAGCTTCTTCATAATATTTCTCTCCTTCCGAGAATTTAGTCAACCAAAAAACATTTGACGTTTTATTAGGTTCGCAGAGCATAGGCCTGCAAGATGAATACTGGATGAGATTTAGATGACAGTTTTGTTACAGTTATAAGAACCTCTGCCACATTCCATTGAATCGCAATCGGCCTCAGTAGATCAGGACGCGACATCCTTGACTTAGTCGTCTTGCTGAAACACTAAAGCTTGTCGGAAAAACGGTAGCCCGCACCCCGAACAGTCTGCAGCAGCTTCTCTTTACCAGAGGGTTCCAGCGCCTTGCGCAGACGCCGGATATGCACATCGACGGTACGCTCTTCGATATAGACGTTGGTTCCCCAGACCCGGTCAAGCAACTGACTGCGTGAGAAGACCCGCTCCCGGTGGGTCATGAAGTAGTGCAGCAGGCGGAACTCTGTCGGACCCAGTTCGATCACATCCTCATCCGAGGTGACACGATGGCTGACCGGGTCGAGTTGCAGACCGCCGCAGTCCAGCACTTCCCCGGCCAGCAGGGGTGATACCCGGCGCAGAATGGAGCGGATTCGGGCCAGCAGTTCCCGTGCGGAGAAAGGCTTGGTGACATAGTCTTCGGCACCGATATCCAGCCCGGTGACCTTGTCGTTCTCCTCGCCTTTAGCCGTGAGCATGATGATCGGTATCGACTCGGTCTCCCGATCTTTTTTCAAGCGACCGGCGAGTTCGACACCACTCATCCCAGGCAGCATCCAATCCAGCAGAATCAGATCGGGACGGGACTTTTTGATCTGACTGATCGCCTGGGTCGCATCTTCAGCGAAATCCGCCTGAAAACCATCCTGCTCGAGGATGAAACGCAGCATCTCGCCAACCGCTGGTTCGTCGTCTACTGCAAGTATTCTTGGGATTGTCATCTCCGTGTCCATAGGCTGCCAATATTTAGCGCCTTATTAAACAGGAGGTTTGTTACATGGAGATGACAATGGACCAGCGGTTTCCATCAGACACTCCATGTGATTGTGACCGGGTTGGGATCCTGGTTATTAGAGCCTGTTAACGCTGATCCAATAGGCCCTAAGGGTGAACATCCACAGGGGTGGGCTGAGGTACGGCGGCAACTCTTCTAAGATCAGAAGCTTCCGCAATCACCGACTCATAGAGCTCTGCCTGGGGTTTCCAGAACATCACCCCGACACCATCTTGCTGGGTGTGGGTGACCACCCCCATGATCGACCACTGCCGACCACCACGGAACAGCTCCAATTCCACCAGCGACCCGGTCAGCATGGTCAGGCTTTCGGTACGCAGGTAGATCCCCTGCATGGAGCAGTTCACCGCTTTTGCCGGAAGCAACCGCTGTTTTCTGTAGCGGATATAGACCTCGCCATCCATCGGATAGCGTTTACTGTATCGTTTCTCGACTGGCATTTTCTTTTCCTTGGTATCTTCGTGAACCAAGTGTAGGTAGCCAATATGACTAACGTGTGACCAGAGGATGAAGCCTTTCTGACCTGAAATCATTACATTTTTCAGCTCAAACCGGGCCTGCCATCACGGCTTTTACCCGGAGTTAACGCCAGATTCAGCAATTTTTTCGACAATGTCTCGAAATGCAACAAATTCTCCGGAATCTCCCACGAACAGGCCAATTCCTGGTATCCTTGCCCGCCTCTGAAAGTGGTAAATCCGACATCTGAAATGAAGAAGCAAATCGAGCAATTGGTAGTCACGGCGCTGCAGCAACTCGCCGCCCAGGACATGATACCGTCCGATTCCCTGACGGCGCCCAAAATCGAACGGGCAAGAGACAGCAAGCATGGTGACTTCGCCACCAATGCGGCGCTGGTGCTGGCCAAACCGGCGGGCAAAAACCCCCGAGAGCTGGCGCAGGCGATCATCGATGCCCTGCCCGCCTCCGAGCTGGTGGAAAAGTGCGATATCGCCGGACCCGGATTTATCAATTTCACACTCTCATCAACGGCTTATCACACTCTGATCCCCACCATCATCAACCAGGCCGATCGCTATGGACGGAGCGACCTGGGAGCAGGCAAAAAGGTTCAGGTCGAATATGTTTCAGCCAATCCCACCGGTCCCCTGCATGTGGGGCATGGTCGGGGAGCGGCCTATGGTTCGGTGGTCGCCGACCTGCTCGAAGCGGTGGGCTATCAGGTACACCGGGAGTATTACGTCAACGACGCAGGGCGGCAGATGGATATTCTCGCCACCTCGGTCTGGCTGCGCTACCTGGAACTGTGTGACGAGAGCCTGACCTTTCCCGCCAACGGCTACAAAGGGGACTATGTGTGGGATATCGCCGCCACCCTGCACCGGGACCATGGCGAGGATTACAAAGTTGCGGCGGAGACCCTGTTTGAGGGAGTACCCGCCGACGAGCCCGACGGTGGTGACAAAGAGGCCCATATCGACGGCCTGATCCAGCAGGCGAAAAAGCTGCTGGGAGACAACCGCTACCGGTTCGTCTTCGAGCTGGGCCTGAACACCATACTCGACGATATCCGCGACGATCTCTCCCTGTTCGGGGTCAACTACGAGGAGTGGTACTCCGAACGCAGTCTAATGGAGTCCGGCGCGGTGAACCAGGTGATCGAACGCCTGCGTGGCAGCGGACACCTGTATGAAAAAGGTGGCGCGCTCTGGTTCCGCTCGACCGATTTCGGTGATGAAAAAGACCGGGTGGTGGTAAGGGACAATGGCCAGACCACCTACTTCGCTTCGGATATCGCCTACCACCTGGACAAACTGCAACGCGGTTTCGAACGGGTCATCGATGTCTGGGGTGCCGACCACCACGGCTATGTGCCGAGGGTCAAGGCGGCGCTGCAGGCGCTGGGTGAGGATGCGGACAAGCTCGATGTACTGCTGGTGCAGTTCGCCATTCTCTACCGTGGCGGTGAGAAGATGCAGATGTCGACCCGATCCGGTGAGTTCGTCACCCTGCGGGAGCTGCGCAAAGAGGTTGGCGCCGATGCGGCCCGCTTTTTCTATGTGATGCGCAAATGTGAGCAGCACATGGATTTCGATCTGGATCTGGCCAAATCCCAGTCCAACGACAATCCGGTCTACTACGTGCAATATGCCCACGCCAGGATCTGCAGTGTGCTGCAGCAGGCGGCCGAGCAGCAGATCACCATCGCCAGCGACGCCAATGCGATCGATTACGCCTGCCTCGTCGAACCCCAGGAAGAGGCCCTGCTGACCAACCTGGCAAAATACCCGGAAGCACTGGAGCTCTCCGCCCTGAGTGAAGAGCCACACCAGTTGACCCACTATCTGCGTGACCTGGCCACCGACTTCCATACCTATTACAACGCCCACAAGTTCCTGGTGGAGGATGCCAAACTGCGCGATGCCCGCCTGCAGCTGATCCTCGCGACCCGCCAGGTGATTCGTAACGGCCTGGGACTGCTGGGTGTCTCCGCACCTGAGAAGATGTAACTGACGTGGCGGACTACAAACACCGAGCAGGGAGCAAGAAAAAGCGCCCCACCAGTTGCAGTCACGGGTTGTTCTTTTTCGGCGGTCTGGTGGCCGGGCTGTTTCTGGCGGGATTGGCCTGGCTGCAGTTGGGTCAGCAGCTCAGAAGTCACGAAATCCCCGGCATTGCCACCAAACCACAACAGAGCCGGGAACCGCAACAGACGGCCCCAAAACCCAACTTCGAATTCTATACCATCCTGCCGGAAATGGAGGTGGTGATTCCGGATGAGGAGATCGTCACCCCCGAACCAACAGCCACACCGCGCAGACCCAGCCCAAGCGAGAATCGCCAAGTGAGCCGTGAGCGCAGCAACGGGGGTTATATCCTGCAGATGGGTTCATTCAGAAAGCACCAGGATGCGGATCGCCTCAAGGCAAGACTGGCCCTGATCGGTATCGAAGCTGAGATTCAGCGGGTGAGCATCAACAACCGGGATACCTACCACCGGGTGCGCAGTGGTCCCTACCGGTCACAGTCGCAACTCAACAGCGCCCGTAAACTGGCCAAGCAAAACGGCATTACCAGTCTGGTGATCAAGCTGAAAGAGTAAGATTTGATAATCTGCGAATAAAGGCAAATCGCGCTAGGCTGGATGTTGGGTTATTCCACGCTCAGGAGGAACGCTTTCCACCACGCCACACATAGAGCTCCATTGACGAGGGATCGCAACGGTTACAGCTGCTGCCACACTCCGCCTTCACCTTGCGTCGCTCAACCCGGCCTTTACGCTCCCACTGTTCGAGCATGCCCCGCACCGCATCCGAATCCGCGTCCAGATGCCGGGAGATATCGGCAAGGGACGCCTCACCACGCTGCTGCAAATAATCGCGAATCGCTGACAGCATCAGGCTTCCACCTCGGTGTTGCTCTGATCTCGCAGCGACCAGAATCTCAACCCGGCGATGGTGGCCACCAGCATGCCGATCAGAACAATCACCCAGAACAGCCCGCTGTCAGGATGACTGTCATAGGTGGAGAGCTGATAGAAGAGGCTGGCGCTGATATAGGCGACGCCTGTCGACCAGGCGACGACGAAGGCGGCCCATTTCGCACCGGCCTCCCGGCGGATCGCGCCGATGGTTGCCACACAGGGTGAGTAGAGCAGTATGAACAGAAGATAGGCGAAGGCCCCGGCCTGGCCATCGAAACGGGCGGCCATGGCGCCGAAGACCCCCACATTGATCTCCTGCGCTTCAGCCGCCGCTTGCTGATTGGAGATATCCCCCACATCCATTGCCAGAGGATCGGTGACCAAGTCCTTCACGCCCAGCAGATTCTCCGGTACGCTGGCCGCTGCCTCACGGATGGCTCGCCAGAAGTCGAACGCATCGTGTTGCGGTGTAATGCCCGCCTCATCATTGGCCAGATTGGTATAGAGTGCATCCAGGGTACCCACTACGGTCTCCTTGGCCAATATCCCGGTAAACACCCCAACCGTCGCCGGCCAGTTATCCTCGGAGATGCCCATCGGCGAGAGCACCGGGGTTACCGCCTTGCTCACCGCACTGAGCACCGAATGCTCCGTATCCTCATTGCCGAAGCTGCCGTCTGTACCGATTGAGTTGAGGGTGTTGATCACCAGCACCATCAGCACTATCACCTGCCCCGCCTCTTTGATGAAGAGCTTCACCCGGTCCCAGGTACGCAGCATCACCCCGCGCAGGGTCGGCATGTGGTAGTGGGGCAGCTCCATCATGAAACCCGAGCTCTCACCGGAGAGCAGGGTCTTCTTCATGATCAGTCCGGTCAATATGGCCACCATGATGCCGATCAGATAGAGACCGAAGACCAGGTTCTGACCACTCTCTGGAAAGAAGGCCGCAGCAAACAACACATAGACCGGCAGGCGGGCGCCACAGGACATGAACGGGTTCATCAGGATGGTCAGTTTTCGCTCCCGCTCACTCTCCAGAGTTCGGGTCGCCATCACCGCCGGCACGTTACAGCCGAAGCCGACGATCATCGGCACGAAGGCCTTGCCGGGAAGTCCGATGGAGCGCATGAAGCGGTCCATGACAAAGGCGGCGCGGGCCATGTAACCGGAATCCTCCACCACCGAGAGAAACAGATAGAGAGCGGTGATGATGGGAATGAAGGTGGCCACTACCTGGATGCCACCACCAGCACCATCCGCCAGCAGCACCACCAGCCAGTCCGGCAATCCCCAGCTGTTCAGCAGGCGGCCGAAACCATCGACAAACAGCGCGCCGGCAACCCCATCGAAAAAGTCGATGAAGGCGCCGCCGATGTTGATGGCGAACATGAACATCAGATACATCACCGCAAGAAAGATGGGAATACCGAAGAGGCGACTGAGCACCAGCTTGTCGATCCGGTCACTGACCGTCTTTTCCAGCCGGCCATGGTTACGGGTGGCGATCTGGGCAATCGCATGGGCATGGCTGAAGCGGGAGTCGGCGATGTGAATATCGAGCTCCTCGTCCACCCGGTCCTCGATCATTTTGCCCCAATGCCGGATCCGTTCATGCAACAAATCATCGGCATAGTTGAGGGCGAACTCATCCCCCTCCAGCATCTTCAGCAGCAACCAGCGACGTTGAGAATGGTAACGACTCTCCGGCAGTTGCAAGCCACTCTCCAGATCGGTGATCGCCTGCTCAACCACCTCATCCTGGGCCAACGGAAAACCGCCCTTGACCCGCTCAGCGGCCAGATCCTGAATCGTGCCTTTGAGCTTGGTGACCCCCTCACCACTGACCGCCACAATGGGTATCACCTGGCAGCCTAGCTCTTCGCTGAGACGCTGAATATCGATCTCAAGACCGCGCTTGCGCGCCACATCCATCATGTTCAAGGCGAGGATCAGGGGCACTCCCATCTCCAGCATCTGCACGGTGAAATAGAGATTCCGCTCCAGATTGGAGGCATCCACCACATTGACGATCAGATCCGCCTCACCGGAGAGCAGATAGTCACGGGTAACCTTCTCATCCTGGGAGGATGCATCGAGAGAGTAGATACCGGGTAGATCGACAGCATTCACCTCGTCACTGTCGATGGTGAACTGACCCTCCTTGCGATCAACCGTGACCCCAGGCCAGTTACCGGTACGCTGACGGATACCGGTGAGGATATTGAACAGGGCTGTTTTGCCGCAGTTGGGATTACCGGCCAGGGCAATGGTCAGGATGCCCGAATTGGGTCTACTACTAGATGATTCGGTGTCGTGGCAGGCCATTTCGCGTTACTGGATCCTTGGATTAAACCGTTTTGTCGACCGGGCTGAGCAGCAGCTTCTCCGCCACACCGGCGCCCAAAGCCACCCGACTGCCCTGACAAGCCACAACCACACCGCTCCCACGACGTTGCAGCAATTCGATTTCAGAACCCGTTCGCAGGCCAAGACTGAGCAGCCGGTGGACCAAAAGCCGACCACCCTTTACCCGTTTGATTGCGGCTCGGCTGCCGACCGGCAAATCAGACAGTTTCACCAGATCGTCTGAGAGGGTAGATTTCAAAGCCACTTGTCCTGCAGAGAGTGTTCAGCCATCAAATGTTAATGATTCTCATTAGAGCAGGGTTCCCACTGCTATGCAACGATCTTTTTAAAGTAATTGCCGATTAACTAATAGACACGTACTCAATCCCAGTCCAGTCGCACTATCGCGGCTGCTTTCTCAACAGGTCAATTCGATGGGGTTTGAGAAAATGGGCCCCGTCATCACCCAGGTGCTCACTGAAGGCCTGCCTGATCTGCTGGTATCTTTGCTGATCCAGATCCAGCCTGGTATGGGTCACCTTGAGAAAACGGGATTCAAACACCTCCCAGCTCTCGTAACAGCCGGGCACATTGAGAAACAGCTGTTGCTGCAGGGTCATATCATCCCGTTCCGCCAAACGGCAGATCGCGTTAAATGCCGCTTGCCGCACCTGTTTCTCATCATGGATGAGGCTCATCAGGGCATTGAATTCACCACTGTAGACCGGCTCGGAGAAGTAGGCATAACCACCGGGTTTGAGCACCCGTGCTATTTCATCCATCGCCTGCACCATCAGATCGGTGGGTACATGGTGGAGAGATTTCAACATCCAGACCGCATCCAGACTCTCGTCCGGCTCGCTGATCGACTCCGCCCCCTCAAGCCGGAACTCGAGATTGCCAATCGACTCCTGCAGGTTCTTCCGGTGTTGAATAGTGTCCACCTCGGTGGCGATGAAACGGGAATCGGGATAGCGCCGGGCCAGGGTTTTTGTCAGCCAGGCAGCGCCGCAACCCAGCTCGATTCCGCGCATCCCATCGAACCGCAGAAGCTGCTCCATGAGGTCCAGTTCCTGACCTGTGACATAGGCTTCAGGCCGATCAAGAACCATTTGATTTGCTGACATTTTATGACTGCTCCAGTATCTTATTCTGTTTCGCAGTCCATTCTACGCTATAGGTTTCCACAACGTGTTACTCGATGGGATAGTTAATTGGTTCGACCGTCTGCGACTGCAGCTCTCCCGTCATGACGCGCTGTTGATTCTGTCGGTCATTGGACTGCTGTGCGGCTTCCTTGCCGGTATGGTGATCGTGCTGTTTCGCCTGCTGGTGGAGTCGATCCAGGCATCCATGCTGCCTGGCGGCCAGGTGGAGAACTATGAAGCCCTGCCGCCGCTGGTCCAGTTCGCCCTGCCGATTGTCGGCGGACTGCTGCTGGGACTGATGTTCGTGCGCTTCTCCAAGGGACTCCATGTGCTGGGTATCGCGCGGGTCATGGAACGTCTGATCTACCACCAGGGACACCTCTCCCTGCGCGGCTTGCTGCTGCAGTTTTTCGGCGCCGCAATCGCCATCATTACCGGCCATTCGGTGGGTAGAGAGGGCCCCCATGTATTTCTCGGTGCTGCCAGCGGTTCGCTGCTTGGCCAATATCTATCCCTGCCCAACAACAGCATTCGCATCCTGGTCGGTTGTGGCACGGCGGCCGGCATCTCCGCCTCTTTCGACACCCCGCTGGCCGGGGTGATCTTTGCCCTGGAAGTGGTGATGATGGAGTACACCCTGATCAGTTTCATACCGATCATGCTGGCTGCCGTCAGCGCCAACAGCCTCTCCCTGATGATGTTCGAGGGAGAGCGGGTATTCGACCTGGAGATCATCCAGCTCGGCTCGCTGCACGAACTGGCCTTCATCCTGATGCTGGGACTGGCCGCCGGCACTGTCTCAGCCGCCTATGTTCAACTGATCGAATTCATCTCCGACAAGAGCCAGAAAATGAGTATCTGGCTACGCAACCTGAGCGCTGGTGTGCTGGTCGGTCTGTGTGCGCTGGTCGCCCCCCAGGTGATGGGCATCGGCTATGACACGGTCAATCAGATCTTACTGGGTGAAATCGGATTGAGCCTGCTTGTGCTTTTGGTGGTGGCGAAACTGATCGCCACCGCAGCGAGTATCGGACTGGGCATCCCGGGCGGCACCATCGGCCCTGCCCTGTTCATCGGCGCGGCACTCGGCGGGGTGTTTGCCCCGCTTCCCTCACTGCTGCTCGACGGGCCGGTCTCCGACCCTGGCGTCTATGCCCTGATCGGTATGGGTGCGGTGATGGGGGCCGCACTGCAGGCGCCGCTGGCGGCCCTGGCCACGGTGATTGAATTGACCCACAATCCGGAGATCATCATGCCCGGTATGCTGGCAATCGTGGTGGCCAGCCTGGTCAGCAGCGAGGTGTTCGGCAAATCCTCCATGTTTCACACCCTGCTGGAAGCCACCGGATTGAACTACCATACCGATCCGGTGATGCAGTCCCTGCGCCGAACCGGGGCGGCTGAATTCATGAACCGCAGCTTTGTTCAGCTCGATGCAAGCCTGAGTCGGGATGCGGCCAAGATGGCGCTCAACCAGAAGCCTGAATGGGTGCTGATCAATGGCCCTGATGACGAGCTGGCCCTGATGCCCAGCGTGGAACTTTTGCGCAACCTGGAACTGCAGGACGATGCAGAGATCGATCTGCTGAAAATCCCGGCAACCCGCTACCAGATGTCGCCCATCCGTATGCAGTCCACCCTGCAGGAGGCACTGGAAATATTGGACAACAGCAGTGCGGAAGCACTCTATATCGAATGGTTTGATGAGGCCCACTATTGGCGTATTCAAGGCATCCTGACCCGTGCTCAGATCGAATCCGCCTATCGCTTTTGAAAACTCATGATAATGATCAAAAAAACACCAACATCTTGCGCCGAAAAAGCATAAGATATTACTAATTTTTTAAACGACGTAGAGAGGGGGCATATGAACGACACCATCAGTAACCCGGACACTATCCTCGTTGATGAGCAGCCAGTAAGGCTTGATGAACTGCTGGCGGACTATCACAAGCTGAAAGCTGACGCCGAAGAGGAGAGGAAGCAGGAGAAAAAGGCGGTCAGACGTTTCAAGCGGGAGGAGGAGCTGAAACCGTACCAGGCTGAACTGATCAAGATGCAGCAGTATCTGGAGAAGACCCGCACCCGTATGATCATCCTCTTCGAAGGACGGGACGCAGCCGGCAAAGGCGGCACCATCCGACGAGTCACCCGCTACATGAACGAAAAGCACTACCGGGTGGTGGCCCTGGGCAAACCCACAGATGAACAGAAGACCCAGTGGTTCTTTCAGAAATATGTCACCCAATGCCCACGTGGCGGCGAAGTGGTGCTGTTCGACCGCAGCTGGTACAACCGGGCCGTGGTTGAACCGATCTTCGGATTTTGCAGTGATGAAGAGTATGAGAATTTCATGATCGGCTGCCCCGGATTTGAAAAGGATCTGGTTCGACAGGGCACCATTCTGGTGAAACTCTACTTCTCAGTCACCAAAGAGGAGCAGGCGAGACGATTCGAGAGGCGCAAGAACGACCCATTGCGCCAATGGAAACTGTCTGAGATCGACGTCCAGGCCCAGGACAGATGGGACGATTTCACTCAGCAGAAGTATGAGATGTTGAAACGCACCAACACCACTCACGCACCCTGGACGACTATCCGCTCAAACGACAAACACAAGGCCCGACTCAACGCCATGCGGGTGATACTCAATTCAGTGCCATACGAACGCCTCAATCCTGACCTGGATTTTGTACCGGATCCAACTGTGGTGATCTCCGGTTCCAGAGATTTGGAACTGATGGAGGCTCAACTTCTGCAGCAAGGTAAATTCGTCGGCTGATCCCTTGTAACGCCGGGTTTCGGCCCGGCGCTGTTTCAGCAACCTGTTCTGAGACAATTGAGTTCCACTTCGGCAGGGATTCTCCTCTGCCGAGTCATAGGCTAAATTTGTCATATCACATGGCCTGCGGTCAGGAACCCTATCGACTCTGATGAACCAAAACACCTACCTGATCCTGCTGGCTCTGCTGTGGCTTGGTTACTTCCTGATTCACTCCACTCTGGCTTCGCTGACCCTCAAGCAGTGGCTGGCCAGCCGCTTTCCCCGGATAACCCCCTGGTACCGAATTCTTTTCAATCTGCTGGCAACCGTTCTGCTGATCCCGCCACTGATCATGGCCTGGATGCTACGCAGTGAACCGCTCTGGATGTGGCAGGGAATCTGGTCCCTGTTGGCATACGCATTGATGCTGCTGGCCTGCCTGGGATTTGTCTGGTCTCTGCGTTTTTATGATGGGCAGGAGTTCCTCGGATTCAGCCAGCTGGCACGGCGACAGCAAATGGTGGCCGATCAGGAACAGCTGCACATATCCCCCATGCATCGGTATGTGCGTCACCCCTGGTATAGCCTCGGGTTGCTGCTTGTCTGGACTCAGGATATGGACCCAGCCCGACTGGTCTCGGCAATCTCAATCACCCTCTATCTGTGGCTGGGTTCCAGACTGGAGGAGCAAAAACTGGTGGTTTTTCATGGTGAGACCTACCGACAGTACCGGCAAAAGGTTCCCGGATTGATACCCAGGCCCTGGCGCTACCTTTCCGAATCAGAGGCCCATGAACTGCAGAATCGATCGCCAATTAAAAAGGGGGCATAAGCCCCCTCTCAGGTTCACCGAACAACGGATTATCAGTAGCTGGGATCCCAGAAATTACCCTGACCATACGGTGCAGGACCATAGCCATATCCGGGATATCGGGGGGCGCTCATCGCTCCAGGATTCCCATAGGGTCCCTGGCAGCCGTGACCGCAGGCTTGGCCCTGCCCCGGTCCCATGCCGTGACCCCGCCCCATTCCAGGCCCCATACCCATATGTCTTTTGTGCATGGCATGGCAGGCGGCACGCTCTTCATCGGTCATCCCTTCAATCACTGCCTGGTGTTTAGCCCACTCTTCTGCCATCGCCTTTTGGCGAGCTACCCATGGTGGTGTTTCAGGCATTTCAACACCCTGCTGCTGCGCCTGTTCCCGCATCTTCTGATAGCGCTCCTGACGATAGGCGTCACGCTCCTCAGGACTCATATTCATCATCTTCTCATGGTGCTGACGACGCTCATCCGCCGATGGTCTGTTGGTTTCCATCTGCGACAGATGCCAGGGCGGATGGGCCGGCAGCATCACACCAGCCTCTTCCGCACGACTGCGCAGCTCCTGATAGCGGCTCTCCCGCTCCTTCCAGCGTTGCGCATAAACGCTGTCCGCTTCGGTTGCAGCCTGAGCCTCCGCAACCGGCTCTGACGGCATGCTGGCCTCAGCTGCGGGTTCAGCCGCCTGATCTCCAGCAGCCGCTTCACTCTGATCCGATTCCGGCACAGCCGCCGCTGCGGCTTCTGCCATTTGTGCATCAGCAGAGACAATCGGAGCCAGCCCGGTGGCAGCAGCTTCTGCCATCTCAGCCGTCTCCCCGGCGGCCTCTTCTGCATTGATTACGGCACTGAAGGGCAGCAGAGAAGCCACCATCAGAGTCAAGAGTTTTTTCTTATACATGCTCAGATCTCCTTCGATGATCCAGATTGGGATAAGGGGATTAAACCGACAACCGGACAGCCGCTGACCAGCCTGCTCCCCCAGGCTGATTCACGTCCAATCAGGGCAGCTAACCAGTTGTCAAATTTAAGTCAGTTTACCGAGGCTTCAGGCGCCTCTTGTTTTACAGTTTTCTTATTCTGAGATTTGAGTGTAGCAACCTTTCCGGCAAGTTCAGCCAGTAATCCGTCCATTCCCTTGGTTTTCACCAGGTTTCTGAATGATGTGCGGTAGTTACTGACCAGACTCACTCCATCCACTGCCACATCGTAAGCATACCAGTCATCATTCCGATAGCGTAACTTGTAACTGACCGGCAGCTCTTTGTTCGAGGCCACGATATAGGTCTGAACATTCGCCAGCTTACCCTTCAGACGCTCACGCCCCATGCGCACCTTCTGGTTGTTATAGCTGTCCATAGCGGAATAGTAGGTCTGTTCGAGCAATTCACGAAACAGTGTAATGAACTGTTCTCGCTGCGCTGCCGTGGCCTTACGCCAGTTGGCCGCCAATATCACCTGGGACATCGACTCATAGTCGAAGCGCGAGCGGACGATGCTTTTGACCATGTCGCGACGCTCTCCCTTATCCAGGGCCTCATCCTTAAGGATTTCGAGAACTTTTTCCACCGTCTCCTTGACCCGCTCTGATGGCGTTACCTTGGCTGCAGCAGGCAGACTGGTGGTAAATGTCAGCGTCAGTAGCAATATTGAAATCAATCTCATCATCGATCTTATCCCTTATTATTTGGCTGGTTGTTGAGACAACGGAATTCACGAAAGGTGCTCGGACGATGCTGTCGAGGATGCAAGGCAAATCCCCTCTGCAGGCAGCAAAATAGTGCAAGTTGCCTGACTGTTACCTCTATTCCCCTGTCTCCTCATCAGAAATCGGCACGGTGTTTGGCACAATTGACAATTGTTGACGTTTTGAACTGCCGGTATATTGGTCGATACGCCAACAGATTGAGACCCGCCTGGCATCGTCACTGTCTTCCGCCCCGACAATATGACTGTACTGGAGAAGCACCAATTCTGAGTCGTCAGGCAGTACCAACCGGTAACTGATTTTGCTCGGCTCAATGCTGTTCTCAGCAAACAGGGTTTCGACCATCTCCCTGTCCTGAGGATGCACCAATTGCAGAAAGGATTCGGATGTGGGCGTGAACTCTTCCTCCTGCAGCCCCACGAGCGCAAACATATCCTCTTCCCAAACACATTCACCCTTGGCCGGATCCCAGGTCCAGGTGGCACAGGGTAGCACAGCGTTGGTGAAATCGATCTGTCGTCGCAGACCCTTGGTTCTGTTTCGATAGCGTTTGGTTTTATGCTTGAGCTCCATCAGCTTGTGTTTCAACAACTCTTCGCGCTTGCGCAGCCGTTTGATGGAGCGTCGGGTTTTACTACGGTGGTGTTCCAGGCCGCGCTTCGAACGTTTGTTGACGATCCACATCAGTATCAAACTCCAACTGACCAACAACACGCCCCACAACAGATAGAGAAAAAAGTTGGATGGGTTGGGCAGGGTCCGCTCAACCTCCGGCCAGTGGTTCCAGATCTCATGAAGCTCTTCCAGACTCAATCGATCGATCGCTTTTTGCAGCAGGCTGTTCAATGCCGGGGAGTTGGCATGGGTGACCAGTGCAACATCCATTGTCAGGTCGAGTTGCTGGGCGACTTTCAAACCTTTGAAGCGCCCCTCGGCGAGAAGATAGTCAACACTGGCGGTATCGCCCAAATAGACTGGCATCGTGCCATCGATGACCGATTGCAGGGCACTCTCCAGGGTTGCGAACGATTGAGTTCTAAGACCCGGGAGATAATGGGGCAACAGCTCCTCCCAGATCGTTCCTTCCAATACGGCAACTTCCTGCCCATCCAGACCGGCAAGCTGTTTGACGGTGAGCTTCTGTTTGGCGTAGAGGGCAGTCGGCAGGGTGATATAGGGACGAGAAAAGTGCAGATCGGAAGGGGTTGCGGCAGAGTGCACCATCGCACCGATCAGATCGATTTCACCAACGCGCAGTGCTTCCACCATGGCATCGACAGAGTTATAGCTCACCAGATCCAGATTGAGGCCTAGCTTGGCGGAGAGGGCGCGCAGGTAGTCGGCAGCCAGGCCCATTGCCTGTCCGGCCTCGATAAAGAGTATCGGCGGACTGATCTCGACCACACCGACCTTCAGATTCTGACGATCATCCAGCCAGGCTTTCTCAGCCAGACTGTATCGAGATACCTGAGCAGAACCCTGGCTGACCAGTAACAGCCCCAACAGACCCAGGCACAATTTAACCAATAACTTCCTTGAACTCACCGCGTAATTCACCCCAAAACCCCGACTGCTACAGACTATTTCATGAACAGAGAGCTCTGCCAAGAAGGATTTGCGGTTTTTTCGACTGAAACCCGTAATAACCAGCCGGCAGATGCCACCAGGTTTGCCGAAAAATCGATCGGCCATGCGAGTCACAGGCGCCTTCAGCCACCCGGCCGGATGGCAGCGACGCCTTTCTAAGACTGGCATTACTCCGTACAATAAAGTCTCACCTACAGCTGAATCTAGAACATTTGCAGTGGCACAGTTCATCCATCCCTGGCATCTTCGCCTGGCCCGTAATGTCATTCATGGGGGCGGGTTGATCGCCTACCCAACCGAGGCCGTGTTTGGACTGGGCTGCCACCCCCTGGATGGGGACGCGGTCGCCAGACTGTTGAAGCTGAAGCAGCGCCCACAAGCAAAAGGGCTGATTTTGATCGCCGACAGGCCTGAGGCTCTTACACCCTATCTGGGGGAGATCCCGAAACAGGCCTGGCAGCGGGTTGTTGAAAGCTGGCCAGGTCCGAACACCTGGGTAGTACCCGCTTCGGATACGACGCCTGAGTGGCTGACAGGCAGGCACGATTCGATCGCCGTACGAGTCACCGATCATCCAGTGGCTGCCGCGCTCTGCCGTATAGCCGACACCCCTCTGGTCTCCACCAGCGCCAATCTCAGCCAGCACCCCCCGGCACGGAATCCGTTACAGGTCACTCTGCGTTGTAATCCGGGTGTTGATCTGGTGATTCACGGCAGGACCGGAGGACTATCCCGGCCAACAGCAATCCGGGACGCCCTGAAAGAGACCCTGATTCGAGGTTGAACGGATTTTTAATGGATGCAAGAAAAAAAACCCACCCGGGGGATGGGTGGGTTTAAAGCGCTTATGTTTCAGCGCCGGAGGAGGATCGAAACCATCAAAACTTACCCATAATGACGGCTGCGCGGATAAAATCTTTAGCCATCTCCGGAAGTTAATTACCGAAAAGTGACATAAACCACTAGCTGTTTGTATTTACAACAATTTTTCCTAAACAATTTACTCGAATTTCACTGATTCACGACACCTGGACAACTATTAAGCATCGTCCGGGAGCCCCAGGCACAGAAACGCCTAAAAATCCCCCAGGTGTTCGACGACCCACTCCCTGATCCAGTGGCTGGCCCGGGAGCCGTGAAAACGCCCTTTCTCTTCCCCATCGACAAACAGAATGACGGTTGGAAATCCCCGCAGCCGATAGCGCCCGGCGAGCCGCATGTTGTCATCCACTTCAAGCTTTGCCAGCTGTATCCGACCCTCATATTCGCTGACTACACGCATCAGGGCTGGCGCCAGTGAGATACAGGGGGCACACCATTCGGCCCAGAAATCGACCAATACCGGCCCCTGCTGGGATCGTGTGATCACCTGCTCATCGAAGACCGTCTCATCGACATCGTAGATATAGGGAGGGGTCTGCTTTTTGTTGCTCATGAATACAGCCTGGCGTCTTGGATTTTTACCGTTTCCGGTTCATTACTACGGAAGATTTTCAGCCGATAGTACACTCAGACCGGCATCATAGGTTATCGTAGGGGTTTTTCCCAAACAGTCAGAGTCTCAAACATGACCAGCCAATATCGCCGATCACAATTTCCCGCCACACGAATGAGAAGAATGCGGCGTGATGAATTCTCCCGTCGTTTGATGCGCGAAAACCAATTGACCCCGGCAGATTTCATCTTCCCGGTTTTTGTTCTCGAAGGAGAGCAGCAACGGGAACCTGTGCCCTCGATGCCCGGCGTGGAGCGCATGAGCATCGACCTGTTGGTCGAGGAGGCGAAGACGATCGATGCCCTGGGTATCCCCGCCACGGCGCTGTTTCCAGTAACCCCGATGTCGGCAAAAAGTCTGGACGCCCGTGAAGCCTACAATCCCGACGGTTTGGCACAACGTGCGGTCAGGGCGCTCAAAGCCGCGCTGCCGGATCTGGGAGTGATCACGGATGTGGCGCTCGACCCCTTTACCACCCATGGCCAGGACGGTTTGATCGACGACAGCGGCTATGTAATGAACGATGAGACCAAGGCGGTTCTGGTCAAACAGGCCCTCTCCCACGCCGAAGCGGGCGCGGATGTGGTTGCCCCCTCGGACATGATGGATGGCCGGATCGGAGCAATCCGCGAAATCCTCGAGACCGAAGGACACATCCACACCCGGATTCTGGCTTATGCCGCAAAATATGCGTCGAGTTTTTACGGCCCATTTCGGGATGCCGTGGGCTCGGCTGCAAACCTGGGTGGCGGCAACAAATACAGCTACCAGATGGATCCCGCCAACAGTGACGAGGCGCTGCACGAAGTGGGGCTCGATCTGCAGGAGGGCGCCGATATGGTGATGGTCAAACCGGGCATGCCCTATCTGGACATCGTGCGCCGTGTCAAAGAGACCTATCAGGTACCCACCTTCGCCTACCAGGTCAGTGGTGAATACGCGATGCTCAAGGCCGCCTCACAAAACGGCTGGCTCGATGAGCAGGCGGTGGTGATGGAATCCCTGCTGTGCCTCAAGCGGGCCGGCTGCGACGCGATCCTCACCTACTTTGCCAAGCAGGCAGCACAGTGGCTGCAGGAGTGATTCGGTTCGTGTTAACAGTGCTAGAGCAGTAGATTCCTATGGATAAGTACGCAGTCATCGGCAATCCGATCGCCCACAGCAAGTCTCCGGAGATTCACGCCGCCTTTGCCCGTCAGACCGGCGAAGCTGTGAGCTACGAGCGCCTTCTTGGCGACAAGCAGAATTTTGCCGGTGATGTGCGCCGGTTCATGGCTGAGGGTGGACAGGGTCTGAATGTCACCGTGCCCTTTAAGGAAGAGGCCTGGCGATTGGCAGACGAACTGAGTGACAGAGCCCATACTGCAGGTGCGGTGAATACCCTGATCCGCCTCGACAACAACCTGCTGCGGGGAGATAACACCGACGGAGTGGGTCTGGTTCGCGACCTGACGGTCAATCAAGGGTTCCGCATGGCGGACAAACGTATCCTGATGCTGGGTGCAGGCGGTGCGGTGCGTGGCGTGATGCGCCCACTGCTTGAGCAGAAACCGAAGCGCATCATCATCGCCAACCGTACCGCCAGCAAGGCATACGCCTTAGCCAGTGTGCTTAACAACTATGGACAGGTGGCCGGCTGTGGACTGGAAGAGCTGCAAGGCATGCAGTTCGATCTGATCATCAACGGCACAGCTGCAGGACTCGATGGTGAAGTACCCAACATACCCGATGATGTGCTGGCCAAGGGGGGCTGGTGCTACGACATGCTGTACAGCAATCAGGCTACCCCCTTTCAGATCTGGGGAAAGGCCCATCAGGCCGCCCGTTCACTCGACGGTCTCGGCATGCTGGTGGAGCAGGCGGCGGAATCCTTCCGGCTTTGGCGCAGCATCCTGCCGGAAACCCCGCCGGTGATTACCATGTTACGGGGTTGATACGAGCGCCTGAGCGCCACTCCTGTCGCTGCCTGCTCACCCGGTGGAGCGTTCACCCTCGGGCAGTACGATATTCAGTTCAAGTACCTCGTGATGCTCATCATGCTCCAGGTTGACATTCACGGCGCCCGGTTCGACCGCGACATACTTGCGCAGCACCTTGAGAATATCCCGTTGCAGCTGCGGCAAGTAAGAGGGGGCATCCCGACCTGCACGATCGTGAGCCACCAGGATCTGCAGACGCTCCTTTGCAAGCGATGCTGAACCGGATGCGGATTTGGATTTGAAGTAGCTCAACAGACCCATTGCTTAACCCCCGAACAGCCGGCCCAAAAGACCTTTCTTCTCGATCTCAAGAAAGCGGTGAGGCAACTGCTCTCCCAGATAACGGGCTACCACATCACTGTAGGCCTGTCCCGCCGTACTCTCACCATCCATGATAACTGGCACACCTGAGTTGGAGGCATTGAGCACCGCTTGGGATTCCGGAATCACACCGATCAGATCGAGGGAGAGGATATCCTGCACATCCTCGACACTCAGCATCTCACCACGCTCCACCCGCTCAGGGGAGTAGCGGGTCAACAGCAGATATTCGCGGATCGGCTCCCGGTCCTCTTCGGCCCTTTGGGACTTGCTTGAGAGGATGCCGATCATACGATCCGAGTCGCGCACCGAAGAGACTTCCGGGTTGGTCACAACGAACGCATCATCGGCATAGTACATTGCCATCGTGGCACCCAGCTCAATACCCGCAGGTGAATCACAGACAATGTAATCAAAATCTTCTGACAGATCCGTCAGCACCTTACCCACGCCCTCTTTGGTCAGGGCCTCTTTGTCCCGAGTCTGTGACGCCGGAAGAATAAACAGGTTCTCATTCCGCTTGTCCTTGATCAGCGCCTGATTGAGACGCGCCTCACCGTGAATGACATTGATAAAGTCATACACGACCCGACGCTCACACCCCATGATCAGATCCAGATTTCGCAGGCCCACATCGAAATCGATCACCACTGAGCGTAAGCCACGCTCTGCAAGTCCCATTGCCAATGCTGCCGCAGTAGTGGTCTTACCCACACCCCCTTTTCCGGAAGTGACGACGATGATTCTACTCAACTCAATGCTCCCATTTTCAGCTATATAAACTTTCCAGACCTGTATTCAATCCGACTACAACTTTTTGAAGACCAAGGCATCCCCCAGCAAGGTGACACGCACAAGGCGCCCCATAAAACGGGCTTCAAGATCCTCACTCACTTTGTAGCGACCTGCGATTGAAACCAGTTCTGCTCTGAGGTCCTTGCAAAAAATTGCAGCCTGCTCATCCCCCCTCACCCCTGCCAGCACCCGACCACGAATGGAGGTGTAGGCATGAATGCTGCCGTTTGCCACCACTTCCGCACCACTGCTTACCGGCGCCAGCAGGACCAGATCACCCTGCGCATAGACCCGTTGCCCGGAGCGTACCGGCGTATCGACAACCTTGGTCGCTACAGGCATCGACGATGAGGGGGTACGGGATCTCTTTGTGGACTCTTTTTTTGCAGTGCGGCGGGTATCGGAAAAGACAGCCAGCTCCAGCAATCTCGCCTGTTCCTGAAACTCCTTGGAGCCACCCCGAACACCAACCGGTATCAATCCGTAACCGCGAATCGCCCCGACGGCGACCGCCAGATCGCTACCCGCCATCTCCATCTCACTCTCCGTAAGGTCGATCACTATTGGTGTGTTACGAAAGAAATCGGGCGCTTTGGCAATACGTTCGCAAAGCAGACCATCAATGGCATCGGTATCCAACTCAGGCATGCATAACTTCAACAAAGTGAATGCACCCGCCTTCAATTCGACCTTAGAACTCTCTGCGGTGAAATCTGTTGTTGTCGTCATCCGTCAAACACCTTCAGGAAAAAGGTAGATCTGTTGTCGGATTGAATTTTCATCAACCCGTTATCCAAAGAATTCAGGAATTACCTTATCGCGAAAACCAACCTTAAACCTACAGGCCACGCACAGAGTTGCATATGGTCAGTTATTGCTCAAGGCTACCCGAACACTGTTAAAAAAATAAAAATCATTTTTAACAGGCCCACCAGATCGTAAATGAAATTTCGTGGGACGCCTTATCCCAATCCGGATCCTGTGAACTGGTACTGATTTCAAAAATTTTAATCCTTACCGACCGCAAAAACCGGCGAAAAAATCCAATGCTCCTCGGGTTTTTTTATAACACCGATTAATTACTAGGGCGCCATTACCCCTGAACAGCCTAGACACGAAACATCCGACCCGTCCTGACACATTTGTAAAAAGTAACAAAATTTTAAGATAAAAATGGAACGCCACTGCCAGGGGAACCCCTAGCCAGATATCCCGACCTATCCCCGCTCTTATCCCACTTCATCTAACGAACCGTTTCGAAAAGGAGTTTCGTAAAAAGGTCATAAACCCTGCAGACCAGGCTATAACCCCAAGGTCGAACCGCATACAAATGCCTGCACTTCACGATTCCTGACAATGATAAGAAGTAACGCCATGTTATCTCTATCCCTGAGTCTACTTCTGGTTACTGAAAACGACACACCAACACGATATCTTTGCATCAAACCCAGCACCAATAAAAAGTGTGATAGCTGGGTCTTCTATCAGGGCAACTGCAGTTTGAATCATTCAGTCAACCCCTCATCTTCTGACAAGGGGAGTAAAATCAAGCAGCGAGAACATAGGAGCACAATAGCAAAGCTAACTCTTATCTGTAGGGATAACGCAAAGATGAAGATCATTTCGCCCTCTTCCCTGTAAGAGAGCGAAAAAACTTATAGCATCATCCTATGCCGTTTTGATAACTGACTCGCCACGACATGGTTAGCTTTTTACTCACACCAAGGCGACGAAATCAAAAAACAGGATAGAGATTACTGAACCTTGTTGACTTGATTCCGGTTTTTGCTGGAATGACGAGATTTTAATCAGCCGCCTCCCGCCACTGATTACTACCTTTCAAGTCATACCCAGCAAGTGATTACAAGTAAAATTGATCCGTCAGAACATTCGGTATTTAAAGTCTGCGGGCATCTGTAAGAATCACAAAACTCATTCAGTCATTTCCAGTGATTCGGAAAAACAGACCCTCTTATCATGGTGGCGCTTCGCTTTGTACATGGCGATATCGGCATGCTTCAATAAATCACTTACCTGCTGATGATCTGGATAGAGAGAAACACCGACACTCGCATCCACAGAGCATTGATTACCTTGGATCTGAATCGGCTGATTCACTGCATTGATGATCTTATCGGCAACAGAGTTAACAGCATCAACATCATTCAAATCCCTTAGCACAACAACAAACTCATCACCCCCCAGGCGGGCCACCGTATCTCCCTCACGCACCACTGCCGAAATCCTCTTGGCTACTTCCTGCAGAAGCAGATCACCAACCTCATGACCGAAACTATCATTGACCAACTTGAATTTATCCAGATCAATAAACAGGACGGCAACCATCGAGTCATTTCGCCGTGCATAGCTGCATGACTGCTCAAGTCGATCCTGTAGCAGAAGCCTGTTGGCAAGCCCGGTCAAGGGATCATAAAAAGCAAGTCGCTCCAGTTCCACTTGCTGGTTTTTACGCTGTGTTATTTCAGTAAAGATTCCAACATAATTGGAAAGATCGCCATTCTGATCCAATACAGCACTGATACCCAACCATTCGACAAAGACCGCGCCATCTTTTTTTCGATTCCAGATCTCACCTTGCCAGAAACCTTTGGTTTTGATCTCCGACCACATGGCCTGGTAGAAATCCCCTGGGTGCTTGCCCGATCTCAAAAGGGTCGGTTTCTCACCAATCACCTCCTCAGCAGAGTAACCGGTGATCTCGGTGAAGGCATTATTCACCGAGACAATATTCTCCTGCTGATCAGTTATCATAATTCCTTCCGTTGCACACGCCATCACCTGATGACTCAAGCGTAACTGCTCCTCCGATTTTTTCCGCTCAGTCACATCCCGGATGACACAGACTGAGTGCTTTTGATTCTGCAGTGGCATCGAGGCAATTGACATTTCCAGGGGAAACTCATTTCCCTGCCGATCTATGCCAATCTGCTCGATCACCCCATCGCCAATCTGGGTTTCATTTTTCATAAAACCGATCAGACTCTGATCTCTCTCTTGATGATTACCGGTAGCACGAACAAGATCGTAGATCGTTCGTTCGAGCGCATCACCCTCCAGGTAGCCAAATATACGTGTGGCTGCAGGATTCCAGCTCTCTATTTTTCCCTGTTGATTGGTGGTTATGATGGCATCCTGAGCAGACTCACTCATGGCACGAAGCCTCAACTCTTTCTCTGCCAACTGATCCTGGAATTGCTGCCGCCGCCTGACATCGAATCCCGCTCTGGTTGCAACAATCAACAGCAGGATCAGAATAAATAACGACAGGCCGTGACTCAATGATTTGCCATGCCTGATCAATGTCAGCAGGGCTCGATTGTCATCTGTTATGTCATAGTAGAGTTCGAAGGCGCCAAGAAACTCCTGGCCATTCATCATTGGAACGTAAATTTCCACTACATCCCGGGGAACCGTCTCACCCTCCATGCTCATTGTCTGCTTGGTTACCAGTTTGCTGTAGGTTTCACCAACCGCAACCTTCTCATGAAAATAGCTGTATTTGTTATAGTTACCGATATCTTTAGCCGCTGTTGAGTAGACAGTCAATCCATCGGCATTGAACAGTTTCGCTTTCCACAATAAATAGTCCGCTTCCAACATCTTGATATGGTGTTCAAACATTGGGTCGACCACATCGGGGGCTATGGGATTATTACCCAGGTTCAGCATATTACGCATATGGCCGGCAGACAGCTTGGCATTGCGCTCAACGACCGTGATCAACAACTCAGAAAATTTCGGCTGCAGATATTGAGAGGAGAGAACTGGAAAGGCCAACACGGCGCTCACAGACACAAGCAGGCCATAACGGATGAATGGCACCCGCCAAGCAGCAATTAAGTTGGCCCAAATCTCGCTCACCTGACAGCCCACCGGTATCTATGACAAGTTTCACAAAAGTAGCGTAGCCCCTATAAATTCCTTCAGACGCTTAAAATGATGATCGGCATTTTTTACAGCTACTTGAGAGATATTCGCCACGATCATTCCAGAATGAGAACATGAGCAATCAAAGTGTCACCGCCAACAGAGCTCCAACCATCAAAAACAGTGTAATTTACTAATATTATCAGAAATATAGACTTTTTAGCCGATCACACACAATCGACAGGAGTGACTGCCAACACCAACCGATCATAGATTGCATCGATATGGCATCAGCCCTCTGTAACACCGATGCTTGCTGTTTCAATACCCTGTGAAAACGTGGGTAATGAAATAAATTTAATAGTTTTTATTTCAATAACAGCGTGTAAGAAAGGAGCTTTGGCTGCAGAATCCCATGAAAAAAGGCAAATTACAGGATTTGCCTGACGGCCCGCGTACCGGTTTATCACTGATTTCAGAGCCTGTTGAGAGAAACCCAACCACTCAGCCAACGCCTTCTCGATGCCGTGAAAACCCGACCAGACCCAACAGAGCGGATCCGAACAGCCACATCGCCGCGGGAATCGGTATTGGGGCAACTTCCCTGGAAAAGGTACAACTGGCATCCATACAGGTAGTCCGAAAACCGAACAACTCCTCGACGATGGAGTTACCCGAACCATCCCAACCCTGCACAGAGAGACCCAAACCTGCGGTATGGAGTTCGTAGATTCCAGGTTCAGCGCCATCCGCATCGGGGATTAACTGATAGAGCAGAAAATCCGCTCTATCTCCCGGGTTCATGGTCCCGTCAAACGTGAACCAGGCGTTGGCAGTCGGCACACTGAAACTGTACTGGGAACCGGCATCACCACAATTCAGGGTAAAGGTATCGCTGCAGGTCCGGGTGGTATACAACACAGCCCTTTCGTAGCTGGCAAATGGCGCCCCATTGGCGTCAGTCGGAAAATCAGCCTCCTGCCAGCCATAAAATGGCGGACTCGAACGGTCATAACTCAATGGATCCGAACTCTCCTCCAGGGTGAGGGTAACCCAGACATCGATGATCTCGTTGGCCGCGACAGTCGCTGTCGGCTCGGTAAAAACCAGCGAGCCCATCACCGCCGGATAGGCCGGAGCACTCTGCAGTGCAGCTATAGTCAAGGCGGCCATTCCAATGGAACTGTGTAACTTCATGTTAACACCTCATCTATATTTCAAACGGCCTCGCTCTGTCGAGACCGATTGAAGCTTACACGATCCAGTCTCTCAATATTGCGACAGCTTCCAAAAAGCAGGATAAGCTCCTATCCCGCTGACCCTGCTAGCCAGCATGGCGCTGCGCAAGCGTCACATAGTGTTCAGCGGTATAGGCAATGACCTCGCGCTCTTTCTCTGTCAGAACCCTGACCCGCCTGGCAGGACGACCCAGCCAGAGGTACCCCCCCTCCAGGGTTCGGCCCTGAGGCACCAGTGACCCGGCTCCCAGCATCACACCCCGCTGCAGAACGGCACCATCAAGAATGGTCGATCCCATGCCGATAAAGCAGTCATCGGCAATCTCACAACCATGCAACAGAACCCGATGCCCCACTGTAACGCCTTCGCCAATCACCAGAGTGCGGCCACCGGGCAGATAATAACTGTCGTGGGAGACATGCATAATTGAACCGTCCTGGATATTGGTACGGGCGCCGATTTCGATTTTATGTACGTCTCCCCTGACCACGCTCATTGGCCAAATGGAGGCTTGTGAGGCAATATTGACATTGCCGATGACCACGGCCGTCTCGTCGATCCAGGCATCGTCTGCGATTTGTGGTTGATGGGATTCAAATGGGCGAATATTCGTCATAGCTATTGGAGGTTCCTGAACCGATGGAAATTGCGTTTTTTGTATTGATTGGTGCCGCCGTTGTTATCCTCATATACGGCGTTATGATTTACAACAACCTGGTGCGTCTGAAACACGATGTCAACAAGGCCTGGGCGAATATCGATGTGCTGTTGAAACAGCGCCACGATGAGCTACCCAAGCTGGTTGAGACCTGCAAACAATACATGAAATTCGAGCAGGAGACCCTGGAAAAGGTGATGAACGCCCGTGCTGCAGTCAACCGGGCCATGCAGCAGGGGGATGTGGGCGCGGTTGGTGCTGCCGAGGGGCAGTTGCGGCTGGGCCTGGGCAATCTGTTCGCAGTGGCGGAGAACTATCCGGAGCTGAAAGCCAATGAGACCTTTCTGCACCTGCAGAGCCGTATCACCGGGCTGGAAAACAGCATCGCCGACCGGCGTGAGTTTTATAATGAAAGTGTGAACAATAACAATGTGCGCATCGAGCAGTTTCCCGATATCATTCTAGCCCGACAATTCTCCTTCAAAGCCGCCGAACTGCTGGAGTTCGACGAGTCCGAGAAGAGTGACGTGGATATGGGTACATTATTTAGTTGATGCAGGAAATCGCCAATCTGGGAACAGGGGCTTTTTTCTTCTGGAGCGCCCTGTTGATACTGCTGTCGCTGGCAGCGCTCTATTTCTCTTTCTACCATCTCCATCGAGCCCGCCTGATCGAGGACACCCCAACCTCGCGCATACGCTCCGCCCCCCAGGGCTATGTCGAACTGATCGGTGAGGCCGATATGATGCAGGGTGAAGCGGTGATATCACCTCTCAGTGCGACCCAATGCTGCTGGTGGCGCTACAAAGTCGACCGCAAGGATGACAAGGGCTGGCACGCAGTACGCAGCGAAAAGAGCAACGCCCTTTTTCTGATCAAAGATGAAACCGGCGAATGCATACTCGATCCGGAGGGTGCCACAGTAACCCCCAGTGAACGCAATATCTGGTATGGCCCCAACTCAACCCCCTCAGCAGGCCCTGACCGGGGGATCGGCACCACCCATAGCCAGTTCAACCGCTTCGGCTTGCAGATATCGATCAACACCACTTTCGACGGGGACTATCGATATACCGAGGAGCTGATCATGCCTGGTGACCCGCTGTATGCCATCGGTCTGTTCAGCTCACTGGGCGAAATCGACAGAAAAGCGATGCGTGACGACATGGTCAAAGAGCGTCTGCGTCAATGGAAGAGCGACCATGCCAGTCTACTCGACCGCTTCGATCTGAATGGGGATGGAAAAATTGATCTCGACGAGTGGGAAACCGCCCGCAAAGCGGCCAAACAGGAGGTCACCAGGGAACAGCTCAAGGAGGACCAGCAGCCCCTGCATACACTCAGCACAACCGGTTCTCGCCGTCGCCCGATGCTGATCTCGACCAAGGAGGAGTTTGATCTGGTCAGACGCTTCCGCTACTACTCCTTCTTCACCCTGGCAGCCTTTTTCGCCCTGGGCTCAGGCAGTGTATGGTTCATTGCCGCTCGCATGATATAAGATAACCCCTTCGACTTATTAATCCGGCAGCTTAATAACGATAAGCCCCGGTCTGCCGCCCGGAATGAAACAACAGGAAACCTTCCATGACCCTGAAAACCATTTGGTTGCTACTTTTTGTAGTACTCATTGCCACCCCGGCCCTGGCCAGGGATATTGTCCTGGATGATCCTATCGATGATGAGGAGTACGACGTACCTGACAAGCCTAAATGGCAGGAGGGTGAGATTCAGGTTCCGGACAGCATAAACAGTGGTGATCTGCAGGAGTTTCAGGTTGCCGCCAATGAGTCGGTATTCCGCTACTATGTGGAACGAAATTCGATTCAGCATGACTCAGACGGTGCGGTACGCTTCACCCTGGTGATACGCTCCAGCTCCGGCGCTGCGAATAGCTCCTACGAAGGATTTCGTTGCCGGGAACGCCTTTACAAAGTCTATGCCTATGGCGGAAGCGAGCGCCTGACGCCAATGCCAGGCGGGGAGTGGGAGCCCATACCAAAAGATGAATCGACAGACTATCGAGCCACCCTCTATGACGACCTGCTCTGTAACCTGCAGATTGGCGAACCCAATCCGATAGAGAAGGCCATCGAAGCCATGCGGAACAATAGGAAGGTAGGCAGAGACTAATAAACACGGCTGACATAATCCCTCAGCAACCCAGACAACAGCCTTTGTATCGGCTGACTGATTAACCCTGATTTTTGATCCGGGAAAATTCCCATTGGATGCATTCCAACAACCGCCCATCCAACAGCGGTAGCAACCGATACGCTTTGTACAGAATAAAGACCCAGGAACAGCAAAATGACCAATGCCCTGCTTGACATGACCGGACTGCCACCCTTCAGTCGGATTGAGCCTCCCATGGTGGAACCCGCCATCGACACGCTGCTGCAGGAGAATCGCCAGACCATGGAAAGTCTGCTCAGCACCATCTCCGATCCAGGCTGGCACAATTTTGTCGAGCCCCTGGAAATTGCCGAAGACCGGCTCAGCCGAACCTGGTCACCCGTCAGCCACATGAACTCAGTGGTCAATCACGATGAACTGCGCGAGGTCTACAATGCCTGCCTGCCCAAACTGAGTGACTACGCTACCGAGGTCGGACAGAACAGCCGGCTGTGTGAAGCCTACAAAAAGGTTGCTGAACAGCAAGACCTGGACAATGCGCAAAAAAAGATGCTCGAAAACACCCTGCTGGAGTTTCGACTCTCAGGGGTCGATCTGCCGGAAGACAAAAAACAACGCTTTAAGGAGATCAGTCAGAGCCTCTCCAAACTGACCACCAAATTTGAGGAGAACCTGCTCGACGCGACCAATGCCTGGAGCAAGTTGATCACCGATCCGGAGCAGCTGGCCGGCTTGCCGGAGTCTGCCATGGCACTGGCCAAACAGACCGCGGAGCAGCGCGAGCAACAGGGCTGGCTGCTGACCCTGGAGTTTCCCTCCTACTTTCCGGTGATGACCTATGCGGATCAACGGGAGCTGCGCAGAGAACTCTACGAGGCCTACGCCACCCGGGCGTCGGATTGCGGCCCTCATGCGGGTCAGTGGGACAATAGCGAGGTCATGGAGCAGATCCTGGCGCTGCGCCATGAGCAGGCGCAATTACTCGGCTACGACAACTACGCAGAGCGCTCTCTGGCACGCAAAATGGCCCGCAACACGGAAGAGGTGATGAGTTTTCTGACCGATCTGGCACAGCGCTCCAAGGCCCAGGCGGAACGGGAGCTGGCCGACCTGACACAATTCGCCAGTGAAAACTACGGCATCGATCAGCTGGAGGCCTGGGATATTGGCTACTACTCGGAAAAACTGCGCCAACATCGCCACGCCATCAGCCAGGAAGAGCTGAAGCCCTATTTTCCAGAAACCAGGGTGATACCTGGCATGTTTGCGGTGGTGGAGCGTCTCTATGGGATCCGCATCCAATCCGTTGAAGGGGTCGATACCTGGCATCCGGATGTGCGATTTTATGAGATCCGCGACAAGCAGAACCAGCTACGCGGACAGTTCTATCTCGACCTCTATGCACGCCCGAAGAAACGCGGAGGCGCCTGGATGGACGAGTGCGCAACCCGATTCTTCAGCGATTCAGTGGATCAGGTTCCGGTCGCCTACCTGACCTGTAATTTTTCGCCACCGGTGGGTGACCAGCCGGCGCTCTTCACCCATGATGAAGTGGAAACCTTGTTCCATGAATTCGGTCATGGGCTGCATCACATGCTGACCCGCATCGACTATCCCTCCGTCGCAGGGATCAATGGTGTGGCCTGGGATGCGGTGGAGCTGCCCAGCCAGTTCATGGAAAACTGGTGTTGGGAGCAGCAGGCACTGGAGCTGATCTCCGGTCATGTGGAGAGTGGTGAACCGATCCCCGACGAACTCTATCAGCGACTGCATGGGGCGAAAAATTTCCAATCCGCGATGCAGATGGTGCGTCAACTGGAATTCTCGATCTTCGACTTCCGCATACACCAGGAGTACGACCCGGAACAGGGGGGAAGGATCTATCAGATTCTCGATCAGGTGCGCGAGCAGGTCTCGGTGATCTCACCACCTTCCTGGAACCGTTTCCCACACGGTTTTTCACACATCTTTGCCGGTGGTTATGCCGCAGGTTACTACAGCTACAAATGGGCCGAAGTGCTCTCAGCCGACGCCTTCTCCAGATTCGAGGAACAGGGCATCTTCAGTCAGGAGGCGGGACAGGCCTTTCTGCAGGAGATATTGGAACAGGGTGGCTCGAAGGACGCCATGGAACTGTTTGTCGCCTTCCGCGGCCGGGAACCGCAGATCGAACCTCTGTTGAGACACAGCGGTATCAGCGGATGATTTATATTCAGTCCGCGAATAAACGCGATTAAGATTTGCTAGGGCCTGTTAACACGGATCCAATAGGCCCTGAGTCGAAATTGTTGAGATTGATAATAGGCGATAAAAAAGGCTGGAGAATGAAACACACAAAACAGTTGCGTTTATTCGCGTTCAATTGCGGACAGAAAAAAAACGGGTGACGCAAAGCGTCACCCCGTGGTTGGCAAGTCAGATGCCAAGGGCATCGATACCCCAACCAACACCACCTAGCTCAACTTCAGGATGCTGTTGTCGAATCGAGCGTTCGACTTGTGAAACCCGCCAGCGCGGCAGATCAACCAACAGCAGGAATTCTCCATGTTTCAACGGCACATCAAAATCGTCGATATGGGCTTGTTGCACCTGACCTGAGTAGTAGTAACCCAGTAACGCGGAAGCGAGCAACAGAGTCAGGCAGCCTGCCACAAGCAACCATTCGGATGCCCAAACACCGATCAACAGAATCGCAATTGCCGCGAAAAACAGCAGCAGGTTGATATCCCAGAACCAGCTATCGAGCTGTGCTGTAAAACCGTCTCTTTGACGTATCCTTGCTGCCGGTAGCCCCTTCAGGTACGCAGCCGATCTGGCCACGGTGTGGATGCGTTGTCGATTCACCCTGGCGACCATCAGGTCTCTGACCACTTCCTCCGCATGGTGTCTGGAGGGCACCAACATATAGATACGCCGTAATATCATCGATTAGCCCTCAGCCACATAATCATCCGAATCGTTACCACAGATCACTTTGTGACCTTCAAACTCCATATCCATGTACAACCGTTTCGTCTCTTCATTTTCAAAATAGATCTCAACTCCATTTTCACCATCGCCTTCATAGAGGCAGGGGTGATCATCTGGATTGGTAACATCGCGCAGTGTGATTGGATCCATGGTTGTTCTGATATTCAATGTGCTGTGTGCCTCACTGTTTTAGGGAACCCATCAAGACATGCTCTGATCTTGAGTATGAGCAACCAGCTGTCGCCCGGATTGAAAGCCAGTGAAATCCGTGTCGGCTACTACTCAGAATTCACTGTTACAAGGCTGCACTGAACAGTGATACCTTAAGCTATAGAAATACCTAGCAAAACAATCAAGATTATCGGCCATCTAAATCTGACGAGGAAATTGGGGGATTGTTGCCGAGAGAGGTGGATTTACCCGGCAAAACGCCCCAGGGCCTGATATCACGAATCCAATCTGTCCTGTTGCGAGGGGAGTGTGCCGGCAGCTTAAGCGGTGGTGAAAAGATCAAAAAACAGCCAGTAGACCAGACTGGCGAGGATCAGACCGAAGAACATCACCGGGATGCCGGTTTTCATCCAGATCAGTGGGGTTATCCTCGCCTCAGGCATGCCGCTCTTTTCAGACTCACTGACCGCGATGATATTGGCTGTCGCCCCCAGGTGGGTACCATTCCCCCCCAGACCGACACCAAGTGCCAGAGCCCACCAGAGGGGCGCGATATTCACCCCACTGCTCTCCAGCCCCATAATGATTGGAATCATGGTGACGGTAAAAGGTATGTTGTCCACCACCGCACTGAGAACTGCGGCCACCCACATCAGCAACAAACCGGTGATCAACAGCATTTGCGGATCTCTGGCGAGCCTGGCCAGCTGATTTCCCAACAGATCGAGCAGTCCCGAGGCCTCCACCCCGCCAACGATCATGAACAGGCCGGCAAAGAAGAACAACACCGACCAGTTGACCGTACCGAAAATCTGCTCCATATCGGGCTTCAGCATCAGCAAAGCCAGACAGAGGCCGATAAAAGAGGCATAGGCGGGCAGGATGTGCAGATTGTGGTGGATGAAAAAGAGCACCACCACCACAGCCAGGGAAAACAGGGTGCGCTTCAGCCCCTTGGCATCCTTGATGGCATGGGTATCGACCAGGGTCCGGGGGGCCTCGCCAACATCGGTCAGCTGTTCACGAAACAGAAACAGCATCAGCGCCACCGTGCCGACCCATACCACCAACACCGGAAATCCCATATGCACCAGGAAAGAGTTGAAACTGATATCGGCAGCACTGCCGATCATCAGGTTGGGAGGATCACCCACCAGGGTAGCGGCGCCACCGATATTCGAGAGCATCGCCTCTGCCATCAGATAGGGCATGGGATTGATCTTCAACAAGCGACAGATCAGTACGGTCAACGGTGCAAACACAATAACCGTGGTGACATTATCCAGGATCATGCTGATCAGACTGACCGCCAGACTGAGATAGATCAGCAACAGCTTCGGGCTTCCCTTGGCCCAGCGGGTAATGTGCACAGCCGCATAGTCGAAGGCCCCGGTGGGACGCAACAGTGCAACCAGCATCATCATCGCCGCCAACAACAGAATGGTGTTACCGTCAACCGCCAGCAGCGCCTGCTCCTGACTGTAGAATCCCATCCACATACCCACACCGATCATGGTCAGGGCGCCCAGCATGGCGGCTGTAGTGCGATGCAGTATCTCTGTGAATATCAGGATGTAGGCACACAACAGCAGAAGTGCCGAGACCCACATCTCGGTAGTTATCTGTTCCAACATCAGTCGATGCAACACTCTTTGGTTACAATCGCCGCGGCAACACTCATGCGTGTCACCACCCCCTGATAATCCTCCCCTTCCGTGACAAACAGATACTCCGTGTTGTACTGCTCCATAATGGCCAGCGCCTTGATGGCTTGAAAATTGGCTGACAGACGAACCGTGTCCGGATAGATGAAATCATCCACACTCCGAGCCATTAAATCCTCCGCTTTGATATGGGGAAAATCGAGATGGTCGATATCATCCCCAAGCAGATGGGCGCCTTGAATGATGTCATCGGGAATACAGCAGATACGGAACATATGCCTTACCGAGAAGCGTCCGCTGATCGCACCACTCTGATCGACATAGGGAATACCGGGAACCCTTTTAGTGACACACTCGGTCATCACTTCACCGACACTCATACCCGGACGGGCGACCTTGGTGGGAATTGAGATATGTTTAATTTTCATGGCGGCGCTTCATCCATCATCGGTTTCATGGCATGCAGCATATTGGCGAACAGGTGACGATTGCTGCGCTCCTCCCGGGCCAACAGCTGTTTCATGTAGGCGCGCTGGGTCGGCTTGGTGAAACAGGCCGGACAACTGTCGGGAATGATCGGCAATCCCGCCTTCACGGCAAACTCACCGGTCTGAGTCTCACGACAATAGACCAGCGGTCGTATGATGCGAATATCCCCTGCATCATTCACATAGTGGGCTTTCATGGTACGCATCTGGCCACCATGAAACAGGGACATCATCAGGCTCTCCGCCAGGTCGTCCAGGTGCTGAGCCAATGCCAGAACATTATAGCCCTGGTTGCGGCAGGTGCTGTACATGATGCCCCGTTTCATACGTGCACAATAGGCACAAAACGAGTCACCCGACATATTCTCCCTGGCCTCCTCCATAATCGGCTGTTCGGCGTAGACCCAGGAGACACCCAATGCCTCATAGTAGGCTTTCAGCGGTGCCGGGTCGAATCCCTCGATCTCAGGATCCACGGTAATCACGCCCAGTTCAAATTCGACCGGCGCATAACGTTGCAGATGGGAGAGTACTTGTAACAGGGTAAGGGAGTCCTTACCTCCGGATACGCCGAGCAGGATACGATCCCCATCGCGAATCATCTTGAAATCCGCAATCGCTCTGCCTACTTTGCGCATGATTGACTTCGGGGGTTTGATTGAATCGTTCATAAGGCCATTTTGACACGAAGCCTGTTGCGCACCAATGCCGGAAAAAGCGTAAGCTTGGCCTGATTGGTGGATGTCTCAGCCGCAACCGGGTAACCGCTGAGTTTATATGACTTTTTCAACCACATGCGCAGGGGTTGGTACTGACTCAGGAGATTTCTTCTCATCCCGGACTTGATTCAAAACTGATCTGAGGTCATAAAGGTCTATGCGGGAGTAGATGGAAGCGCTGCTGCCGGAGGAATCAATCACAGTCATGTCATCATGGGGGCATACAAATGGATATTTTTGTTCTGGTTTTTCTTGTTCTTGCTGTGGTACTGGTCGCTCTGGGCGCGAAGCGTGTACCCCAGGGCAATGAGTATACGGTGGAACGATTCGGCCGCTATACCAAAACCCTGCGTCCCGGCCTCAATCTGATTGTTCCGGTGATCGATCAGATCGGCCGGAAGATGAATATGATGGAGCAGGTACTCGATGTCCCCTCGCAGGAGGTCATTACCAAGGACAACGCCATGGTCACCGTGGATGGTGTGATCTTCTTCCAGGTGCTGGACGCCTCACAAGCCGCCTATGAGGTGAATAACCTCTACGGGGCGATTCTCAACCTGACCATGACCAACATCCGTACCGTGATGGGATCGATGGACCTGGATGAATTGCTCTCCCAGCGGGACACGATCAACACCCAGTTGCTCACTGTGGTGGATGACGCCACCACACCCTGGGGAGTCAAAGTCACGCGCATTGAAATCAAGGATATCTCACCACCAAGAGATCTGGTCGATGCCATGGCCAGACAGATGAAGGCCGAACGGGAAAAACGTGCCGCCATCCTCGAAGCGGAAGGCTTGAGACAGGCAGAGATACTCAAAGCGGAAGGTGAAAAACAGGCCGCCATCCTGGAAGCTGAAGGTGATAAGGAGGCTGCATTTCGTGAAGCAGAGGCAAGAGAGAGGCTTGCAGCAGCCGAGAGCAAGGCGACAACCCTGGTATCCGAGGCGATTGCCAAAGGTGATGTAAATGCCATCAACTATTTCGTTGCCCAGAAATATACCGAAGCATTACAAAATATCGCCTCAGCAGATAATCAGAAACTCATCATGATGCCCCTGGAGGCTTCCAGTCTGATCGGTTCGGTAGCCGGTATCGGAGAGATTGCCAAACAGGCCCTTGCGAGCAACAGCAAGGAGAGCAGTCAATGAGTTGGTTATCTCATCTCGACTACTGGCATTGGTTCATCCTGGCGGTTGTATTGATCATCCTTGAGGTTTTTTCTCCAGGTGCTTTTTTAGTCTGGATGGGACTTTCCGCGGCCATTACCGGCCTGGCACTGCTACTCTTTCCGGAACTTGCCTGGCAATTCCAGCTGATCTTTTTCGCGGTCTTCAGTGTCGCCGCGATTGTCCTGGTTCGACTGTTTCTGCAGCATCGCCCCATCGAGACCGACAGCCCCCATCTCAACCGGCGCGGTGAACAGTATATCGACCGGGTTTTCACCCTGCAGGATCCGATCATCAACGGCGTGGGGAAAATCAGTGTCGACGACAGCACCTGGAAAATCCATGGTGACGATTGCCCTGCAGGAACCAAGGTTAAAGTGGTTGGCGTTCAGGGTGTGATACTGATGATCGATCAGGCTGAATGAGCGCAGAACTTTAATTCCGTTTCAATACAATTAACCACAGAGGTACTACACTCTGGTTAAGTCGAAGTAAACACAGAACAAAAAATGATCAGCTTGATAAGCTTCTGTTTGCATCTCCCGTTATCCGGCAGGCGACCAACGGCTCTCAAGAGTCCTTTAGAGGTGATTGGAGCGTCGAAACAAGTGGGCATCACCTCCAATGAAACTATTTGACACAAACCATATTCTGTTCGTTGATAGTGACCGGAATCAGCTTGAAGCTCTAAAAAGAATTCTCAGGGATCACAACGACCAGTGGCAGCTACACTTTTGTGACTCATCCACCAGTGCATTGGAGCTGTTGCAGCAACAGCCCATGGCGATCATTGTCACTGAGACCCGCTTGGGCAGTAAGAGTGGCAGCGAACTCCTGAAGCAGGTACAACAACACTATCCGAGCACCACCCGCCTGCTGTTTTCCGGCCAGGCTCTACGCACACCCGCCCAGGAAATTGTTCATCACGCCCATCAGTTCATTGCCAAACCCTGTGACACCCAGACTCTGATTGTCATATTGGAGCGGGTCATTCAGCTTAGAGATCTACTGAATAATCCCGCCATGACGGAGATGGTTAACAGCCTGGGATCACTTCCCAGTCTGCCCGCCAGCTATCAGCAGATGATCGAGGCGCTGCAATCGGACAACACTTCATTGGCGGAGATCGGTGAGATCGTCGCCAAGGATCTGGGGATGTCCGCCAAACTGCTGCAGATGGTCAACTCCGCCTTTTTCGGCCTACCTCAGCAGATCTCATCGCCGCAACACGCGGTAACCCTGCTCGGTATCGAGACTGTCTCCAATCTGGCACTGGGAGCAGCCATTTTTTCACGTCTCGATCAGACGCTGATCGATGAATTCAAACTTGAGCCCCTGTGGCAACACAGCCAGTCGGTGTCCGGTCTGGTCAGGCAACTGGGCATGGCGATGGGGATGAGCCGCCAGGAGCTGGAAACCCCGGTTATGGCGGGCATGCTGCATGACCTGGGAAAACTGATTCTCGCATCCCAGAACCAGGACGAGTATCGCCGTATCGTCAAACAGGCGAATCAGGAATCCCTGCCTCTATTCGAAGCTGAAGCTGAAGCCCTATGGTGCCATCATGCCGGTATCGGAGCCTATCTGATGGGTTTATGGGGATTACCCTTCTCTGCAGTCGAGGCGGTCGCGCATCATCATAACCATGAATATCAATCGATCGATCGTAAGGATTGCTTGTTGGTCTACGGTGCCAATCTGCTGCTGCACTGGTTAAGCGACAAGGAGTACAAGCAACACTACGATCCCCAGTCTCTACAATCCCTGCTCGGTGATGAAGAGTTCAACCGTTGGCAGAATATTGCCCAGGAGTACCTTGATGGACAAACCACCTGAAAAAGTTTTAATGGTGGACGACGACCGTAACCTGCTCGATTCTTTTCGCCGACAATTTCGTAAACGTCTGAATCTTGAAACAGCCACCAGCGGTGCTGACGGGGTTCAGGCTGTAAGAGATGGAGGCCCATTTGCCCTGGTGGTCTCCGACATGCAGATGCCGAATATGAACGGGGTGGAGTTTCTGTCCAAGGTACGGGAGCTGTCACCCAACACGGTACGCATCATGCTCACCGGCAACGCCAACCTGGATGTAGCCATCGACGCGGTGAACGATGGCAATATCTTCCGTTTTCTGAATAAGCCGGTAGAAACAGAGGTTCTCTATCAGACCATAACAGAGGGTATCAAGCAGTACCGCCTGATCACCAATGAAAAGGTGTTGCTGAACAAAACCCTGAAAGGGGCGGTTGATCTACTGGCGGATGTTCTCAGCATGGTCAATCCGGAAGCATTCAGTCAATCTTCCCGTATCAAACATCATGTCAGAAGCATTGTCCGAAGCCTTTCACTGGAAGATGGCTGGCACTACGACCTTGCGGGTATGCTTTGCCAACTGGGTTACGTCAGCCTACCTGATGATCTGATTCAAAAAGTCATGGCAGGCGATGAAATAAGCAAGACGGAAACGGAGCTCTATAACTCCCACCCAGAGATGGGGAGCCGACTGCTGAAACATATACCCCGGCTCGAAATTGTTGCCGCCATGATCGAGCATCAACTCGACGATATCGGCAAGATTGATATTCAGGGAAAACTGAACAATGAGCAAAAGGCGATACTCGGTGGACAGATTTTAAAGGTCGCTATCAACTACGATAAACTGCTCAACCTGGGAAAATCAGAGGATGAGGCGATCGAATACCTACGGGATAATCCTGAGCACTTCGATCCGGCCCTGGTTGAGATACTCATCCAGGGATCGATGAACCGCAAAGTCGAGATACTGAATCTGCCCCTTGATCAACTCGAACCTGGGATGATTGTCGACCAGCCGATCAAAACCAATGCAGGCGCTCTGCTCCTCGCCAAGGGGCAACCACTGAGTCAAGCCATGGTGTTCAAGTTGAAGGTGGCTTATGAACGGGAAGTACTGCCAGATACCAGTTTCAGAGTGTTCCGGATAACACCGATTGACTAGGCTCTGTTAACTTCAATCACAATCCATTGCGAATTCAGCCAGCTCCGGCCTGCACATCGGACCATACCGCATACTCATTGCCGTTTGGGTCGCAAAAATGGAAACGCCTGCCTCCAGGAAACTCAAACACCGGGACTTTGATACGTCCTCCGGCATCGACAATCTTTGCCTGAGTCTTCTCCAGGTCACGGCTGTAGAAGACGATCAGCGCACTGCCTCGTTCAGCCGCAGTGGTCAGTTCAGAGTGGTAGAATCCGCCATCAAGTCCCGCGTTGGAAAATGCGCAATAGTCCTCACCGTAGTCCACAAAATCCCAACCGAAAACCTGTTTGAAAAACACCTTCACCACTTCCAGATCCGAGGCCGGAAACTCAACATAATCTATGGATTCGTGATATCTCATGCCAGCTTACCTGAAAGATACTCCATGGCTTATCTGTTATAGAGCGTCCGAGCAGCCAAGCCGGTCTGTCAGTGCCGGCTTTCCTTCAGACGCGGAACCTCAGCAACAGCAACCAAAGATATACTCACTGCAAACCCTGTGTCTGTTTCTGCATTTAACTATAGAGCAAACCATTGGTGTACTGCCTGGATAATCGCTTACATTGGATCCGGTTATTGATAATCAAGTCACGCCTCAGAGCTCAACACAAGCTTTCCGATCATTCCACCCTGCTCAATCAGCCGATGAGCCTCCGTGGCTCTCTCAAAGGGCAGAACCTGATTCACTGCGACTTTGAGACAGCCACTGTCGATCATCTCGGCGCAATCACTCAGAATGGCTACCTGATTGATCCTCGCCTGGGGAAGATGACGCAACATGGGTGTCAGCATCAAAGTGAACCCGATACGCAGATTCCGATTGCGCGCCTCTTTCCACTCGATACCGGTTCCTGGATCGAGCAACGTCACCAGATCGCCATAGTGGGCGGTGGCTGCAATGGAATCACTGAACACGGCCCCGCCAACACTATCCAACACCATATCGGCGCCACGACCATCAGTCAGCCGCATAACTTCATCGATAAAACCACCCTGTGTGTAATTGATCACCTCATCGGCACCCAGCTCTGTGACAAACTCCTGCTTCTCCTGATTACTGACCGTGGTCAAAACCCTTATCCCTGCCTGTTTTGCCAGTTGAATCGCCACATGACCCACACCACCTGCCCCGGCGTGTACCAACAGGGTCATGCCATCGGTCATTCGCCCACGGCCGAATATCGCCTCCCAGGCGGTAATCAACACCAGAGGGCCGGCAGCCGCATGGGCGAAGTCCAGAGAAGCGGGTTTTCTGCAACAGACAGTCTCATCCAGTACGGCATACTCTGCATAGTTTCCCTGCAGCCCCCCCAATCCACCATTACAGTACCAGACCTCGTCACCGGGTCGGAAATGGGTCACAGAATCACCACACTCAACGACGATACCTGCACCATCACAACCAAGCACAGCAGGCAGACCACTGTCGGTGAACACTCCTCGCTGACGTATTTTTGTATCGACCGGATTGACTCCGGCCGCCATAATTCTGACTTTGATCTCCGTCGGGTTTTCGATGGCAGGCTCAGGGATATCTTCAACTTTCAACACCTCCGGCTCCCCCAGCTCCCTCAACACCACTGCTCGCATTGAATCCTCCTAATCGGCGGTTTGCCCTCGATAGCAACAAACTAAATACCGATTTATATTTTTGTGATTTGTTTGTATTCGATTGGTACGTCCATATTCAGCCATGCATGGATATGTAATTATAGTTTTTCTGGCTGAAATAACTGTTTGCCACGCTTGAGGCATGTTTATGGTAAAAGTTAAGGCTGGAGATTCATAGTTTATCCAGGGCCTGTTTAGATGACTCAACTCGAACTGCTTCAGGCACACCAGCAAAAACTCAGCGCATGCCGTCTCTGTCAATCCATGGTCGGGCCCGTGGTAATGGGCAACGCCACAACCTCGCCAATACTGCTGATCGGACAAGCACCTGGTGATAAAGAGGGGAGTGCGGGAAAACCCTTTGCCTGGACAGCAGGAAAGACCCTCTTCAAATGGTTTGATTCGATCGGGTTATCCGAATCGCAATTCCGTAATCGGGTATACATGGCAGCCGTCTGTCGTTGCTTTCCAGGTAAGAATCCGAAGGGGGGCGACCGGGTGCCCAGTAAGACGGAAATCGCCAACTGCAGGCGTTGGCTGGATCGGGAAATTGAGCTTTTACAACCCAAGCTTCTGTTACCCGTGGGCAAACTGGCAATCAGTCAGTTTCTCGATGTCGACAAATTGGCTGATATCATCGGCAAACAACATCGTCTCGGCCTGTCTCATGGGGATACGGACCTGATCCCACTGCCTCATCCATCCGGTGCCTCAACCTGGCATAGAACGGAACCGGGTAAATCGTTATTGGCTCAAGCCCTGAATCTGATCCGGCTCCACCCGGCCTGGCAGGTTCTATCTGACTGACAAGGCGATCAGCCGACAGGCTGTTTGCACTCTATTGATGAATCTGGCGGAGAGATAAACAATTTACATCCTATCGGTTTTATTACATTGTGCGTAAACAATAACTCACTGACAGGTTGCATCAGATCCTGTTAGCCCTAAACACACGACGAGGAAAATCCAATGACAGAAGAAGTTGGGCGATTCACCATCCATCTGGAGCAGGAAGAGGATTACGCTTTCCGGGTGAAATTCGATCTTAAGAAAGCAGAGGATGTCATCATGGACGAACCGCCACCCCTCGGAGAGCGCAACGGACCCAACGCCTCGCGTATGCTCGCCGCTGCAGCCGCCAACTGCCTCAGTGCCAGCCTGATGTTCTGCCTGGCCAAAGAGGATGTACCTTCAAACGAAGTTACCACGGAAGTCACCTGCACAATGGTGCGAAACGATAAAAAACGTCTACGGGTCGGTCGGCTTGATGTAAAGATAACGGCTGGAGATGAGCTTTTGAGTTCGAAAAAAAGCGACCGCTGCCTGACGCTGTTTGAAGACTTTTGCGTGGTAACCGCCAGTATCAGAGAGGGTATCCCAGTCGGTGTGGAAGTAGTCAACCAGGCAGGAGATCTATTGCATAAAGCCGAATAGCCACCAACTCAACGGAACAGATGCCACAAGTCGACAGGCTTTCGGTTGACCACAGGTTTAGCTTGTAGCTGACCCGAGCGGTAACGACCCAGGACCAAGACCGCAAACAGCAGCAACAGGGTTAAAACGAGGGCAATGAACAGCCACAGGTTTCGCTGCGGTAACAACAGTGCCTGTTGCTGCTCCTCGGTCATCACCACCACCAACCGGTAACTATGAGTAAAACCACTGGAACCGTAAGTGACCGTGCGAAAGCTGAAAATCCCCTCCGGCCTGCTGATCTGTCCCGATGGGGTCTGCTGCATCATCGCCCACAAATCCGGGTAGCTTTCATTGAACTGCCGTGTTTCAGTGGATGATTCTGGAAACATGAACTGCCACTCCTGATTCCTGCTGAATCCGCGCAGATAGTTCCCCGATTCATCAAGCAGCAGCAGTCCACCATGCACCAGTCTGGCATGCCGCTCCAGGTCGCCAAAGATATGGCTGGCCAGGGCATTCACCACCAGCAGTGCCTTGATCTCACCATCCACATCCAGCGGAGCCACCAGGCGAATCATTGGCTTATAGGGAATCTCTACCTCTCCCTGTTCCACATTCAGATCGATCGGCGAGGCATAGATCGCACCGGCATCTATCGCCAATCCCTGCTGAAAGTAGTAGCGATTGGATTTGTTCTGCAACTGATCGGCGGATACCCGACTCGCACCATGGGAAGTCAGATCGACCCGCAGACGCTCCATACCACTCAGATCGATCAGGCGCACTTGATCATAGAGACGTTTTTCGGAAACAAACAGCTCCCAGTCAGAAGCAATCCGGTTCAATACCAACTCATCGTAGTAGAGGATGGCCCTGATAAGATCCGGATTGGATGCCAGCAGCTTCAAGTCCGCCCTCAAATCGTTGCGCCTTCGTTCCAGGGTATAGAGTGTGCTGTCGGCGGAGAGATCTGTCAGATCCCGCCACACCTCTTTCATGTTGTCAGCACTCAGTCTGTAACCCACCCAGAGCACCAGATTGGCGAATACCAGCATCATTAAAACCAATAATGAGGCTCTGCCAACAAGGTGGATATGCGGGTGATTTTGCCGTGTTAGATTTGAAATTCGCATTCCATGCGCACCAAAGTTGAGAGGTCTCCACTGATTAATTAAATCCCAAAGGCGACTGTCCAGATCTTTTGGAATCCCTATCTATAGACATAGCACATCGAGAGAATATTTAAATCCATGCGGATACGAATATTTGACATTTCCTGCTTGCTGGATCGTCTGGCAGAACGTACACCACTACAATCGGCTTAACGGTCCGAGGCGTACTTTAGCGGTTCAGAATGGGTGATTCTCATGCAGGATAACAGACACCGGTACCACCCAGTCCACAGTATCCGGCAGGATTCTTGGCCAGATATTGCTGATGATAATCCTCGGCATAATAGAACGGTGGCGCATCCATGATCTCTGTGGTGATCGGAGCGGATGTCACCTGTGCCAGTGCATGTTGATAGTGCTCCCGGGTAGCCTGGGCCAGTGCCCGCTGATCATCGTCGAATGTATAGATTCCAGAGCGGTACTGGGTACCCACATCATTCCCCTGTCGCATACCTTCGGTGGGATTATGAGCCTCCCAAAAGGTCTTCAGCAGTGTTTGATAATCGGTTTTTGCTGGATCATAGACCACGAGTACCACTTCATTGTGGCCGGTCATTCCGGTACAGACCTCCTCATAGGTCGGATTGGGCGTGGTTCCCGCCGCATAGCCCACAGCGGTCGTATAGACCCCGTCCAGACTCCAAAAACAGCGCTCCGCCCCCCAAAAACAACCCATTCCAAACATGGCTGTTTTCATACCCTGCGGAAATGGCGGCAAGACCCTGTGACCGTTAACGAAGTGCTCAGCTGTGGGCTGAATCGGTGTTGCACGGCCCGGCAACGCCTCATCTTCTGCAGGCATTTTGGTTTTGCGTCCAAGTCCAAACATGGGAGGCTCCTGTAAACTGTTGCCACAAACCGGCTCTGTCTGTCAGGTAGACAGATGAATCGCCGTTTTGTTTGATCGCACTGACAGCGCTTGCCGGGAATCGTTGAATAGTGATCAATATAACCTCGAACCGGACACTGCCAACCCCACACCCTGTGCGATTTATCGGCTTCAGTTAATAGAGCCCTGTTCAACCGAGCCTGGTTAGGGCCGGTAACCGGTCAGAGCAGATAGTAGGCAGCACCGGCCGAGGCGGCCAGCAAGGCTCCCAACATGACCCATATCGCCTTGCCGGCTGCGGGCTTCTCATTGACGACAGTCTGTTGGGCCAAATGCTGTTCCAGCATCTGCTCAACCGTCTCGGTTGCAACGGAGTTCGCAACCTCCTGGGATACCTGTGTGGCAGTCTCATGCACATGGGCCTCCAGAGATCCTTCTGTGATCACCCTGATATGCTCAATCATGTCGTTCTTTTCAGGAACCTGTTCGAGAATGCGCGCTTCCTGCTGTTTGAGGCGGTCGGAAAACTCATCCCTCGTTTCGTTGATCTGGGTGAAAGTGGTGGCCTGGATCAGCTCTTCAACATTGCGCTGGCTGAGCTGTCTGACAAAATCCTCGATGCTGCTGTTAACCTCCTCGACCACATCCTTTTTCAGCTCCTCCGTATCGATCTCCGCAGGCTTCACACTCTCTGACTGCTGCTGTTTGAGCTCAGCCAGCATCGGTTGCAGCTTCTGCTCCAGATAGTCGTCAACAAGTCCGGCCAGGCGCTGATCGAGGGAGTCGGAAACCGCCTGCTCGACAATCTCGCGGACAACCAGTTCTGCACTCTGAATGGCCGCCTGCTGGGCAATACGCTGTATTTCCGCTTCAGAGAGCCCGACCGGCGCAGCCGGGCCTGGCGTCGCCCCTGCCTCGACCAGATCCACTGGCAGCTCCGCCTGCTGCTCGGCAGCATCAACCTCTGCAGCGGCACTCATCGCCACTTCGCGTTGATGCTCTTCGATCAGGTCAATAATTACGCCAAGACTCTCTTCTGTCGGTGGTTTTGCCAGGATGCCAAGGGCGCCATGATCGACGGCAGCGCGAACATACTCGTCCCCCTCATTGGCGGTACACATTACGATCGGTGTGGCGTCGAAACGGGAATCCTTCTTTATCTCGGTAATGGTCTCCAGCCCATCGATACCCTCCATCAGGAAATCCACAAAAATGGCATCGGGTGTGAGTGTCTTCAGGCGCTCCAAAGCCTCCTCTCCCGATTCCGCCATCTCCACGCCGTCAAAACCGCTTTTTTTCAGCATACGACTGAGAACAATACGTGCAGATTTTGAATCATCTACCAGAAATGCTTGTTTTGACACTATAATTTCCTTTTCAGAGCTTGGTATTCAAGGAGTCGACTGCAAATCAGCTAGTTGTTGTTAATGGCTTTATTTGGCTTTTTATAGATTATCGCCAGGAGAAAGAACAGAAAATCCGCCCCCTCATACGAATCCTATAACCCACCCGTTTCATCCGCAACCGGATCATCGTTCATATATCACAAAATCAAACAACAACCCTTCTGCCGGCTGTCTGAGCAAATGGCAACTCGCCTAGAACCGGCCAGAGTCCTATAATTGGCGACCGTTTACCCTAAAACCTTGAGTAGCTGATGGTCGCCAAAACCCTGAATAACCCTGTTCATCCTATTGAATCCCTGCTGCAGCAACGCATCCTGATCCTCGATGGAGCAATGGGTACGATGATCCAGCGACACAAGCTGAGTGAGCAGGATTATCGCGGCGAGCGCTTTGCCGATTGGCCCTCCGATCTGAAGGGTAATAACGACCTGTTGTGTCTGACCCAGCCGGAACTCATCCATGACATCCATCAGCAGTACCTGGAGGCGGGTGCCGATATCCTCGAGACCAACACCTTCGGTGCCAACAGCGTCTCCATGGCGGACTATGATATGTCCTCCCTCGCCTATGAAATGAGTGAGGCGGGGGCCCACCTGGCCAGACAGGCAGCCGACCAATACAGCTCCCCGGAGAAGCCCCGCTTTGTCGCCGGGGTACTCGGCCCAACCAATCGGACCGCCTCCATCTCCCCGGATGTCAACGATCCAGGTGCGAGAAACATCCATTTTGACGAGCTGGTCAGCTGCTATGCCGAGGCGGCCCGGGGGCTGATTGCCGGCGGCAGTGACCTGCTGCTGATCGAGACCATTTTTGACACCCTGAATGCCAAAGCGGCCGCCTTTGCCTGTGAATTGGTCTTCGAAGAGGATCAGGTCCGTCTGCCGGTGATGATCTCCGGCACCATCACCGACCAATCCGGGCGCACCCTCTCAGGCCAGACCACCGAGGCCTTCTACAACAGCCTGCGTCATATCCGCCCCCTCTCGGTCGGGCTCAACTGCGCGCTGGGCCCGGATATGCTGCGTCAGTATGTGGAGGAGATGTCACAGATATCCGAGTGCTTTGTCTCAGCCCATCCGAACGCAGGTCTGCCCAACGAATTCGGCGAATATGACCTGGATGCCGCCCACATGGCCGAGTATCTGGGCGAATGGGCGGACTCTGGCTTTGTCAACATCGTCGGTGGCTGCTGCGGTACCACACCACAACATATTCAGGCGATTGCCCAGGCCCTGCAGAGTAAGCCACCACGCAACCGCCCGGAGATCGAAAAACAGTGCCGTCTGGCCGGTCTGGAGCCACTCAACATCGGCCCGGACAGCCTCTTCGTCAACATCGGTGAACGGGCCAATGTGACCGGATCGGCCAAGTTCAAGCGCCTGATTCTCAATGAGGAGTATGACGAAGCCCTGGATGTCTGCCGGGAACAGGTGGAAAACGGGGCGCAGGTGGTGGACATCAACATGGACGAGGCGATGCTGGACGGTGTTGCCGCCATGCAGCGCTTTCTCAATCTCTGTGCCGGTGAGCCTGAGATCGCCAAAGTCCCGGTGATGATCGACTCCTCCAAGTGGGAGATCATCGAGGCCGGTTTAAAGTGTGTGCAGGGCAAACCCATCGTCAACTCCATCTCCCTGAAAGAGGGAGAGGAGAAGTTCTTCCAGCAGGCCAAGGCGTGCCGCCGCTATGGCGCGGCCGTGATCGTGATGGCCTTCGATGAGCAGGGACAGGCTGATACCTACAACCGCAAGGTAGAGATCTGCAGCCGCGCCTATCGGCTGTTGACCGAACAGGTCGGCTTCCCCCCGGAAGATATCATCTTCGATCCCAACATCTTCGCCATCGCCACCGGCATCGAAGAGCACAACAACTACGGCGTCGACTTCATCGAGGCGACCCGGCAGATCAAAGCGAGCCTGCCCCACGCCATGGTCTCCGGCGGCGTCTCCAATGTCTCCTTCTCGTTCCGGGGTAACAACCCGGTGCGGGAGGCGATCCATGCGGTCTTTCTCTACCATGCGATTCGTGCCGGTATGGATATGGGCATCGTCAATGCCGGACAGCTGGCCGTCTATGACGACCTGCCTGAACAACTGCGCACCACCGTTGAGGCGGTGGTCCTGAACCAGGATCCGGAGGCGGGTGACCGACTGGTCGACCTGGCCCCGCAATATCTGGGAGACAACAGCCAGACGACGGTCAAGGAAGATGCCGAGTGGCGCTCCTGGCCGGTCAACAAGCGACTGCAGCACGCCCTGGTCAAGGGGATCACCGAATTCATCGAGGCGGATACCGAAGAGGCGCGCCAGCAGGTGAACAAGACCCTGGAGGTGATTGAGGGTCCCCTGATGGACGGCATGAACCAGGTCGGGGACCTGTTTGGCGCCGGCAAGATGTTCCTGCCCCAGGTGGTCAAGTCTGCCCGGGTGATGAAAAAATCGGTAGCCTATCTGGAGCCCTTCCTGGAAGCTGAAAAGGCGGATTGCGATAGCCAGGCCCAGGGAAAGATACTGCTCGCCACGGTCAAAGGGGATGTGCACGATATCGGCAAGAACATCGTCGGTGTGGTACTGCAGTGCAATAACTACGAAGTCATCGATATCGGCGTGATGGTGCCTGCGGATACCATTCTGCAGAAGGCCAAAGAGGAGCAGGTGGATCTGATCGGTCTCTCCGGCCTGATCACCCCCTCCCTGGATGAAATGGTCCATGTCGCCAAGGAGATGCAGCGTCTCGGCATGCGCCAGCCGCTGATGATCGGTGGCGCCACTACCTCCATCGCCCACACGGCGGTAAAAATCGAGCCCCAGTACGATCATCCGGTGGTCTATGTTGCCGACGCCTCCCGGGCGGTGGCCGTTGCCTCCAATCTGCTCTCCGAAGAGCTGCGGGCACCCTATATGGCGCAATTGCGCGAAGAGTACCAACAGGTACGGGATCGCCGTGCCGCGGCGAATCAATCCCGTAATCTGATTCCACTGACCCAGGCGAGAGAGAATCCAACCCCGATTCCGTGGCAAGCGTACCAACCCACCACACCGAACATCTGTAAAGCGGACTATCAACCCGCTGCCGGATGCCGGATTATCCGCCTGGCGGAATCGGACCGGTCGGAACAACATCCGGCGAGTATGGTGCTGCTTGAGGATATCCCCATCGCCGAGCTTATTGACTATATCGACTGGACCTTCTTTTTCCATGCCTGGCAGCTGAAGGGGCGCTATCCGCAGATTCTTGAAGATGAGGTCAAGGGTGAAGAGGCTGGCAAGCTGTTCGCCGATGCCCAGCAGATGCTGAAACAGATCGTGGAAGAGAAGTGGCTACGGGCCTCGGCCCTGGTCGGCCTGTTTCCGGCCAACGCGGATGGAGATGATTTCAATCTCTATCGTGACGATCAACGATCAGAGCCTCTGGCCAGGTTGCACAACCTGAGAAAACAGGGTCGCCAACCGAACGGAAAATATAACGAATGTCTGGCTGATTTCGTCGCCCCGCAGGACTCCGCCGTCAAAGACTACCTGGGGGCCTTTGCCTGTACTGCCGGGATTGGCATCGACGCCAAGCTGGAAGCCTTTGAAAAGGAGCATGACGACTATCGGGGAATCATGCTGAAAGCACTGGCGGATCGCCTGGCAGAAGCGCTGGCCGAGTGGCTGCATCAACGGGTGCGCCGGGATTTCTGGGGCTATGCAGCGGAAGAATCCCTGAGTAACGATCAGTTGATCGCCGAGGAGTATGCGGGGATCCGTCCCGCCGTGGGCTATCCCGCCAGTCCGGACCATACGGAGAAGGATCTGCTCTGGTCCCTGCTCTCAGCAGAGGAGCATACCGGCATCTGGCTGACTGAGAGTATGGCGATGGTACCGACCGCCTCGGTGAGCGGCCTCTATATCGGCCATCCCAGCTCCCGCTATTTCGCAGTCGGCAAGCTGAATCGTGACCAGGTTGAGGACTATGCGGCACGCAAAAAGGTGCCGTTGGACGAGATGGAGCGCTGGCTGGCACCAAACCTGGCCTATACGCCTACTGAAAGCTAGACGACCATTAACCTCGAGTGGATGCCAAGGTTCGCTAATATTTAAGAGAAAACAGTCCGCAAAGGAACGCGAATAAACGCAAATTGTTATTAATCAGATCTGAATGGTGCTTACTCAAAGCCTATTTGATGGGGCATGGCCCCACCCTACGACTGTTAATCGGATTTGAGGGCTCAGCAGTTCTTAGTCCCTTTATTAATAGGCCATTGCTATCTCACTGACTCATAATCAGCCAAGGTGATGCCTAAAAGCCCCTCTCCCTTGATGGGAGAGGGGTTGGGGAGAGGGTGAGCATCAAGCATTTGATGCAATTGAAGTGTGAACTGTACTCACCCGGCAATCTTTGTTTTTGGTGATTGTTGGAATTGGTGAGAGTGCTGATGGGTACTCCCCCTCTCCCCCGGCCCCTCTCCCACAAGGGGAGAGGGGAGCGACTCTCTCCGTCTGTTTGGCACGCTGATGATTCGCGTCCCTATGAGGTTTGAATTATTCACTCCAGTTCTATCCGACACAGCACAACAATTTGCATTCATTCGCGGACTGATTGCTTCATCTAATTACGCGACCTATCTCAGGCCCAACCAGCCCGAAACAGCTCAGCGGTTCAGGTTGAAGCTGCCCTGTCTGTCCAAGGGGATTTTGATATCGCCAATCAATGGGGTATCGCCGCTTGCGTCGAGCATACCGCTCAACTCGTAGGAGAGTCCCCGGCCACCCATCAGGGCGCTATAGAGTCCACTGCCCGCTTTTTGCAGATCGAGGGAGAGGGGCAGACGGACTCTGCCCTTGCCTTGCTTATCAATGTTCAGGCTTTGTGCCGCCGCACCCTGCCCCACATCGATATCGTTAAGTTTAAATTGGTAATCGAGCCGCTGCAGGATCAATGCAAAACGGTTGGGATTCTCAACCTCCAGCTCAAGCATCAGATCAATGGCTTGCAAACTCATTCGCTGCACATCGATCCGACTGACCCTGACATCGGGTAGCTTGGGAACCGGCAGACGCCCCTGATAACTGATCGGTAACCGCACCCGTCCCAACAGAGGCACATCGACACCCAATCCAAGATCCAACTGATAGGGCACATCATCATGTTTACTCAATTCACTGTAGTGCTCGAGCAGCCGCTCAAACTCCATCCTGACCGGCAGTTCGACCTGACTCTTGCCATCCGCAGCCAGACTCATACCCATAGCCTGCTGACCTTTCAGGAAGCTCCGGTTGAGCAGTTTCAGGTCATAATCGAGCCCGTCCAGGGAGATCGCCACCGGATTAGGGTTATCCACCTCCACATCAAACAGCAGATCGATGCCCCTAAGATCAAGGCCTGACAGCTTGACCCCTTTGACTTCACCAGCAGGCTGGATTCCGGTCATCAACTGTTCGGCCTGCTGCAGAGATGAGCAGCCCTGAAACAGCAAGATCAACAGTAGCAGGATGATTGTTTGTCTGTGCATAAGCGTGTTTCCAGGGCCTATTGTTGAGCCGAATCAATCGGGCAAGCAAAACGAACAGTATCATGCTCAAGCCCATTGCGCCGCCACCACCGTGATAGTAATCATCCCCATCACGATAACTGTCCTCGAGGGGGAGCGCACGGAGGTCCCGGTCATCATAGGGTCCGTACTCGACCAAAAAGGCATCATTGTCAGCATCATACAACTCGATCAGGACATCATAATAACCACTTGGGTAACCATCCAGTAAACGGGTGACAACCTCATAGTCATCATCCGAATCGTCCCGATCAATCGGGAAGCTCTCAGTCGTGTAGTAGCGATTCCACGGGCCGCCTTCCAGGCTCAGATAGAGCTCAGCATAGACCCAGGCCCGGCCACTGATTACATCCGCATCAAAACTGACACTCAACCGATGGTAGTAGCCATCGTCATCATCATCACGGCTGATCACGGTTCGGGCATCAAATATTGAAAAATCCGGATCGTGATAAGTACGCACATCGGAACGATTCAGCTGCTTCAGACGACTACCGGTAACAACCATCGGCTGCTGGATATCGATCTCCGCCTGGTCGAGCTGCCCTTTCCAATCCAGTTTGGCTACCGGACCTTCGACAGACTGGGTCAAGCGTTCAACAGACTCATTCGCCTGCAACAGACAAGCAGGTATCAACAGCGCCGAAAAAACCAATATCTGTGTCATCTTCATGAGAAATCTCCCGCAGAGGGCCGAAAGGAATCGAGCCTGCTGATCCTAGCGGTCCCGGTGACGTCGACGCCGGTCATGGTGGTGACGATCACGGTCACGGTCACGATGGCCATGCTTATGCCGGTCACGATGACGGTATCCATGACTGTCACTGTGACGATGACTGGGATAGGAATCACGTCGATGGTCATGGTAGTGGCCATGGTGGAAATGGAGCCCAAGCAACACGCCGCCCAATAGACCATAAGGCAGATCATGGGCCTGCGCGGTTGGAGTCAAGGTTATGGATGTGGCCAGGATTGCACCGAGTGCCAGGGGTTTGAGTCTGTTGTTCATGCTTATGCTCCATAAGGTTGCCTGACCTAAAGCTTATGGAGGCTTTGCTGAACGAAAGCTGAATGGCGCTGAAAGCGGCCTCAAAGAGTAGCAGGTAGTGCACCTGAAAGCGGCGTGTGCGCTTCGGGCTCGGTCAATCCGATGTCATTCGAGCCGAACGGTGATAGTACCGACAGGTTCTAGGCCTGTGCCTCTTCAGGCATCAGCCCATTGCGACGCAGCACAGTAGCGATCTTCCTCGCCTTTCCTGCCAAACGGGAGAGATCGGCAAAACCGGGTACCACACCCTGATCCAGTTTGGCCTCCCACTCATCCAGCTCACTCTCAAGGTAGATAAGCAGCTTGCCGGAACAACCGTGACAGGATTCACCACAGCGCTCCTTTTCGCTTAAATCAAAAGGAATCTGTGTACGGATCTGATCAATCAGCTGCCGCATGGCAACTTGAGTATTGGGTTTACGCTCAACCACCTGACAACAGAACTTCCCTATTTACACTTCTTGCTCAATTCATCACGGCGCTTGGTGCCTTTTTTATGTTGCGCCTGGACGATCTTCAAATCTGTTTTCAGACGCTTGTATTTTTTCGAGTCTTTCTCTCCATCCAACTTCTTTATTAGTCGCTGCTCTTTTTTCTTCAACTGATCCAACAGTTCATCGATCCGATCACACTTGGCCTTATCAGAAAGCTCCGCTTTTTCCAGACGTTTTTTCAGATTCTCAAGCAGGTCATTTATTTTCATGGATCAAACCTTCTGTAAGCAAAACCATTTCATATCGAGCTTTGTAAGTAACGCCAGGCTCCGATGCGCAAACCACTCAGTATTAATCTTCTTCCACCTCTTCGGGAGGAATCACCGTCTTTGCCATGCGTTTTGCAAAATAGTAGATACGTTTCTGTTTTTCGATGATGTCGACCTCAGTGGTGTAGGCCGCAATCCGATTCGGCTCTTCCACAACCAGGCGGGCCGCCTGGTGCTGCGCGGCGGAATCGGCCAGGGAAGTAATCTCATCTTTCATCGCAACCACCGCATGTGCCACTTCGGTGTTGATCTGGGATACGGATTGTACCGCACCATCCACCGCCCGGATAATCACCCGATGAAAGCCCTCCAGTACCTGCTTGGTCGGCTCACTGATCGAAAAACCGATACTGATCCGCTCATGGCCAAGCGAAACCAGATTGGTCTCGATGGTGTCACCGATATTCTCCAGATCACCCACAGCCTCCATCAGACTGAGCAACTCTTCCGTCTGTCGATCGGTCAAGCTCTGCTTACTGATTCTGCCCAGGTAGTCGAGTATCTGCTCATAGAGGATATCCACCTCATCATCGAGTTGCGCCACCGCATTCAGGGATTCATGACTGCCACCGATGATTGCCGGCATGATCTGGTCAAGCATCGCCTGAACCCGCTCACCCATATGCAACACCTCAAGCCGAACCCGGTCCAACGCCAATGAAGGCGTGCTGAGCAGCTCCTCATCCAGATACTTGGCACTGACGGCGATACCCTCCTCCTCGATCAGACGATCGGGCAACAACCACTCCACAATGCGGGCGATATAAGCGGTAAACCAGATAAACACCAGAGTATTGGCGATATTGAAGACGGTATGAGCATTGGCGATCTGCCTGGGTGTCTCAGCCCCCAGGCGCTCAATCCCAGAGAGCTCCGGATGGGATGGGGAGAAAGAGACCACGAAATCCGCCAGATGGGGGATGAACATAATCCACAGCAACACCCCGGAAATATTGAAGATGACATGCACCATGGCGGCCCGGACCGCCTCTCTCGGTTTACCGATGGAGGCAAGCATGGCCGTCACACAGGTACCGATATTGGCGCCAAAGGCGAGTGCGATACCGGCAGGCAGGGTAATGAAGCCCTGACTCGCCATCACGATCACAATACCGGTAGTGGCCGAGGAGGATTGAATCAATCCGGTAAAGGCGGCTGCCACGACAATACCGATCAACGGACTCTCCATGCTGATCATCAGATCGAGAAAAGGCTGATAACTTCTCAGGGGTTTCATGGCATCACTCATGACACTCATGCCGAAGAACACCAGACCCAGCCCCATTATCATGCCGCCATACTGTTTGACACTCTCATTTTTCGAGATGAACAGCATGCTGAAGCCGACACCGATCATCAGCAGTGCCGCTTTGGTCACCTTAAACGCAACAATCTGAGCCGTGATGGTGGTACCGATGTTGGCCCCCATGATGATGCCGATCGATTGGCTGAAGGTCATCAGGCCGGCGGTGATAAAACCGACCACCAGTACGGTGGTTACCGAGGAGGATTGGATCACCGCCGTGACGAAAGCACCGGTCGCCGCTCCCATGAATCGATTACTGGTGAGCTTGGCAAGAATACCTTTCATGCGATCACCGGCAACCGCTTTCAGGGCATCCGCCATCTGTTCCATGCCGAACAGAAACAGGGCAAGTCCGCCAAACAGCTTCATGCCCATCACACCCCATTCGATGCTCTGTTCTGCGGTTGCCCCCAATGCAGGCAAGGTGAAGAGCGCTAGAACACCGCCAAGGCAGAGCAGTATCAAGGGTCTGGTGATAAATTCATTGTTACTGCAGGTAGTCTTAAAAATCATAGTTTTTCTCGTATGGCAGCGAACCTGCAACTGCGATCAGTGATTGATCAGATTACCTAAGAAGACACACTGCAGCGTGTGACTCCATAAGCGATACACCCCCGATTTATATCTACACAGGCTGCCATCGTCAGTTTTATTCAGCCACTGACTTCTAAGGCATGGTTCTGTAGGACCCTGGCCGTGATAATTATTCTAGTCGGTGATGCCCTATGGCACTCAAAAACCATGGGTACAGGCGTAGGGTCCAGATCCAGACATCTTACGATAGACGCTCGATTCTGACTTTGACAACCGAGCGCTCATCCGCTTCAACGACGGTCAGCCGATGCCCCTGTTCCTCAATGCTGTCCCCTTCCACAGGAATATGGCGAATACGACTGATCATCAAGCCGCCGATGGTTAGCGCCTCTTCCACTGGAAACTGTACATGCAGAATGTCGTTGATCTCCGAGATCGGTGTGCGGCCGCTTACCAGATGAGAGTTTTCATTCTCATGCTCGATATAGATCCGCCGTTTCGGATGATACTCATCGAAGTCGTAACCCACATCGATCTCACCCACCACCTCTTCAAAGACATCTTCCATGGTGAGGATACCAACCGCCGAGCCGAACTCGTCCACCACCACCGCCATGTGATCTTCCCGGGCCTGCAACATGGGTAACGCACGATCGATGGTCTGACGCGGAGAGAGGTAGAGCACCGGACTGATGAAATCGGAGATCGGGCGACTGTCCAGATCCGGCTGCATCAGATCCCAGGTATCGAGTGTCAGGATACCCTTCACATTGGTGATATTGCCCCGATAGACCGGCAGCCTGTTGTAGCCATGCTTCATCACCAGCCTGACCGCCTCCTTCATGTGGCGCACTTCATTGAAGCCCACCACATCCGGCAGAGGGATCATCGCCTCACCCACGGTGGTATCGGCGAAACGGATGATGCGTCGGATACGTTTCCGATCAATGGTCTGGGGATCGGAGGTGGTATCGGAAATATCCAGCAGCACTCTCAACTCTTCGCGGGTGATGAACATGTTCTGCGGCACACTGCCGCCGCCGACGATGCGGGTTACCAGACGGGCAATGCGACTGAATATGAAGATCACAGGATAGAAGACATAGGAGAAGAAGCGCAGCACATAGATCAGTCGGCCAACCAGACTGTCCGCCTCCTGCTGAAACACACTCTTCGGCACCACCTCACCGAATATCAGCAGAATCGGGGTCAGGATGATCACTGAGATCAGGTCGCCTGCCGCACCGAAGTGTTCGATACAGACCAGCGCACCCAGAGTGGAGATGATCACGGTAGCCAGATTGGTTCCCACCAGGGTTGTACCCAGGATCACATCGGGGGTCTTGAACAGCTTCAGCACCAACGCCGCGCCCCGATTGCCAAGCTTCGCCAGATGCCTCAACTTCAACTTGTCGGAGTTGACCATGGCGATCTCGGAGCCGGAGAAGAACCCTTTCAGCAACAGGAAGATGACGATGATGAGTAACTCAACGCTCCAGCTCATCTTGCACCTCCTTAGTTAAGGGTCTCTTTTTATCAGCAGCGGAGTCAGCATCCTGCCCACTGGTATCACCATCCGGCTCCAGTTCAGTGCTCTCATCCAGACTGTTAAGGGATTCATCATCCGCCTCGTCTGATTCAGACTGGTCGTCACTTGACTCCTCCGTCCTCGCCTCATTGGCGACGATCTTGCGCACTTGAATCTTGCTGATTCTTAAACCGGTCACTTCCCGTGCAATAAACTCATAACCCTCATAACGGACCTTGTCGCCCTCTTTCGGCAGACAGTCAAACAGACGGAATGCCACACCGGCAATGGTGCTCATGACAGGATCTTCGATATCGAAATTGGTCAGATTGTAGAAGTCGCTCAGCCGCATATCGCCCGGTACGACATAGCTGTTGTCATCCTCCTCCTGATAATACTCAAGCCCAACCATCTTGCCGCTGATCTCGCCGAAGATGAAGGTCAGTACATCCTTCATGGTAACGATACCCAGCACCTCGCCATACTCACCGAGTACGATTGCCACCCGGGTATTGTGGGCCTGGAAGTAGTCGAACATCTCATCGACTTTCTTGGTCGGCGGTACAAAGTGGGCGGGTTTGATGATCATCTCCAGGGTCACCTGTTCCAGGTCTCCGCCACCCTGTATCAGGCGCAGAATATCCTCGGAGTGGATGAAACCGATAACATTGTCCCAATGCCCCTGGTAGACGGGAATTCTGGGGTGCTGGTACTCTCTGAATTTGTCGATCAGTTCAGTGACCGGCAGGTCCGCATCGAGAAACCGAATCCGCGGACCCGGTGTCATGATGCGGGAGATGTCCGTTTCAGAGGCTTCGATGACGTTATCGATCAACACCCGCTCAGTGGCCTCAATGACACCGCTCTCCTCACTCTCCTCCAGCAGGGTTCGCAGCTCATCCGCATGCAGGATGTTCTCCCGGCTGACCGCCTCACCCACCACCAGAGTGGTAATCCGATCGGAAATCTGTCGCACCACTTCCCTGAGCGGGGTAATCAAAACAATCCAGCGCGGTAGGATCCGGGCCGTCAACCGGGTGGCAAATTTGACCGGAAAACTGACGGCAATGGTCTTCGGGGTAACCTCACCAATCAGCAGCAGCAAGGGCACCATAATCAGAATATTGAACCAGCCGACATCCTGCTCGCCAAATAGCAGCAGCAGGATCGCCGCCATGTTTGCCGCAGAGGCGATATTGACCAACTCATTGCCGCACAGAATCGAGATGATCAAACGCCTCGGCTCATCAAGCATGGCGTGGATATTCTCAGAATGCTTGTCGCGGCTGTGTCTGAGTTTTTGCAGATCGATGCGGCTGAGGGAAAAGAGCGCTGTCTCAGAGCCGGAGAAGACAGCCGAGAACCCGAGCAGCACCACCTGCAGGCTGACCCGCAGGATTAGCTCCCAGTTCACGTCCCCCATGCCAAGGGAATCGTATAGTGTTCTCAACTCTTCCATCAATTAAACCCATCTCTCTAACGCGTAAACTGACAGCACTACAGGTCAATACAGAGCTTCTACCATCGAACGGCTATGGACAGTGTCACGTACAATCTACGGCAGCTCTATACAGTATTGGAGCAGCCCGCCAAAACCTGTTTGACGATCTGTTTGTAAAAGCTTTAGTCACGACATGATTGATGACTCAATCAATCTGCAACCGGGCTTTAACCTTCAAATGTCGACGGCAAGGAGAATGAACAGGCCGAAACCGACCAGTGCCATCAAACATCCTAATAGCGAAAACTCCTTTGAGAACAAACAGATTTAAGGCGTAGCAGCAAGCATTGTCGATCTGAATCCGGTCCTCTACGGCCTGGTCATCAGTTACAACAAGCCTTGCGGAATTCCACCACCCATCGTGCGCCAGCCGGTTGGCGCCAATCCAATGAATCCGCCTTGAGGCAACATCAAGAGGATACTGCTCAAACCCTAATTATTACATATAAGATAAGATCTTATAACTTAGGCTATAAATTTAATGACAATAGAATAAACATCGCGTCACTCAACCGGATCTCCCTGAGCCACAGTAGTCCGGTATTGGCGGGCTCAACCATGGCAGCTAAGGGGTGTATGAGATGCCTCCCGAGAAATTGATCGATAAACTGTTTCGTCTACTTGATCCCGGTCGCAAAAAGCTCAAAAGTGAACGTATCAGAGACCTGCTGAAGAAGATGAAAAAGCAGGAAAGGGCGACCAAATCCAAGCTGAAGAAGACCAAGGAGAGAAGTAAACACAAGCGGCTTGCCACTAAAATCAAGATACTGCACACACAGAGAAAAAAGGCCGTCAAACGCTATCGACAGCTTAAGAACAAGTGCTGACCGATCAGTGCGGGTTAATCATCCGATTCACTCTGATCCGCTTCATACTGCGCCACGGCCTGACGCAATCGATCTGCAATCTCAGCTCTCAACTCAGGGGGAGAGACCACCTCCACATCGGCGCCATAACGCATCAGATCCATGATCAGCTCCGCTGTATGGGCATATGGCAGCACAAGCTCATAACGACCATCCTCCAGCCAGCGACTCTGCTGCCGGGGGTGCCAGCTCTCTTTGGCGACCCACCTGGCACGATGCCTGGTGAATCGCAGTATCGCCTGATGACTCGCTGAACCGGAGAAGATGCCATAAGCCTCTGAGAAGTGGGCATCGAGCTGCTCACCCGGCAACTCGATCGCCGCTTGATCGCTGTCACGAACATCGGAGATCGCATCCAGGGCAAAGGTGCGCAAACCCTCGCGCATATGACACCAGGCATCCAGATACCAGTTGTCCCGATAGAGGGTCAGACGTTGCGGGGAGACCTCACGTTCGGTCACTTTATCGCTCCCGCGATTGTAGTATTTCAGGCTGACCCGGTGTCTGGCTGCCAAGGCTGAGGCAAGCTGTGTCAGATAGGGACCGGCGGGACGGGCGGCCGCCCTTAACAGCCGAATGTGGCGTGAGACCGGTTCAACCTGGCCTGGTTGACGACTCAACAGCTGATCGATTTTACGCCTCAGAGGTTGCAGATGACTCTCCAACAGGCCGGGCTGAATCTCAGCCAGCAGCTGTTGAACCGTCAATAAAGCCTGAAGTTCGGAAGCGTTGAACCAGAGCCCGGGAAGCTGATACATCTCCCCTTCTGCGGCGTCATAGTGGTAGCCGTTACGTTTGCGGTCATAGACAACCGGAGCATTGAGATAGAGCCTCATCTCTTCGATCAGACGCTTTACCGTTGCCCTGGAGCACTCCAGCTCCTCTTCCAGACGCTGACGGGAGACCGGATAACGGGCTGACTGAAATATTCGGTTGAGCTCAAAGATCCGATCGAACCGATCCATCAATCAGATCCTAGGGCCTGTTAAATTGAATCCAATACGTCCTGCTGGGCGCAAAAACAGACCCAGCTCCCTGTTTGATATCGTAATGAGGGGTTGCGCCTGAAAAAGCGCCATGAACCGTTGCTCGTCGCTCATTTGGAACAACCAAACTACGCTCCTCGCACCTTGCTTGGCGCTTTTGCGGGCACAACAGGACATATTGGATTCGTGTTAACAGGCCCTATTTTGATTCCTGGCTCTGGCCGCTGTTCGTCACTTCATCCACAGACCAGAGCCGCTCCAGATGATAGAAATCCCTGACTTTCGGTAACATCACATGCACCACCACGCCATTCAGGTCGACCAGCGCCCACTCGCCATCCTCGACGCCCTCGGTTCCCAATGGCATCTCACCGGCTTGTTTGGCTTTGAATTCGACACTTTGTGCAATCGACTTTACATGACGATCCGAGGTGCCGCTGGCGACGATCATGATATCCGTGATGCTGGTCTTGCCACGTACGTCCAGTACCACCACATCCTTCGCTTTCATGTCGTCGAGGATCTCCAGGACGATATCTCTAAGTGCTTCTATCTGCATTGAGTCTCAGTTTGTTTGCTGTAACAGGCTGTGTCCATTTTATCGGGTCTTGCCAACAAGCATAACCCATCATCAGGAATTATTTGTTGAATCACCCTCTTCCGGCTTAATAACGGAGCCAATCAGAGTCGTGATGACTCAGCAAGCATTCAATCCCGATAGAGTCCTTCAGCGTGAATAATCTGCAAAACAGCCTCTGGAAGCAGATATCTCGGGCTTTCATCCTGTTTGATCATTTTCCGGATCAGGCTGGCTGAGATATCGAGCTGGGTAACAGTCTGGATTTGAATTTCCCCACCAATTTCCAGGTTGAATTGACTCTCCACGGGAATCTCATGCCTCTGCAGAAGCTCCCTTGCCGCTTCTGAGAGTTGTGACTCACCCGGACGTTTCATGACGACAAGGTGGGCAAGCTGCAGGATTTCATCCGGTTTGTGCCAATCGGGGAAACCGTTGAATGCATCCATCCCCATCAGCAACAGCAGGGGATGCTCGGGAAAATCGTGATGCAAATCGCGCAGAGTATCCACCGTGTAGGAGTCACCGGCACGTCTCAGCTCCCGCTCATCAGCGACAAAGCCAGGCTGTTCCGCTATGGCGGCCTCAACCATCCTCAGGCGCAGCTCGGCGGAGGCCTGGGGCTGGTCCCGATGAACCGGACCATGCAGTGGAATAAATCTTAGCTGCTCAAGGCCAACCACCTGCATGACATCCAGTGCAGTGCGTAAATGGCCATTGTGTATGGGGTCGAAGGTGCCCCCCAGGATACCGATCATGTTGCGCCTAGCTGGAATGGCACTGACTCACGTGCATTTGCACTGTATCAGTATTGTAATAGCGGACCATTGGTATGTGACGAGCCGCCGAGTGACGCCAACAACCGCTAATCAACGCCAAAAGAGGCTCTATCGTTCGAGCTATTTGGGGCATGTTGCGATGATTGGCGTCCATTTGCGGTCTATTTCTGATAATAGAAGTCGTGATTTAAGCCTAACTGCGGATATGCCCATCCCCAAGCACGATATATTTGACCGACGTGAGTCCCTCCAGGCCAACCGGCCCACGGGCATGGAACTTATCCGTTGAAATTCCGATCTCCGCACCCAGGCCATATTCGAAACCATCCGCAAAACGGGTCGAAGCATTGACCATCACCGAACTGGAGTCCACTTCCGTGAGAAAACGTCTGGCGCGGGTGTAGTTCTCGGTAATAATGGCATCGGTATGTTGGGAACTGTGGGTGTTGATATGATCAATCGCCTCGGCCAGCCCCGGCACAACCCGGATCGACAGGATAGGCGCCAGATATTCGGTATCCCAATCCTCATCCGTGGCACTGGTGCAACCCTCAATCAGCTCGCAGCTGCGAGCACAACCACGTAACTCAACCCCTTTTTCATCCAGTGCCGGAGCCAAACGGACGAGGGCTTGGGCCGCAACATCCTCGGCAACCAGCAGAGTCTCCATGGTGTTACAGGTGCCATAACGTTGGGTTTTGGCATTCATCGCCACGGCATAAGCCTTGTCCAGGTCAGCCTGATCATCGATATAGACATGACAGATGCCGTCCAGATGCTTGATTACCGGCACCCGGGCATCCTGACTGATCCGCTCGATCAATCCCTTACCTCCCCGGGGTATGATCACATCCACATAGTCCGGCATGGTGATCATGGCGCCAACCGCCTGACGGTCCGTGGTGGCAACCACCTGAACAACCGTCTCCGGCAGACCGGCCTTGTTCAAACCGGCAGCGATACACTGGGCGATCGCCTGGTTGGAATAGTAGGCTTCAGAGCCGCCTCTCAACACCGCTGCATTGCCTGATTTGAGACAGAGCGCCGCCGCATCGGCGGTAACATTGGGACGGGATTCATAGATGATCCCCACCACACCCAGAGGGACCCTCATACGCCCGACCTGGATGCCACTGGGCAGATACTTCATATCGAAAATCTCGCCCACCGGATCGGCCAGGGCCGCAATCTGGCGCACCCCTTCGATCATGCTGTCGATACGAGCCGGGGTCAGTTCCAGGCGATCGAGCAGGGCACTGTCCAGGCCTTTCTCGCGCCCCTTCTCCAGATCCAGACTGTTTTCACCCATCAGCTGTTCTCTGGCCCCATCCAGCTCTTCTGCAATCGCTTCGAGTGCCTGGTTTTTCTGGGCCGTCGGCACACCAGCCAGTGTTCGCGAGGCCTGGCGGGCCTGCTGACCGAGCTGTTGCATGTAACCGGCGATATCGGAGATCTTGTCTAACATTGTTTAAATGGTGCTCATCAGAAAATATTACGATTGTTTAACTTTACCAAACCCGAGCTGAAATGGCCCGGATTCCTGGCAACTTGAGGCAATATCTGCATCCAATCCCTGTTTTGACCGTAACTATTCTAAGGGTTTTCATTCACCGGCTTCAAAGTAAAAGGTTTAAAGTTAAACCCATATCTACCGATCTAATAGGCAAGGAATTCACCGAACAGATAACGGTCCGGAAATAATGAACAGACTCATTTTAAGTTTAATCTTATTGATGGCTTGTAGCGGCCAGCTGTGGGCAGAGCCGTCGCTGTTTGATGTTCCGATGCATTCCAAAGGAGCCAATACCTTCTACATCTCCGGAAAGATCGGCAACATGGCGCCAACTGAATTCATGGTCGACACCGGCTCAAGCTATATGACCATCAATGAAAACACCTTGGCTGAACTGCAGGCCGTAGGCAACCCCCGCTATTTGAGAGACCTGAAAGGGGTGCTGGCCAATGGCGCAGAGATGCTGGTACCAGTCTATACCATCACCGATGTACTGATTGGTGAGAAGTGTCTTCTGGAAGAGGTTGAGGTAGCCGTTTTTCCCGGCAAAACCAGACAGATTCTTGGTCTGAGTGCGCTATTGAAAACAGCACCCTTCACTTTCTCCGCCGAACCTCCACAACTGCAGTTGAGCAACTGCAATTTACTGGAGATGGCTACCGACAACCAACAGCAGACACAGCTGGCTGCCGGTATTTCAACCCCTAACTAGGGATACCATCTAAAAGCGGAGCCGGCTTATTTGGTCTCTGCAGGCATCACTTTTGCTTCGAAAGCACTGAATTCAGCTGCGTCAACGCTGCCGTCCTGATTGGCATCAGCAGCTTCCCAGCCTTTATAGAGCGCTTCGTTGGCGGTTGCTTCTTCTGAAGAGATACTGCCATCAGCATTGGTGTCCAATGCAGTGAAGGCATCCTCACCGGCAACTGCAGCCGTAACAAATCCAGCGGTAACCAGTGCCAAAGCGGCCAGTTTAATGGTTTTCGTATTCATCATGTTCTCCTTAACGAATTTTATGGTTATGCCCAGAGATCCCTATCTACAGCCTCGATCATCTGGTGGCCCCTATAAGACACCCCAGACAGAAGAAATGCGGTGATAGGAATCACAGTTCCACTAATTAAATTCCTTTTAGAAACTCAGAAAGTTACTAATGGACCGGCATCTACTATCGCGATCAAGTCCCTGTGATTGGCCAGCGACCAGACCAATCTGGTCACTGGTATTCCACCCAAAACTCATTCAGAGTTGTTCAACTATTTAGCCTCTGGTGCAGCCTCAAAAGCACTGAATTCGGCTGCATCAACCTGGCCGTCAGCATTCGCGTCAACCTTTGCCCAATCCTTGTAGAGTGCTTCATCAGCGGTGGACTCTTCAGCTGAGATGTAGCCATCGGCATTCACATCCAGCTTGGTGAAGGTACCCTCATCCGCTGCGTTGGCCACTGCAAAAAAACCGGCTGCTGCCAAAGCTACAACGCCTTTTTTAATTGTCATGGTTTTCATTGTCATTCTCCTTTCAATGATTTGTTTTAAAAGCAAAGCCCTCTGACTGAGGTCTCTGTAGGCGATAAGACAACGATGAGGAAAAAAATTGGGTGACAGAAGTCACAAATAAAAAGGAACAGCTTTCCCAGGCACTTAGTTACTAATACAGGTTGTGCTGCCGATCACAAGCAGGCAATTCCGGAAACACCTTGCGCAACATTTTTTAAGGCCAGCCAGGGGTCTCCCGAATTCAGACCCTTGATCATACGATCAATATCTGAACACCGTATAAGCAGCTTTCTCCAATATTTGGCCGAACCCTTGGAGAGCGCCTTACTGACCACGGGCTTACGCTTATCCCAAACCCGATAGGCGGCCATTACCTGGTTGCTGTTACGCCCCTTTTCCAGCTCATTGGCCATCTCCGCCAGAGCGCGAATCTCACGGCTCAGAGCCCACAACACCACAGGCGCCGCCACACCCTCCGCCTTCAATGAGGACAACATACGCAAGCCCTTGGCTGTCTGACCACTCATCAGGGTATCGAGCAGGCCAAACACATCGAAACGGGCACTGTCCGCAACGGCCTGCATCAACTGATCCTGGGTCACCACCCCTTCCCCCTGCAGCAGTAACAGCTTCTCTATCTCCTGGTTGGCAGCGAGCAGATTGCCCTCCACCCGATCCATCAGCATCTGCACAACCCCGGCCTCCGGGATCAGTCCGGCCTGGCGCAGTCGCTGCTCGATCCACGGCATCAGCCGATTGCCTTCCACCGGCCAGACCTGAATGACGACTCCCAGCTGATCGATCGACTGCAGCCACTTGCTCTTCATCTGGGACTTTTCCAGCTTCGGCAGGGTGATCAGCAACAGGGTATCTTCGGCAGGACGCTCACAGTAGGCCATCAGCGCCTTTGCCCCCTCATTGCCGAGTTTGGCGCTGTTCAAGCGCAGCTCAAGCAGCCGCCTGTCTCCAAACAGGGAGAGACTCACCGCCGCCTGATTGAGCGCAGACCAGTCGAAGCCGCTGACCTGATCCAACACCTCTCTTTCACTGAACCCCTGCTGTCGTGCAGCCTGGCGTATCTGGTCAGCCGCCTCCATCATCTGCAGCGGCTCATCACCACTGAGCAGATAGAGTGGCGCCAGATCACGTTTCAATTGGGCGCTGAGTTGGTCGTTACGGAGTCTCATGCTTTGCTGTGCGATCTATCTCAGTCCGGCTTCCATTCTGCGAATGATCTGTGCCGCAAGATCGCGGCGCATATCATCCATCATCAAGGCGGTCTCATTCCTTTGACCCAGTTCGTCACTGCCGCTGAAGCTGAGCTGTCGTACCAGTTCCAGTTGCTCTTCATGGGGCTCCATTCCGGTCCGGGCGGTGAGCCGGACTTTGGCCCGCAGACGCAGCTCATTATCCAGCGCCTTGCCATTGGCATCCACGGAGAGCACCCGGCTGGAGAACTTCTCTTCCACTACCTGAAAGAGATATTTCGCCGCCTCCCGATCGGGGGAGAGGATCACCCCACCGCCGAGCAGCTCTCTCTGCAGCACACCGGCAACCGTGTCGATTCGGTCACCCGCAACGATGTAGAGCCCATTCAGCGCCGCCGAGGGCTGAGCATAGCCTTTCAGATGAAAGCCGCAGCCTGACAGCAAAAGCAGCAGGACCAGAGCCAGCCAGGGAGCTGGTAAGCGCCACCGGTGGAGACTATTTGGCAACGACATTGACCAGTTTGTTCGGCACCACGATGACCTTCCTCACCGTCGCCTCACCGATGAAGCGCTGCACATTGTCATTTGCCAAAGCAATCGCCTCGACGGCGGCTCTATCCGCATCCGCGGGCACCTGGATGTTGGCGCGCACCTTACCGTTGACCTGCACCACATAGGGCAGACTCTCCTGTACCAGCGCCGCCTCATCCGGTTGCGGCCAGTCGCTTGCCAGGATCTCATCACCGAAGCCGAGTTGCCGCCAGAGATGATGGGAGACATGGGGCGCGATCGGCGCCAACAGTCTCAACACCAGAGAGAGTCCCTCTTTCATAATCGTCAGATCCTGATCTGAGCCATCCAGTTTATAGAGGATGTTGGTCATCCCCATACTCGCGGAGACCACATTGTTGAAGCGTTGCCTCTTGTAGTCGTAGAGCGCTTTTTTCAACAATTCATGCAGTTCCCGTCGTGCCGCTTTCTGCGCCTCATCAAAGTCAGTCACCTCGGCAAGGGGCTGACTGAGCTGCTGCTGATGGCCATCAGCCAGCGCCCAAAGGCGTTTGATGAACCGGTAAGCCCCTTCCACACCATCATCACTCCACTCCAGGGACTGGTCGGGAGGTGAGGTGAACATGGTATAGAGCCTGACGGTATCGGCGCCGTATCGGTCGATCAGTGTCTGCGGATCGACCCCGTTGTTCTTCGATTTCGACATCTTCTCGATGCCGCCGATCTGCACCGCACTGTTATCCGCTTTGAGCAGTGCAGACAAAGGCCGCCCTTTGTCGTCACTGCTGACATCCACCTCAGTCGGGTTGTACCAGTGCTTACTGCCATCCTCTGCTTCACGGTAATAGGTATCGGCTACCACCATGCCCTGAGTGAGCAGACGGGTGAACGGCTCATTGCTGCTGAGCAGCCCCGCATCCCGCATCAGTTTATGGTAGAAACGGGCATACAGCAGATGCAGCACCGCGTGTTCGATGCCGCCCACATACTGGTCCACCGGCAACCAGTAGTCGGCCCGCTGGTCCAGCATGCTGTCCGCGCCGGGACAGGCATAGCGGGCGTAGTACCAGCTCGACTCCATGAAGGTGTCGAAGGTATCGGTCTCGCGCTGTGCCGCACCGCCGCACTCGGGACAGGTCACATCTGAAAACTGCGGATTGTTTTTGATCGGGTTGATGGTGTTTTCGTCATAGACGATCTCTTCCGGCAGACGCACCGGCAGATCGTCCAGGGGTACCGGCACGATGCCACAGTGGTCACAATGTATCATCGGAATCGGCGTACCCCAGTAGCGTTGCCGGGAGACACCCCAATCCCTGAGCCGGTAGTTCTTTGTCTTACCTCCCTTCTCCCGCGCCTGCAGCCACTCGGCAATGGCGTCGAAGGCTTCTGCAGAGGTTTGGCCGGTAAACGGTCCGGAGTCGATCAGCACACCCTTCTCAATGTACGCCTCAGCCTGAATATCCAGCACTGAACCATCCTCCGGCTGAATCACCTGTTTGATGGGAATACCATATTTTTTGGCAAAGGCGTGGTCCCGCTCATCGTGACCCGGCACCGCCATCACCGCACCTGTGCCATAGGTCATCAGGACAAAATTCGCAGCATAGACCGGCACCGGCTCACCACTGACCGGATGGATCGCGTCGATGCCGAGCGGCATGCCCCGCTTCTCGATCGTCTCCAATTCCGCCTCGGAGGTACCGCCCTGGCGGCACTCCTCGATGAATCCGGCCAGTTCAGGCTTGTCGGCCGAGGCCTCCAGGGCCAATGGATGTTCCGCCGCAACCGCCACGTAGGTCACCCCCATCAGGGTATCCGGGCGGGTTGTATAGATGGTCAGTCCCTGCTCAGCCCCTTCGATGGCGAAATCCATCTGCACGCCATAGGAGCGGCCGATCCAGTTACGCTGCATGGTACGGACCTGCTCCGGCCAGGCCTCAAGCCCGTCGATCTCATCCAGCAGTTCGTCGGCATAATCGGTAATCTTGATGAACCACTGGGGGATCTCACGCCGCTCCACCAGCGCCCCGGAGCGCCAGCCCCGACCATCGATCACCTGCTCATTGGCCAGCACGGTCTGGTCCACCGGGTCCCAGTTGACCTGGGCATTCTTGCGGTAGACCAAGCCCTTTTTGTAGAGTTCGGTGAACAACCACTGCTCCCACTTATAGTATTCGGGTTGACAGGTAGCCAGCTCCCGCTGCCAGTCGTAGCCGAAGCCGAGCCGTTTCAACTGGGCCTTCATGTAGTCGATATTCTGGTAGGTCCAGGCCGCTGGTGCGACCCGGTTTTTCAACGCCGCATTCTCCGCCGGCAGGCCAAACGCATCCCAGCCCATGGGCTGCAGCACATTCTTGCCCAGCATCCGCTGATATCGGGCAATCACGTCACCGATCGTATAGTTACGCACATGCCCCATGTGGAGCTTGCCGCTGGGGTAGGGAAACATGGAGAGGCAATAGAATTTCTCCTTCTGCGGATCCTCCGTGACTTGAAAGATCTTTGCGTTTTCCCAGTATGACTGGACCTCAGCCTCAAGCTGGGCTGGATCGTATTGATTCTGCATATTCAGGCCTGAAATTGTGATTATCTAGGATAATCGCGGAAGCATACCGCAGCAGGCTGCCGACAGAAAGGCTCTCGACTGAAACTCTTCACCCGGCGGCGAAATAGTTCGCTTTCAACCGCGGCAGTGCGGCATCGATACACCGCTGTGGCACTCAGACCGCGAGTTCGCAGCATGAAGTCTTTTGAGGGGATTATTGGGAGGCGGCCATCCCGACCATGGAGCTTTCCGGGTACATGAGGCTGACAACCGTCTCGATCGCCGCCTCCCAGGCCATTTTTACCTCAGCGTCATACTCGTCATCATAGCGCTCGATGGTGCTCAACAGGGCATACTTCCACATCTCAAAGTGACGCTGATCCACTTTCAGACGGGTGTGGATACGACCCAGCATCTCCAGATAGAGCACCACACCTGGTTTGCCCATCAGAGCATCCTCAACCATCTGCAGAGTCTCTTTCAATTTGCCCTTCAGCTGATCCATGTCCCGGGCATGAAAAATCGCGGCGATCTCATCCGATTGAGCGATGAAATGGTCATAGAAGGTATCGTAGAAACCCTGTTTCAGACTGATCCGACGTAGACTCTGTTGAAAGCGCTTTAAGTTGGTTTTAGTGATCGTAGACATATTATTGGCCAATTGCTCGCCCAACTTAACGGCAGATCCGCAGAAAACTTTCAGAACCAGTTAACACTATTCAAACAGTATTCACATAATTCTCGGCACGCAGACTCCTCAGCTGATTCATGCATATGGTTCAACAAGTGGTACTATTAGCCGGTCTGAACCAAAGCTGCAGCGCAACCGCATGTCTTGGCAGGCCTGGAGAGAGCGGAATAAAAACCACCAAGAGCTTAGGCAATGAAGCTGATAATACAGATCCCCTGCTATAACGAAGAAAAAACCCTGGCCGTGGCGTTGGCGGAACTTCCCAGAGAGGTACCGGGATTCGATCAGGTCGAATGGCTGATCATCGATGATGGCAGCACCGACAACACCCGCCAGATTGCACTGGATAACGGTGTTGACCATGTGGTCGGATATACCAAAAACCAGGGACTGGCGAGAGGTTTCATGCTGGGACTGGACGCCTGTGTGAAGCAGGGTGCGGATGTTATCGTCAATACCGATGCGGATAACCAGTACAACGCCAGCTACATTCCTGACCTGACCAAACCCATTGTCGACGGCAAGGCGGACATGGTGATCGGCGCCCGCCCGATTCAGATGATCGAACACTTCTCTCTGACCAAGAAAATGCTGCAACATCTGGGCAGCAGCGTGGTACGCAAAGTCAGCCATACCAATATCCCCGATGCGCCGAGCGGATTCCGCGCTTTCAGCCGGGAAGCGGCGATGAAGCTGAATGTGTTCAACGAATACACCTACACCCTGGAGACCATCATCCAGGCAGGCATGAAACAGATGGCGGTCACCTCGGTGCCGGTGGAGGTCAATGAGGACCTCAGGCCATCCAAGCTGGTGAAGAGCATCAGCAGCTACATCAAGAAATCGATCATCACCATTCTGCGAATCTTCGTGGTCTACAAACCGTTTCGCTTCTTTCTGGCGATCGGTCTCGCGCTGTTCAGTCTGGGTATGGTGTTGGGCTTACGCTTTCTCTACTACTACCTGACCGGGGACGGGCAGGGCCATGTGCAGTCGGTGGTACTCGCCGGCGTGATGATGGGCATCGGCTTCCAGACCTTCCTGGTGGCCTTCATTGCCGACCTGTTGAGCGTCAACAGAAAACTGCTGGAAGAGGTGCAATACCGCCTGAGAAAGCTGGAATCGGAGCCGCGGCCGAAAAAGGAGTGACAGCCGGGGTCTGTTTCAGCCATCGGCCTGCTGACTAACGGTCAGTCCCTGCTCCAACCTGCCACTCGAGATAGGTCAGGGGGAGATAGGCGAGAACAGCCAACACGGCTCCCCAAGCGGAATATTCAGAGGCCAGCCAGGCCAATGGGGTCAACCAGCCGAGATTGATCAGCAGACCAGTCAGCACCACCCAGCGGTGGGCTTTGGCTCGCGCCTTCTCAGCAGACAACCCTTCAGCCTGGAACCGGGCGAGCCGTTGACGGGCGAGGATCTGATAGGCGTGTTTGGCATGAGGGCGATACCACTGCTCACCATTCAGCATCCGTCTCACCAGGGTCCAGCTGGCATCCACCACGAACAGCCCGAGCAGTATCACCCAGCTCCAGAAATCGATCTCGAAGTGCAGGGCGGTAAAACAGGCAAACACCCCCAGACTGAAACCCAGGAAGCCACTGGCCGCATCACCCATGAAGATCTTTGCCGGGGGCCAGTTCCACACCAGGAAACCGGCCACGCCACAGCAGAGCAGGATCTGCCAGAGGACGATCAGCGAACCGGAGTGATTGAGGAGCAGGATCAAGGAGGCGCTGCAAAGCACGCTGATCGCCTGCAGGCTGGCAATCCCATCGATGCCATCCATAAAGTTGTAGAGATTCAACAGCCAAACCAGCAACGGCACAAACAGGATCCCAAGCCACCACCCTTCGGCGGTCAACCAGGGACCGAATGAGACCGCAGGCGTGCCGATCAATCCGACAGCCAAGATCGCCGCAAGCAGATGAACCATGAACCTGAGACGTGCCGACAGATCCCGATGGTCATCGATGAAACCGATCAGCGCCACCAGGCCGCCGCCGATCAGCAACACCCAGGCCAGTGGTTCGATTCCCTGCAGCTGTGCCGGATCGAACAGGGTTGACCACAACAGCAGCCCCAGATAGATCAGCACAAACGCCAGGCCACCCCCCCGGGGGGTGGCCATCAGGTGGGAACTGCGGGCGTTGGGATTGTCCATCAAGCCCCGCTGCAGGGCGTAGTGGCGTAACAGCCAGGTCAGCAGTGCCGAGAGTATCAGAGTCAGTCCGCCCAGGTGGATCCACTGCATGGCTCTAATCCATTCCTCCGATCATATCCCTGAGTCCCGCTGCGACAGTTCGCTTGGGTGTCCAGCCCAACAGACGCCGGTTTTTATCGAGATCCACCTGAAGGTCGCCACACAGCCGGTCGACGGCAGCCGATCTACCACTCAGCCTGCCCAGCAGATGTAACATCATCTCCGGCACGGGGAAGAGTTTCGCCTTCACCCCCATCGCCTCCGCCAGCATGCGGATCAGCTGGGGAGTGGAGAGATCCTCACCATCGGCCACCAGAAACGCTTCTCCGGCGGCCGCAGGATGCTCTATACAGAGCTGCAGAAAATCGAGCAGATTATCGATCCCAACCAGGCTGCGCCGGTTATCCACCCCGGCCAATGGCAGTGGCACACCCTTGCGGATCCAGCGCACCAGGCTCTGCAGATTGCCCTTCACACCAGCTCCGTAGACCAGCACCGGCCGAACGATCACCAGCTCCGTATCACGATCTGCCAAGCAATCCCTGAGGGCCTGCTCTGCCTCCCATTTGGATTGACCATAGGCATCCTCCGGCCTGGCCGGATCATCGGCAGCCAGAGGCCTCACCGAACTGCTCTCCCCGTTGACCTTGATACTGCTCAGGTAGACGAAGCGCCTGACCCCGGCGGCCACCGCCTGTTCCGCCAGCCGCAGACTGCCCGCCACATTGACCTGACGGAACAGACTCAGTGGATCGTCTCTACTCTCCCGCATCACATGGGCACGACCCGCCAGGTGGATCACACTATCCACACTCTGCAGGGCCTGCTGCCAATCGCTGTCGGCGGAGATATCCCCCACCACTGTCTGTTCGCCAACCGGCCACTCCGTTTGTCGGCTGCGTAGCGCAGCGCGCACCGAATAGCCCTGATCGACCAGATAGGGGCAGAGATGCGTGCCGACAAATCCATTCGCGCCGGTAACCAGGATCTTTTTCATGAATCGAGCGCCTGCCTGTAGATCGACATGTGCTGCTCAATCACCTGTTCGATGGAAAACTCGGACTCAGCCATCTGTCGGCCACGCTCACCCATCGATTGACGCAGTGCTTGACGATTGATCAGCTTCTCCAGCGCCTCAGCGAGCGGCTCACTTTGACGAGCTGGCACCAACAGACCATTTTCACCATCAATCACCACTTCGCGACAACCCGGCACATCGGTAGTGACAATCGCCCGGCCGCTGGCTACCGCCTCGAGCAGCACCTTCGGCAATCCCTCACGGTATGAAGGCAGGCAGATGATGTTGGCGCGCCGAAACACAGCGGACATATCCTGGCGGTTTCCCCACCACTCCACATCACTCTCCCGCGCCCATTCAGCCAGTTTTTTAGCCGGCACCGATTTCGGATTACTCGGATCGATGCCGCCGACCAGGGCAAAGCGGGCCTTAACCCCCATGGCGTGCAACTTCTGCGCAGCCGCTACAAATTCACCAACCCCCTTGTCCCAGAGCATCCGCGCCGGCAGGACCACCAACGGCACCTGAGCAGTTTCCGGGGTCATATTGAATTGGGACAGATCGACCCCGGAGCCCCGGATCAGCTCGATCTTCTCCTGGCTCAGGCAACCCTCATCAAGCAGATAGTGGTAGTCATCATTGTTCTGCACAATGACCCACAGGCGATCCCTGGAAAAGAGCCAGCGATAGCTGTTCAATACCGCCACCCGGGCCAGGGAGCTGAACCAGCCACGGGCGAGAAACACAAAGCCAAGTCCGGATATCGCGTTGACAACGGCAGAAACCCCGGCCAGGCGGGCAGCCAGGGTGCCATACAACACCGGCTTGATGGTGACATGGTGAACCAGGGTCGGCTGCAGCTCTTTATAGAGCCTGTAGAGACCGAGAATTGTCTTGATCTCGGCCAGTGGATTGGCACCGCCCCGACTCAGGGGGACGGCGTAGTGCCTGAAACCCTCCGCCTCGACCTGTCCCACTGCATCCGAAGTGGGTGTCGCAACCGCAACCTTATACCCCTGATCCCGCGCCGCCTGGGCCAGGGGTAACCGGTGAGAGAGAAAAAAACCGGCATCGTTGACGACAAATAGTACAAGCTGCTGCTTCATGTATCGGAAACCACTTTCTTAAGATTGCCTATCGCTGAAATCCACATATTCAGAGCCGGCTCAACTACGCGGCTATTGCTCTTTTGCCGATTGTCTGATTGCTGAAACCAGCCGCCCGGTCATCACCGCCAGTGAGTAGTGCTGCTCTACCTTGGCACGGCCTATTCTACCCATCTCCTGCCTGAGTGGCGCACTCTCGATCAGACTGATCAGCGCCGACTCCCAGGCTGCAGCATCCTCAGCCAGATAACCATCCACCCCATGCTCGACGATCTCCCGGTTGACCCCAATCGGTGATGCGATCACCGGCAACGCGCAAGCCATATACTGGATCAGCTTATAGCCACATTTTCCTTTTTCCCAAAGCTGATCCGTCAGCGGCATCACCCCCACATCGAACTGCTGGATCAGCTCTGCCTCTCGCGCTTCCGACCAATCGACACACTCCACCGGCAGACCGGCAATCGGTTCGATCCGGGCACCGACCACCATCAGTCGGACCGGGTGCTTTTCTGCAACCGAACAGAGTGGCTCGCGGAGCAGATCCAGATAGCCGGCAGTGGTGGGAGAACCGATCCAGCCGACGGTAAAAGGTGAATGCTCACTTACTGTCTTAGGCTTATAACGGTCCACATCCAGCACCGTCGGCAGCCGCATCACCCGGGGTGCGCCTGCCGCTTCCGCCCGCTTCGCAAGATAGTCATTACCGGCCGTGACCAGGGCTGCACTGGACATCACCCGATCGATCTTTTGTCCCAGCAGGGTACGCACCAGGGCGGATCCGGATTGATCGTAACGGTGGAAGATTGCATCATCGTAGTCGACCAACAGCTGAAATCCCAAGCGTTTGAGCAGCTGCTCGACAAATGCGGGCATCCAGGGGAACAACTCCTTTTCCACCCATAACAGGTCGAACTCCCGCGCCTTGAACAGCTGTTTCAATCGCACCCAATAGGCCGAGAACAGGGCGGCAGGCCGCTTTTTTCCCGATCGATAGAAATCTTCCAGATAGGCCTCTGAAAAGAGTGGCGAAACAGTCACCTCGATGCCATTGCCGGCCAGTCCCGGCAGATACTGATAGGACCGCAACCGACTGCTGGCACCAAGCCGCGGATACCGACTGAGCAGCAACACCTTCATTGTGCCGGCCTCAGATGCAGCATGCGCAGCAGCCAGTTGCGCTCATTCTGTTGCAGCACCAAGCGCCAGACAAACAGCCCGAACAACAACAGCAACAGGGAACTGAAGAGAAATTTGATCAACAGGCCATCCAACTGGGCGGTGAGCAGAAACAGCATCACGGCGCCCCCCATGGAGAGCATGAAACGGCGGATCGAAGTGCGGCACTCCGGAATCAACAGCAACGCCATCACATACAGGGCGAGCGCATCGACAAAGGCGCGCAAGGTCCAGACCACGGCGGCGCCTAAAATCCCATAGGCCGACAGCGCCCACCACAGGGCCGCCAGATAGAGGGGCAGCTCCAGCAAGTGCAACTTGGCAGACCAATCAGGATGGCCTGCAGACTGCACCAGATTGAACGGCACCAGGGAGAGGCCGTAGAAGAAAACCCCGACCGCCAGCCACTGCATCACCAGATAGCCGTTTTCGGCAAACTCCCCGCCAACCCACAGATTCAACCCGTCATAGGAGAAGGCGATGATCAGGATAATCAGTGGAAACAGGGCGATGGAGATATAACTCAACCCTTTGTTGAAGAGTCGCGCGGAATGCTCCCGGTCTTCGATCCCACCCCTCGCCAGTGTGGTCGATTGGGCAGGCAGCAGTACCGAAACCACCGCAACGGGAATCACCAGCAGGCGGGAGACAATCTCATAGGGCGTGGTATAGAAGGCCACTGCGGTAACCGTCAATACCGCACCGATAACAAAGCGGTCCATCGAGACCATCAGTGGCACCACCATGTTGCTGACCGTCATCCAGCCGCCAAAGCCCAGCAATGGGCGGGTCTGACTCTTGTCGTAGTGATAACCCTGCCGAACCTCGGGCACGATACGAAACAGCAACAGCAGATGGGCAATGGTGGCCAGCAGTCGTCCGGCGACCAGCACCCCGACGATCGGATAGAGACTGTTTGAGAAGGGCAGTACCGCGACTGGGCCAAGAAAGGTCAGAATACCCATCGGAATGCGGATCGCGGTAAGCAGATCGAAACGCTGATAGGCCGCGATCACCCCGCGCAGACCGACCGTGGTGATCACCAGGGGTATGGATGCCGATAACAGGTAGAAGGCCTTGAGGGTTTCGTCTTGCAGCTGAGCAGGCACATTCAATACCGTGCCGACCAGCCAGGGCGAAATGATCAGGATGATGATGAATCCGGCAACACCGAGAATGGCCATCAGGGTCAGTGCGGTCCAGGTCAGGGCCGGGATATCAGCCTCCCGCTCCTCTCCAAGACACTTCGCCACCAGTACCGTCAGCGCACGTCCGAGACCGAAGTCGAACAGGCTGAAATAGCCGACGAACATCCAGCTGATGGCCAACAGACCAAAGCGCTCCTTACCGATCTCATCGATGAGGATTGGAATGGTAACGATAGCGACCAGAAACGGAACCGCCACACTGAGTAGATTCCAGATGACGTTTTTCGCCAACCGGTTACCGCTTGTGAGTTCTTTCTGTCTATCGTTCATAGGGCGCTTGTCGATTTTTTCATTGCCCCGGCTGATCTGCTCATCAACCACAGGGCAAACCGAGCGTACTCGCTCAATCCGGCTTTTTCGCCCACACCGTCATACGCCCGGTCTGACCGAAGATGGCCGCAACACAGGCAAACGGATAGAGCAACTGATACAAACGCACTTTATCAGAGGGACGACCGACAACCCAGCGCTCCAGCCGATGCCAGCCGCGCTCCTGCAGCAGATAGCCCAAGCTGGAGAAGAGACTGCTGAGCACCCGCTGATGGTGCACGGCCTCAACTTCCCAGCCAGCCTGCTGGAGCAGTTTGGTTATGGTCTCAGGGGTGAAGTGGTAGAGATGGTTGGGCAGCTGCAAGGCAAACCAGCGGGATTGAAACAGCTTGAATTCGAGGGATGCCGCATTCGGTACCGAGAGGGCAAGATAGGCGCCGGGTTTTGCCCAGCCATAGAGTTTTTTCAATCCCATGAGAGGATCATGAAGATGTTCGAGCACCATCCAGCCGGTGATCAGGTCAAGTTCTGACGCGTCGAGGTCGACCGATTCCAGGGATCCGGTATGGACCTGATAACCGTTCTCTCTGGCGGATGCCGCTGCCTGTGGTGAATACTCGATGCCTTTTACCTGCCAGCCCTGATTGGCCATTTTATGCAGATAGTTACCGGAAGCGCAGCCCACCTCGAGCATTCTGCCCGGTTGCAATTCAGGGATTGCCTGAGCCTTGGTATCGAGCAGGGATTTTATCCAGCGCTTAAGCCCTCCGGAGCCATTGCGGGATTTTACCTGCGTGCCCAGATAGGGAGGATAATCGTCCGGATAGTAGAAACCCATGCTGGCTGGTGTCGGTCGGGGATCCGTTCTCAACAGGCCGCAGCTGTCACAACGCACCACCTGAAACTCGCCGGGCAGATTGTTGATCCGGTCATGTCCGGTCAACACCGGCTGATCAGCCGAAGGACACCCCAGCGGACAGGGTCTGGACTCCAGTTCGATTGTGTTATTGGCCACCTGAGTCTATCCGGGCCTAAGCCCATCGCCAGCCATGTATGTGGTAGAAAATGAAAGCCGATTTGGCAAACATCAGGATATGCTTCAGCCCCTTCTTCGAGGCATTGCCACCACCGTGCACGATCCGTACTTCGGGCACATAGGCGATGATCGATTGTTTGGCGATCCTGATCGAAAGATCAAAGTCCTCGAAGTAGACAAAGAAATCGGGTGAAAAACCTCTCACCTTATCGAGCACACTGTGGCGCACAAACATGAAGCAACCGCTGGCCATAACCTCCTTACTCAGCGCATGCTGATCCATTTCATAGCGCATCTCATACTCCTGCAGACGCTCTGAAAAATAGCGCTTCACGGTTCGTGGTGCAAAACCGCGCAGGAAAAGATCAAGCACCGCGGGATAGCGCTTGCAAAGATATTGCTTATGCCCATCCGGATCTTCCGAGTAGGGAGACAACAAACCCACTTCCGGGTGTTTTTCCATATAATTGAGGGCTTCACTGAAGGCATCCTGCACAACCTCCACATCCGGATTGATGATCAGATGGTAGTCACTCTCCTGGTTGAGGATCACCAGATTATGCGCTGCCCCATAGCCGATATTGCCACCGGTACCGATTACCATCCATTGATACTTACGTGCTCCGACAACCTGCCCAACCAGCTGTTTGACCTTGCTGAGGATACTACCGTTATCGACCACCACCACCGTCGCTTCAAGATCGCTTCTTTCAGCCAGGGTGTAATCGAGGGCGCTGACGATGCTCTGCAGGGTATCTCTCAAGATATCCAGTCTACTGTCATAATAAACAATGGAGATAACCAGTTTCATATATGAATCGTTCAGTAGAGTTGCATCATTTACCCGACGACAGGGAAAACATTTATACCGACAAAAGCCGGCCTACCCCTGATCTGTCGCTTGCTTCTTTATCTTCTGTATATTTTCAACCTGATTGCTGTAAGTATCGACCAGCTTTTTCACCCCACTGGGCTTCAGATAACCCTCGTTACCCGCATGGATATAGGTAGCATAAGTTGCTGAAGCAGACATCAAGGCCGCATTGACCATTTGCACCGGTTTGCCTTCATCCTTCATCTTATTGGCGAGCTCGACAAAACGGCTGGCCAGTGCTGTAAACTCTTCGATATCGGCTTTTTCAGACATCTCGTTCAATCCTCTTCGACCCCTTTCCAGTTCAGAGAGAAATCCTCTCCACACCGGGTCAGGTTCGGGTTATAGGCTGGATCCCGCTCAAGCAAGGGACCGTACTTATCCAACATGTATTGCGCTTCTCCGGAGAAGCGGCGCTGTTTCTCCGGCGTATCCTCCGCACCACGGGAGGCTGACTCATGGTGGTAAAACTCAGCATAGGGTGTCCAGAGGTTGTTGTACCCCTGCTGATAGATACGGATACAGATATCCACATCGTTGAAGGCAACCGCAAGGTTCTCCTCATCGAAACCGTCAACGGATTCGAAAACCTCTCTTCTGACCAGCATGCAGGCTGCGGTAACCGCGGTGTAGTTCTGCACCAGCACAGAACGCCCCATATAGCCACGATTCTCCTCAAAGGTGTATTTCATGGCATGGCCCGCCACGCCACCCAGACCCAGCACCACACCACCATGCTGCAGGCGGCCATCCGGATACCACAAGCGGGCACCGACGGCGCCGATCTCAGGACGCACACCCTGACTGACCATCTCATCCAGCCAACCGGAGGAAATCACTTCGATATCATCATTCATAAAACAGAGCAGTTCGCCTGTTGTCTGTTTTACCGCAAAATTGTTGATCGCTGAAAAGTTGAAGGGGTGATCGTATCGAATCACCTTCACTCTATCGACCGACGCCAGTTGGGAGAAATATTCCAGGGTCTTGGGATCATCACTCTGATTATCGACGATCACAATTTCATAGTTTTTGTAATCGGTGCGATTTTTGATGCTTTCGATACACTGGCGAACCAGTGCTTCACCATTGCGTGTCGGGATGATAATCGACACCAACGGCTGAACTTCCGGCAACGGATACTCAACTCTTATCATGCCGGCGATCAGTTTTGACTCGCTGACCTTGGCCTCGATACCACGACTCTCAAGATCATCCTTGACCGCATTGATCGCCGCCTTCATGGCATAGGATTTTGCATCGGCACCGGATGCGGTGCTCTCAGGAATGGCACGCCAATGGTAGAGAATCCAGGGTATGTGCCGCACCTCTTTGCGGGTATCCAACTCACGCAGGCAACGCAGCGCAAGATCGTAGTCCTGGGCCCCTTCATAACCTTCCCGAATACCACCCACCTTCTCCAGCAGTGAACGTCGGTAGACTCCGAAATGGCAGATCATGTTATGCGAGCGCATCAGGTCCGGATTGAAATCGGGTTTGAAATAGTGGTCGTATCTCACATCTTCACTATTCAGCTTATCCTCATCCGAATAGAAGACGGAGGCATCCGGATGAAGGATGATCTCCTGGGCAACAAAAAACAGGGCGTGCGGTGCCAATACATCGTCGTGATCCATCAAACCGACGAACTGGCCGGTTGCCAGCTCAAGCGCAGAGTTGGTCGCCGCTGAGATATGCCCATTCTCTTCCCGATAGACTACCTTGATTCGCTTGAAACGGGTTTCATACTCCTTCAATACCCGTTTGATATGGGTTTTCGTCGAAGCGTCATCCGCAATACAGAGCTCCCAGTCATCGTAGGTCTGTGCCAATACGGAATCGATCGCTTCACGTAACCAGGCCTCTTCCACATTGTAGACCGGCATGACAATCGAGATCAGAGGACGACCCTCCCACTCGTTCAGCGCTTCGATCGATTCAAGTTTTGGCAGCCCAACCGGCTCCACATCCTTGATCCATAGGGAGTAGGTATAGGTAGGCGAGGCATGATCGGTCAGCCGATTGCGGATCGCGGTGAGCCCGCCGGCTTTGTAGAGACGCTTGCCCTCTTTGACCCAGGTTGCCAGCATTTTTGGGTTTTTGATCAAGCCGCCAATGGCCGGCTTGAAGCGCCGGAACAGACTCAGCGGCAACATCAGTTTTGTATAGACACGCCAGCCGGTACTGTTGGTCACATCGTGTAGATGCTGCTTAGCGCTCTTCAACCGATGTTCCACCGCATCCTTTTCGTGACCCATCGAGCGAACGGCCCGCTCACTCATTTTATATTGATGGGATAGCTCATCGTTTTTCGCCTGTTCGTCAGTCAGTTTGGCCTGGGTTTCATGAAGAACCCTGTTCAGCTCCTGTTGTTGATTCACCAGCTGATCACGCACCTCGATCAACCCATGCATCTCATCTCGCTGCTGCTGCAACAGCTGATCGCGCTCATTCACCATCTCAAGACGGGTCGCCGCCGTCTCTCCGGTCTGATGCAGTTGATCGTAGAGATTCCGGTAGACCTCGATCGAGGACTCCATCGGTTTGTCAGTCAAAGCCGGAAAATCCTCGATGGATACCAATTCGTCCGGATGAGCCGTGACGATGAACTGAAACGCCGCCGCCTCAGGCGTATGAAACATCCCCAGCGCTTTGTCTGAAGCGCTCAGTCCCAGATTCTCAAGGCGACGAACGATCTCCGTATCCGCCATGTCATGAAATGTGTACGAAAGTTCATCCACCCGGAAACCGCTGCGAACGAACAGCTCTCGCAATGAATGGTAGTTGAAGAGATGAAGATGGGTCCGGTCGAGAAGACCGGTATCCTCGTAACTGAATCGCCCCTCGAGTAACTCAAGTCGCAACGCCGCATGAGCACCATTCGGCAGAGAAGCGAGCAGGCGCCCATCCTCTTTCAGATATTTCGGTAGTTTTTTAAGCAGAGAGATCGGATCTCTCAGATGCTCCAGAATATCCGCACAGGTGATGATGTCGAAGGGTTCGTCACCCAGTGACTTCAACCAGTTATCCTTCTGCACATCACCAACGATCACCTGGTCGCAGTGCTGCTTCGCCTTCTGCGCCATGGCGCGATCATACTCCACACCGACCACATAACAGTCGAGTTCCCGGCGCAGGTATTCAGACATATAGCCGGTCGCACAACCCAGTTCCAGAACTCGACTACCCTTTGGAATTCGCTTGACCAGCTGAGTATGGGAGTTGTTCTCCACATTCAGATCAAGCTTAAAATCGTACTCGGCCACAGAATTTTTAACTCAATTACTCTTTGACAGGTTGCTGCTTATCCAGATCCTCGAGACGCTTGGCAATATACTCTTCTACCAGATCCTCATAGATTGCCGCATCGTTGCTCTCCAACAGCTGATCGAAGTAGGCTTCACGTCTGTTGCGAATATAATCTTTGGTCAACTTCTCAATAATGCCCAATTTCACCTGTTCGAAGTTCTGCTTTTGCGGCGGGAACTTCTTAACCAGCTTGACAATATGAAAGCCAAATTCACTCTCAACTATATCACTGATCTCACCCGGCTTATTCATATTGAAAGCCGCCTGCACCACAGGCTTGACCATGGCGCCCCGCTTGAAAACACCCAGGGTACCCTGGTTGTCCTTGGATCTGGGATCTTCTGAATAGATCGGCACCAGATCTTCAAAAGTTCGCCCCGCATCGAGCTCGGCCTTGACCTTCTTGATAATCTTCAGAGCCTCTTCCCGAGTATGGTGCTGAGCCAGCCGGTCTGTGGTCGAGATCATAATATGTTTAGCATCCACTTTTTCAGGAATACTGTACTCATCCGGATTCCCAAGATACTGCTCCTTGGCCGCATCTGCGAAATCGGGGATCGGCTGTTCGTCAATCTGTTTCAACCGCTCCAAATAGAGCATTCTCTCCTGCTGACGTCTGATTTTCGCCTGTAATAGTTTATTGTCAGCCAATCCCTGCTGTTTGTACTCATCAGCCAGTGCCCTGATCAGATAGGTTTGGCGGAGTAGTTGCAGAATCTGTTTCTTGCTCGCCAGGACATCCTTCTGCGCTTTAGCCGGTCCATCGACAAGCAAGGCGTCCAGATCAATTCGTTCAACCTTGATATCACCACCAAACATTAAAACATCCTCCTCAGCGGAGAGTGCTGGCGCCAAAAGAACGCCCAACAGACCAACAAGGAACAAACGCATTACACACCTCGAGTAACATCAAGCAATCATCAATAAAAAGGAGGCAATTATACTCATCCGTCAGGTTTTCTGCACATACCTGACAATCTGAGTGACTCACCAGAACAAATCTTCAAACATAGAGTATTTAACTGCCGTTAAAGTTCTCTATCCAAGTATCAGAAGTAGACCCAGTGGAAAAAATCGATCAAAAAAAAAGGCAGGCCCGAAGGCCTGCCTCTCTACAAGATCGCCTAAGCGATTTGTATTAGTTGCGGTTTACGCTACGGATCAGGTCAACAGTCTCACCGATCTGAGCAGGACCGACATCAGCAGCCATGGCGGAGAAGCCGATGGCAGGAACGCCAGTGAAGACGCCAGCGCCAGCAGCGTTGATGCCACCAGCAGCTTCAGTCAGGTTGGCGATACGGGTGTCGGTGTTGTAGTCGTAGTTAGACATACCGATCATGACCCAACCAGCCTCGAAACCAGGATCGAGAGTCCAGTTGAAGACGTTCGCGGCAGGTGTACCCAGTACAGAAGCACTGGAACCGTCGTTACGCTGAACACTAATCACGTTTACTTCACGCTCCAGAGCGATGACGGTAGGTGCGTCGATCGGTACAGGAGAGAAGTCATCGCTACCAGCAACTACAGCAGCAGTCTGCTCTTCGTAGTCGTAGTAGGTCAGGCTAACCTGAACGTCAGGAGTGCTGCTAGCAAAACCAGCGTTGGTACAAATGGTGCCAGCACCGTCATTTGGATAGTCGTTACCGGTAGTACCAACGTTAGGAATGGCAACAGATGCACCATCGTCAACACCGTCATTCAGGGTACCGACACAAGCTGCAGCAGTAGCGTCCAGCTGGTTGGTCAGGATACCGCCGTTGTAGACACCATGCTTACGCATTGGGAAGGTCACAACGATGTCGGTACCGCCGTTGATGCCAGCTTCGGTGAAGTATGGCGCAGCAACTGCGTCAGCACTCAGAGCCACAGCAATCGGGAATGGGTTGGAGCCCATTGGGATTGAAGGGTTAGGAGTGATGTCGTTGACAGAACCGGTGTCATACTCGGTCAGGCTCATAACACCAGTGGACTTAACAGCAGTCGCATCAGCGTTCAGCATTTCAGCAGTTAAAACGTCACCAGATGACAGAGAAGGCAGCAGGTAGTTGGCTGGATCGTTTGAACGATAGTGCTGAGGAACAGTGGCATACGCATCGATGTGGGTGCCCTGCTCAACGAAAGCAGCACCGTCAGCGGCGTTGATCATGATAGCGTAAGCATTGATGCCACCGCGATCAGCTGCAGTGTAGACCAGACCGGCGTTGATGCCGCCAGCTTCATATGGGTCAGCTACGTTGGCATCAGCAGCGATGCCTTCAGTAGTCATTGTACCTGGGGTGAAACCGTTGATGCCAGCAGCGCCAGCAGTCCAGGCGTCACTTACAACAGAGCAGTCAGCAGGCATGCCGGTCGCATCATGCAGAATGCCTGCAGGGATGGAGCGATCATTGGTAGCCGCGGTGATAGTACCGTCAGCGTCTACAGCGCCACCGTCGATTTCAGCAGTCTCACCGCCGTCGGTCGCAGGACCAGCACCATCAGCGATGGTACCCATCTCGATAACCTCAACGTAACCTTCGGTCAGGTCTTCGTCGGTAGTAGCATCGTAGATGTTACGGAAGTCAACACCAGCCTGCAGCAGAGCTTTGTCAGGGAAAGTACAAGACTCGTCTTCGGTGATGATGTTGGCAACACCAGAAGCAGCATTCAGACGAATGGTACCGTTCCACACGTCATAAGGAGACATGTAGATGTTGAAGTCGAGCACGTCAGCAGAGATGCGAGACTCACGGAAACGAACCTTGACCACTTTGTAAAGATCAGTGGTGTTGGTGATGTTGATGTTGGTGAGGATATTGTTGTTTACATTGTAGTAAGGAAGCAGCGCAACCTGGCCAGTACCGTCAGTATTGACGAAAGCCGCATTGACTCCGGCTGTAGCAGTAGCCATCAGCATGGCTGCAGCGATCTTAGATTTTCTCAACACAGTTGTGTCTCCTATTTTCTTGCGTGTTAACACTAAAAAACTAACTGAGCCTGTTATGCGGCCAGCTATAAGCCATGAGTCCAGGCACTCCGCAGAGGATTATCGACTCAAACCCATGACCTTTCAAGGGAATGATCATTCCTTTGTGAGGAAAGTCTCAGGCCACAAACAACCCATAAGTCCAATCTCACGCCAGAAGTCTACCATAAATCTGCAAGCTAACAAGCAGAATTGTAGCAAAAAAATGAAAAAATGTTGCATATTTACAAATGATATCGATAACCTATTGTAAATAAAGCAAATATTTATTTCCAATTTTGTCACAAAAATCGAAACGCTTGCACAGTCCAGGTTGCCCACAAGCATTAATTTTCCTGTTAAGTGCTTGCTTTAATGCAAAATAGTAGACAACTCAAGAATAACCCACCATAACATTCTGTAATTATAGGGATTATTTAAAAATGTATCATAAAAACAACAGAAACATTTTTGTTTATCACTTTACCGTGGGAAGAAATCCCCAAACTCCGTCCTTATCCCTAAGCCATTGTTCAATAACAACACTTTCGGTACGAGCCGGCGATCGCATCATCGGATGACGAATCTCCATCTGAATCTTGATATCGGCCTTACAGACATCTTCTTTACAATTAACTTTCTGAACCTCGGCAGATTTCCACAAACCCACCCCTTTTACCGTCTTCATGTAGTGGGAATAGGGTGTGACCAGCCGATATCCAGCGGAAAGATAGTCGTAAGCGGACTCCACACGCCCATCAACCAGCAGATTCCATCGCTCCTGGGCGCGTGTTGCGACAATCTCCTCGTCCTTCTGAGCCTGAATTTCCGGATTGGTGGCGCATGCGCTCAATAACATCACCAGCACAAGCAGAACGCTTTTTCTCACAATCACAGGCTCCTGACACAACTTATGTTCATTAAAAGTCCAAATTCTACGCAATCAGCTGACAGCCATCAATTGACAGATCGATGGTCGGCGACCGATCAGACCTCTCCCCAGTACATGGGCAGTGCCTGCCACTGCCACCAGTTTCCCGGATTTTGGCGAATTCGCTGCTCGATATCACTCACCAGGAGAGCCAACAGCGCTTCGCTGGATCGACCCTCCACCTCCACAGGTTTGTGGAAATTCAACTTAACCCCACGACGATGCTCATCCACACTGAATGGCTGAATCACCGCACCGACCCGCTTCGCAATCTTGATCGGCCCTTCCGGAAAATAGCCATCCTGTCCGAAAAAAGGTACCGATACCAGACCGGGACTCCCCTTTCCGTACGGCACATCGAGAAGAATCGCGATCGGCCGCTCCCGCAGGGCCTCCAGCAGGGGCCGCATATTGGAGACCCCCGGGGTGACAAATTCACTGCGATAGCAATCCCGCAAGCGGGAGAGTTTCAGTCTGCGGTACTGGAACTCCGCTTCCGGCAGCCCCCATGTATTACTCTCTTCATCATCCCGGGCCAGCGCACTGGTCGGAATACCATACGCCGCAGTGGTGACGCCCAGCATCCAGAACCGCCCCAAATGGGCCCCGGCAAAGATGATCGGCCGCCCCTCCCGACGATAGGAGAGCACCGATTCAAAATTCTCCACTTCGATGAAGCGGCCGACCTGCTCCGCACTCATCAGGCCAGGATAGTACCAGGTATCCAGTATTTCACGCTGTTGCATAGCGTAGAAATAGCGGGACCACTGCTGATAGGCCTGATCCGCCAGGCCGGGTATTCCCCGTCGCATCTGATGGGCGATCTGAGTGGCCATCTCTTCATTGCGGCGAAACTCACCCCGGCCATACAGGCTGGCCAGACGATATGAGAGATACCGGGGCAGATGAGACAGAGCGGGGAAAAGCACTCTGTATTTGAACCGGAGATCCCACAGGCTCAATCTCTCAGCCACCTCTATTCAACCTCAACATTCATATCATCACATGCCATCACATCATAACAACTCGCCGGCCCGGTGAAACGGTAATATTCACACTAGGGCCTGTTAACACGAATCCAATTGACCGACCATGGTGTGATTGCGGTTCATGTAATAGGTTCCCACTGATGACTCATTTTGACGATTCCGACCTCACTGGTCTCATGACGCACACGAAATTGACAACAGACCGGACGGGAATCGTAAACATGCAGTCCGCTGCGGTCGATCAGCCAGGCCTCGAGGGCGTAATCCCCGGACATCAGATTGATCGGATCAAAGACCAGCCTAACCCCGTAACGTTTATCCGCGATCGGGTAGAGAGCCAATTGATCGATCAGGGTTGAAACACCGTACACCTGGAGTCCGTCATTACGGATCAACACCAGACCGATATGCACATCATCCGCCGGCCGGGAACCGATATCGGCCTCGACCCGAATCGCAAAATGGTCCCCGGTTTGATAGAGCGGTATGTTTTCCGGTGTGTCGATGCCACCCTCCAGAACCACCTCTGTCAGATAGACATCGCCGGCCGCCTCAGCATCCGGATCGGTACGATCACTGTTACCCGCTTTTTGCCGCTGTCTGACGGAATCCTGGTAGTCATCCACCACCTTGGCAGACTCACCCATACCCATCACCACGCCGTTCTCCAACCAGACCGCCTTTTCACACAGCTCCTTCACTTGATAGAGATTATGAGAGCAGAATACCAGCGTTCTGCCCTGATCCCGAAACCTCATCATTCTGTCCATACTCTTTTTCTGGAACAGGGCATCACCGACGGAGAGGGCTTCGTCCACAATCAACACATCGGGATCGATAGAAGTGATCACGGAAAACGCCAGCCGTACGAACATCCCGGACGAGTAGGATTTGACCGGGCGATGGATGGCGACGCCCAACTCGGAAAACTCAATGATCTGCGGCGTTCTTTCGGCCGTTTCATCCGCAGAGAGCCCCAACAGGGAACAGGCCAGTTGGATATTCTCCAACCCGGAAAACTCCGGATGAAAACCTGATCCCAGCTCAAGGATGGCAGATTTTCTGCCTTCGATATGCAGACTGCCGGTGGTTGGCGTCAATGTCCCCGCAAGTAATTTAAGCAGCGTAGATTTACCCGCCCCGTTATCGCCGATCACACCAAAGGTTGTGCCCTTGGGGATGGTCAAATCGATCGGCGCCAAAGCGTCGACCTGATTATGAAACGGCTTACGCAGCAGCCACTCCTTGAAGAGATCGATCGGTTTGGCGTACTGTCGGTAGCTCTTCGACAGCTGTCGGGCTTCGATCGCAGTCACAGGAAATCCTTCGCCCGATGCTGTAGGCGGCTGAACAGTGCCCCTGTGACAATCATGATGATCATCGCCGAGAGTCCGACGATCAATAGATTATCCACCGGCCAGGACTGCTCAAGAATGACTGAGCGATAGGCCTCAACCAGCCAGGTCAGGGGATTTCCTTCAATCAACGGACGAAAACTCTGCGGGATCATCTCCACCGGATAGATGATCGGGGTGGTGAAAAAGAGCGCCATCATGATCATCGGCAACACCTGACCGACATCCTTGATGAAGACCGACAGGATCGCCACCAGGGGCGCCAGGGAGAAGGTCAACAACAACCGGAGGGCGATCAGTGCAGGAAGCAGTATCAGGGTTTTACCGGGTGGATAGCCCATAATCCAGGCCGCGAAAACCAAAATGACCAACCCCAGAACTTCCTGAATCAAAGTGCCAAAGGCAGCAATTGCCGGAAACACAATCGCCGGCATCTGGGTCTTCAACAACAGATCGCGGTTGTTGGAGAGGCTGCTGCTTGCCTGCTGTAGACCATCCTGCAATGCACTGAAGGGCATCAACGCGGCAAACAGATAGAGCGCAAAATCCCCACTGCCGCCGTCAGGCCGGAAGCTGATTTTCAGAATCCCAGAAAAGACAAAACTGTAGACCAGCAGCAGAAACAGGGGCTGCGCCAGCAGCCACAAGGGCCCCAGCAGGGTACCTTTTATTCTGAGCAGGGTATCGCGCCGCACCATCAGCATGACGCTCTGGCGATGCCGGTAGAGGTCTCGATAGATCTTGAACAAGCGCCTTCAGTTTCCAGTCTAGGGAAGAAAAGGCGCTATGATACATCAGATGCCGATGATTGCCGAGCCAGGCCCACAACTGCCTTTTACAACCCAAAAGTGAGCAGCGAGCATCTGGCCGTGAATGGAGGCTCATCACCGCATATGCTCACCAATGACAAAACCGAATTTACTGTATGGCCCACCAGGGCCTGTCGATTTTGCAGTTCGGTTCATGCTACCGTTCCAGAACTCTATTGATCAGGAACATCCCTTGTCCCTGTCAATACTATCCACAACAGCTAGCAAGGTTGATTTGTGCCGGTTCGACAAAACCTGATCACCGCAGCCCTACTGTTCGGCCTGGTGGCACTGACTTTTTTCCTCAATCAAAGCGCCCTTTCAGGAAACTGGCGTTTCGATGATGGCTGGCTTCTCGACTATGCCAGCCGTTTTTCCCCCTTCGACTATTTTTTCAACCCGGCAATCACCCGGGGTTACTCGCTGAATAACCTGACCCCGACAAATCCACTAATTTTCGATCTCAACCTATGGCTGTTCGGGTTTGATCCAAAGGGATTCTACATCCAACACCTGGCCACCCTGGCTGGTTGTGCAATTGCCAGTTACCTGCTGCTACGCTGCTGGGTGAGTCCCCAGTTTGCCTTCATCGGCGGGGCACTCTTTCTAATCGGCACGCCGACACAGTTCGTCGCCCAGCAACTGATGGTCGGCCACTATGTCAGCGGACTGCTGTTTAGCATACTTGCGATCTATGCGTTTCAGCTCAATCTGAATAGAAGGCACTGGTTACTGACAATCCTGACAACTCTGTTCTATGTGATTGCCACTACCTGCAAGGAAGTCTATTTCCCCCTGCCTTTCGTGTTGTTGCTGCTGCCGGGCCAATCACTCTCAGTCCGACTCAAACTGGCGCTGCCGATGCTGATCTGGTCTGCCGCCTATATGTTCTGGCGACTTGCCGTGCTGGGATCATTTGTCGGTGGATACGATGCAGGTGGTCAGGCATTTTCATTGAGCAAGGCGGTGCAATCCTATGGCGCCATTCCGGAACTGCTGTTTGCCACACCCTACCTGCCTTGGTTACTGAGTCTGATTTTCATTGCACTGATCGCCACCCTGGCACTCAGAAAACGACTCAATATTCCACTGATGGTCGTTGCGCTGCTTGCGGTACTGCTGCCTCTGCTTCCCCTGACCCAGCACCCCGGGATCACCGAGGCCAACCGCTATCTGCTGCTTCCCTGGTGGCTTTTCACGATGACACTGATCATCGCCCTGGCAAACACGGACTCCCTGAACATTGGTTTGAAATCTGTGATCCTGCTGATCTTCATGGCTGCGGCGGGAACTCAGGCATGGCAGGCACAACAGGCCATGCAATCCAGAATCAGTCGGTTCGACGCTGTGTATGGGTTCTTTCTGCAGCCGCCGACCGGCGGGATATTTTACGCCAAGGAGATCAAGGACGCTTACTATCTGGACACGGTACTCAACGGCGCCAGATACGCCCAGGCCAGAGTATCGGGAGAATCGACCGAGAAACTTCCCCTCTTCATGGATTCCCGCAACCTGAGGTCAATCGACACCGAACAGAAAAGCATCTGGCGTTATGACACCGATTGCCAATGTGTACGCAATATTTCGGATCGGATAAAAAGTGGAAAAAAGCCGAAGCCAAAAGCGCCGAAAATCCTCACCGTTGCCATCTCGCCTCCCTATCCCCCACTGTTCGAAGCAGGCCCGGGATCAATCAGTATGAGGTTACCAGGTGAGCAAAGTTTGCAGATTCATGGGCACTCCGTTCACCCGGCCGATGATCTTGAGCATCAGATCATTCTCATCACCCCGCAAAAGCCGAAACGTATCAAAAGCAAGCTCGCAGCCGTTGAAGCTGGGTCGGCAGACCATTATCGCTTTACTCTGACGCTCGACTATGGGGATCGCAACAGCCGGGATCTGGCAGCCGAACAGAGCTGCCTGCTGATCCGCTCCGCCTATTCACCAATCCGCCTGTTGCCCAATCAACAGGCTACCGCCTGCAACGATTTACTGTCTATAAAACCATGACCACCAGTCTCATCAAAACCCTGCTAAACAAGGTATTGAGCCAACAGTTTTTGAGATATCTGCTGGTGGGTGGCGCCTCCTGGTTGGTGGACTTCCTGGTTTTCTTTCTGACCTACGCCCACATCGGTATCGTACCCGCACAGACTGTGGCAAGGATTGTCGGTGCTCTGGTCGCATTCGCCGGGCACAAACTCATTGTTTTCGAGGATCGGCAATTCACCCCCCAGGCGATACGCCAGCAACTCATACAATATCTGATACTGTGGCTTGTTTCGTACACCCTCAGCATCATTCTGCTTTTGGGTTTTATCGATCTGCTGCAGCTCCATCCCGTGGCCGCCAAGCTGATCACCGAGGCTATTATCATAGTGATTAACTTTGTTACGATGAGACGCTACATATTCGCCTCAAAAGCCGGAGCCTGACATGTTGATCTCCTTGGTTGTTCCCATCTATAACGAGCAATCCGCTCTGTCGGGATTCTGGCAAAACCTGGAACAGTGCCTGGCTGGCAGTGACACGCAATTTGAGGCCGTGCTGATCGATGACGGCTCGACAGACAGCAGTTGGGCGGCGATCAAAAGTCTGGCGAACGACAGCACCATTCCGATCAAAGCGATACGATTCAGCCGAAACTTTGGCAAGGAGGCGGCGATACTGGCTGGCCTTCGCGCAACAACTGGTCAGGCTGCTGTCGTGATGGATGCGGATTTGCAGCATCCCCCAGCCCTCATCCCGCAAATGATTGAACACTGGCAGAGTGGAAAAATCAAAGTGGTTGAGGCGGTGAAACGCAAACGCCAGGACGAATCAGCCCTAAGACGCCTGGGTGCACGACTCTACTATCGGCTGTTCAATCTCTCCAGTGGCATGAAACTGGATGGAGCCAGTGACTTCAAACTGCTCGACCGGGCGGCAGTCGATCAATACATCGCACTACCGGAAGTGGGCCGTTACTTTCGCGGCCTGACAACCTGGCTCGGCTTTGAGGCGATCGCTGTCGAATTCGATCCACCATCCCGCAATGCCGGAGAGAGTCATTGGGGTGCGGGACACTTGCTGCGGCTGGCCCGCTCCACCATCATCAGTTTCTCCTCATTACCTCTCAGGATTGTGACCTGGTTTGGATTAGCCGGCCTGATTTTCAGTTTGGCACTGACCATACAGACCTTATGGTATAAATGGCAGGGTTACGCCGAAGCCGGTTTTCCAACAGTCATTCTGCTGATACTGGTGATGGGCAGTATGATTCTGCTTGGGCTGGGACTGATCGGAGAGTACATTGCAGAGATCTACAGAGAGGTTAAACGACGGCCACTCTATATCATTGCCCAATCACTCCCATCCCCAGGAGATATCGACGACACAGACAGAAAACAGGGATGATGGCACTATCGAACTATTGTTATCATCAGACTGTCTGAGTAGACGCTTTATAACCAATGAGCCTCTGAGTATTCCCATTTTCGTCACTCCGACGAATGCCGGAATCCAGGAAAATCAAGCCGATGGATTCCGAAATTCGCCACAATGACAGACTCATCAGAGGATCCTTAAATCCAAACAGGTAAAATTTCAAGACTATGAAAAACAAGTTTCTGATCTTCTTCAGTTTACTACTCTGCTTTGCACAGACCGGATTTGCTGTCGAACTGAACACCCATAAACAGAAGTACAGTTATGCCATTGGACTTCAAATCGGACAGATGCTGACGGCTCAGGACATTCGCGAAGTCGATGCGGATGCTTTTGCCGCAGCCGTAACCGACTTTCTGGAAAAAAAGCAGCCTCAACTCAGCCAGGAAGAGATGCAGGGCGCACTCAGAAAATTCTATGCGGATGCCAAAGCGGCTCGCGCGGAACTGGCCAAGGAGAATCTTGCCAAAGGTGCCAAATTTCGTGAGGAGCACGCCAAGCGTCAGGGTGTGACGGTCCTCAAAAACGGTCTTCAGTATGAGGTAATGTCCCCGGGCAATGGGGCACACCCGAGTGGGGATCAGCGGGTCGAGGTACACTACACAGGCAAACTGATCGACGGCACCGTCTTCGACAGCTCCCACTCAAGAGGAAAACCGACGCAGTTCAATCTCAACAGTGTTGTGCCGGGATTCCGTGAAGCCATCACCAGAATGCAGCCTGGTGGGAAGTGGATTGTTGTGATGCCACCGGAGCTGGCCTATGGCGAGAAAGGTGCCGGCAAAAAGATCGGCCCCAATGAAACCCTGACTTTCGAGATCGAGTATATCGGCCCGGTTGCTGCAGCTCAGCCGAAATAATGACTCAGTCATAATCTATCGGGTTGTACTCAGTGCGTTGTATTTCTCAACGAGCTTTGGCTCACTGACAATACACCACTGAGTACAACCTGGTCGATCAACGGTCAAGTCATCTACAGCCTCTTGCTTACTTAACCGGCACATAGATCGAAGTTACTATTTCATTTGTGTGACCGACTTCGTTTGGATCATTCTCATAGAATTCAAAAGAGGCGGCCTTCTTCTGTGGCTTGATCTTCTGCATCTGCAGGTGGCTATAGGCTTGATACCAAGCCAGCTCAAGAAACTGATAACTCCCTTTCATACTGGTTTTATAATAGCGGCCAGCCGGAAAATGTTTCTGCTTGAACCCGGATTGAGTCACTTCCTGCTTGACCGGCAGAGCCATATCACACTTGAAATAGATCGTCTGCAAGTCAACTTCATGGTAACAGGTGAAGGGACAGCCGCTGATCAACTGCTGATTCTCCGCAGCAAATTCACCCAGCTTCGAGAATCCTTCCGCCATCGCGGTTTTCATCGTCTCCAGGTCACCTTCAAATGGAATGGTCAAGGCCGTTTGTGCAGGCAATTCGACAATACCTTCAAAGCTGAAACTGGGATACTCCGCACCAGGCTCAAGTACGCCACGTAACATCGCCAGGCCGGTATCGTAATCCTTGCCCACATATTCAGCGATTTTTTTTGTCATGAAGCGGAACAGAAAAGGCATACTGCCAGACATATTCCAACGTACCAGTGTGTTGCTATCATCCAGTTGTTCCAGTTCCCACCAGACCTGACTGACCGATTTAAACGGGCGCAGGAACTCAATCTTCTGCTCTATTCTGTTTGAGTCTGAAAACTTCAAATGGGTCAAACGCCCGGCGCCAACCGTCTCGCCATCCCAGCTGTACCAACCACCCTGTTGATTCGGTGCATCTGAATACTCAAGACGGGTCTCAGGTTCATGCATCAACCAGGGACTCCATTCCGGCCAACTTTTGAAGTCTTTTATTTTTTCAAAAACCTGCTCCCGAGCAACCCCGATCGCCAGACTTCGACTCACAATAAATTCACCTTTCAAGGTTGACAGATAGATCAGGGGAACAGCGAGAATAACGACAAATATCACAATCAATACTGTGGCCATAGCGCTCTCCATTAGTGATCATCTTGAGTAACAACTACTACCAGTTAAGCATACGCTCCAGCAGCAAACCCGGTTTAAGTGAGATAGAAGCTCCAACAGCTGCAGACAATGAGCATATCAGTGGCGGCAAATGGGCACCAATCACAGCAAAAACCTGCAAATATCAATGTTGTAGAGGGGGTTGTTTTACGAAAAACAGATACAATGCGTTAAAACGATGAAAGTCGCTCCGCACAATGAGTACAAAGCCAGGAGTCCAGTAATCTGACTGACCATGTCCGGTTATTGGTTGATTCTCTTTTCAACCCGTTTTTTCAGATTGAGTAGATTGACTGTCTCCAGTGTCGGCATGATCTGCAAACCACTGAGACGGATTGATGTCATGTAGATTGGATATTTACTGTCGCTTTTTCTTAAACTGTTGATGTACTCAGCGACTACCGTATAGAGCGCATCACCATACTCCATATGAGTGAACTCCCGTTCACCACAGATCAGTGAGACCAGTTTTGCATCCGCATCGGTGCCGTCAGCCACCAATACAACCTCCATGTAATCATCCGAGCTCTTCAGCGGTACACGGCGCTGATTGATCCGCCACTGACCGCTTTTTCCCAGAATCAACTCATAGAACTCCGGTTCAGCCAGCAGATCACTCTCGCTGCTTAGTACCAGATTTCTGAGCTGTTGCAGGCTATTCAGAAAACGCCGCTGCTGCAACATCAAAAAGCGCGGGCTGTCGGCTTTCAGGGACTGTTTAAACAGAGAGCCTTGCTCATCAAGAATATGGATATCGATGCCATGAGGTGTGACCTGAAAAAAGAGCTGAATCAAATCCGGTTTGTTACATTCATAGAGTAGTGGATAGGGACTCTCCTCAAGCACTTCCGCATCGAACCCCAGAGGGCGGAATACCTGTTGTGGCTGCATCAACTCCTCCAACAGACTCTCAAACGACTCAACACTGCGCCAGATAAACTCTTTCTGTTTTTTCTGAACTATGTAGAAATCCGAACCCATTCTGAAAAGGTAACGACCATAACTGAAAGACTCCTGCCTGAATTTTTTTATGACATGTTCAAACAGTTCATTGACCCGGTAGCCGATCTGACTGCCACGCACACCAGAAAAACTGAAGGCGCTTATTGTTGGCAGTTTATCCATCTCATTGCTCGGCATATTCAACACGCTGCACAGCGCATCCATCAATCCTTCCGGTCCCTCATGCCGGGTTACCAGGATTTCCCCCCAGCTGGTCAACACCATCTTTTCAAGATTGATCACCAGATTGGACCTGGCAGAGGCAAAGCTCAGAGGATCGTGACGCTCACTGGTCAGCTGTTTGCCCTCTCTGGTTAAAAACTCCATGGGATCGGTACCGATATTGAGAAACAATCCTACGGAAACCGCATGGGCAGGCATCGCTAGTGTTTTCATCCCCGCTGAAGGCGGCATCAGGTCAGGAAACAGTTTGGCAATACTGCGTTGCAGAGAGAGCAGTTCTTTTCTTGTCAGCTCGGAGTCTCCTGATACCAGAACAATTCGGGTATGCTTTGACCAGACCTGATTGACATGACTCCACACCAGAATTTCTATCAGATTGGTGGAGATTTTGATCGGCCGCTGTTCAAACAGATGCTCATCTTCGATATTACCGCGATAGAGCATCCAGGCCGTACTGCCATCCCGGGCAGGCCGGTAACTGAGCGTGAGATAATCCTCAGAAAGATTCTTCGAGATACCCGGATTGATATGATCAATTTTACCCGGTCGATGATCCAGGGCTGTATAGAGTTTTCGCCCCAGCAGATTGAGTTCATGGGGGTCAATATGACTCTCTTTGGCAAATTTTCTGGCGAAGTCGGTAAGCAACCGATAGCTGCGGGTCAATACACTGACCAGTGCATTCCGCTCTTTGATCACTCGGTCAATTTTCCATTCCGACCGGGTGTCGAGCATCTGCAGTTGAGTCTGACTCCAGCCCCACTGCCGGGTCAGTTTGAGCATCATGCGACCGCGCCAGTTACCCTGCCCCTTCCTGACCTGACTCAGATGCTCTCCAACCTTGAAATAGAAACAGCGACGGGCCAACTCCAACCTGTCGGTATCTTTGTTAGCCTTTAAAAATTCTTCGACCTTCTGATAGAGCAGGATATAGGCATCCAGCATATCGATATCGGTTTCACCGGCATAGATCGCCTCTTTTGCCTGCTGGGCCAGCCATTTCGGATGGGGATAGTGGTGGCTGTACGCCTCCATGAGAAAAATCTTCAGGATCGATTTGTAGGGAGAATCGATGCCTTTATAGAGCTGCCACAGCGCAGCGCCGAAGAACTCCCCAGCCTGAACCCGATTCAAACCTCCCAGGTCAAACACCTCTGTGGCCTTGACGAAACGATGGGACAGCAGGTACTCGACATAGGTTTGATACTCCTCCTCCTGTTCAGGCGGCACCAGCCACCAGAGTGGGTAACGTCCAGCCAACAGTACCGCACTGCGATAGAACTCTTCGAGTAGCAGGTGGTGCTGGGTTGTACCAGTGCTCTCCCGGGACAAGCGGGACTTCTCGCCGCGCCGGAAACGCTCCGGATCGATCAGAAAGATATGCAGCTCCAGGCTCAGTTCAGCCGCCTCCTTTTCGATCAGCTTTACCTTCTGCTGCAGTTGATCCCGCTGATGTTTATTCAAAGCCGGATCGTGACAGAGCCAGAGATCGAAATCACTGCCAAACGATTGGCCAATGGTCCCGGTGCTGCCCATCAGATAGAGCCCATGGATACGGTAGACCCGCTGGGCCCGCTTTTTGTATTTAAAACTGCGGCTCAGTTTTGCCGCCGCATCCAGGGATTTTTTCGAGGGACTGTAGTCGGGTATGCCGGTTACCGTGTCACTGCTGACAAAACCCGGCAACATGGGATGATTGATGTGGAACAGCAGCGGCAGCAGATCGAGAAACTCCTGCTGACTGGGTCGTAACTCCAGATGAATCCGCCTCAGACGTGCCCGGTGCAGACGCATGAAACGTTGCCGCACCTCATTGAGCTCTTTCCGGCTAATGCCGTTGTCGAAACTGATTGCTTGAGTATCAGGCATTCAACCTCCGTTGCAACCTGCCCTGCCTGAACCCTCAATCACTTAAGGCCCGTCAGTTCACTACCATTCAGATCGATTCAATCGTACGGGTAATCAGGCGTTGCGGATCATCACCCTTCATCCATTCGGAGACACCGAATTTCAAAACCGGCACAGGATGACCGGCCAGATCCTTGAGCGCGCCTTCCTGACACTCCTGGACGATCTGCTGAAGTAGGTTTTCGGCATCTTCAATACTGGTTTCCGGCATCACCAGCAGAAACAGCTGGTTCTCAAAACGACCGATCACGTCAGCCCATCTCAGCCGCTCGCGCAGATATTGTGACATCACCAGTATCGATTGATCCGGTAGAGACTGATCCGCACCATCCGGATGAGTCAAACGCATCGCACTGAGGGTAAGGAGATTGCCATAGCGCCGGCTGCGGGTTACCTGTGCATCCAGAGCCTGAATGATGGCTCTGCGGTTGGACATCCGGGTCAGTTCGTCAGTGATGGTGAGATCCTCGACCTGCTTCCGCAGCTCCTCACTCTCACGTTGGGCCATGACCTGCTGACTGACATCCTGATAGAAATGGAGCCAGAGGGTCGCTTGTGAGCCGTCTTCCACCTGCCGGACATCCCGTCGCAACCATCGCTCACCATCACCGTTGAGAGAGAGATGCAGCATATCTGTCTCATCGAACAGAGCATGCAGCCCCTCGGGCAGCGTGTTTTTATCTTTTCCCACGAGCTCATCAACCGAGAGGTTTAGCATCGTCTCCAACGCAGGATTCATCCAGCGTATACAGACATCCTCATCGATTGCCAACATCCCGGTCGGACAAGCTTCAAAAAGGGCTTGATTGAAACTGATTTCAGCCATTTTTCGATTCCCTAGATTCTCCATGATAGACGCTCTAAAGAGCGACATACCATTATTATCGGTCTCTCTGATGTTTACGATGGCAGAGCCATGCTACAGCCTGTAACAGCGACCGGTTTCACAATTTCTTTAGTGATTTTGCAATTCAGAGGGGGGTAGATAGCGAGCTGGGACAGAGGGACCTCCGTCAGCCCATGACAGAACTGACAAAGCTTCAATATAAACCTAGAAAATCAACACGATAGCGCGCCACCACAAAGAGTGTCAGGGATCAATCTTAGCGCACCCGGGTGGGGCCGATGATGGGTAATAAGGATCAGTTATAGACCGCGGTGATACGCCAGTTGGTACCCTGCAGGCTCAAGTGGGCATGAACCGGGCTCTCATCCAACTCACCGATGCGCAGAAGCAATCTGTCGGGGCCGTCAAAAAAAGCGTATGTCAGCTTATCGTAGACGCCCCCCTTGTCATATCGGGGATTGTGGGTTCGTAACTGCCTGACAACCCAATCCAGATCGACCATTTCATCCACAGCATTTGAACCCAGACGCTGAATCCCGCTCTGCAACCAATCGATGAAGCCGTTGGAGACATCCCCGATATTGCTTTCAACGTTCTTGTTGAGCTTCCGCTTGATCTGCTCCCGTACCGCCGCCACATCGATCATCTGCTGCAGCGCCTGATGGTCATCATGAACCAGTGCCTGTTCCAGACGATAGACCGCCGTGTATGGCCAGGCCAGGAAGACGCCCAGAATCAAAGTGATAAATAGGAGTAACGCTTTCATGATAATACCGATCCAAATCCTGCACGAAAAACTGCAGCGGCTAATTATAGTGCATATGGATCAGTATCTGGCAAGGACGGGGCTCAGACCCAACGAAACCTGCTGCTGGATAATCAACCCGGAAATTGATCAGAGTCGGCTTGCACGCCCCTGAAAACGGACGCAGCATCCACTTGGAGCAAAGCCATAGACTCTTTGCCCAAAAGTCAGCGGATCTAGCGGCTTCAGCGGATCGACACGAATCAACCAGGGCCGAATCAGTGTCACATCAACCGCTGTAATTCACCGAATCCATGAAACCGGCCTGAGCCTGACGAGGCCAGACATCAGGCATTATGTATAACTAATGCTTCTGATGACTGCGCTGAGGTCGTTCCTCACGAGGCTTCGCCTCATTGACGCGCAGACTGCGTCCCCCCATCTCTTTATCGTTCAGCGATTTGATCGCTGTTTCCGCATGGTCTGTATTTGGCATTTCAACAAAACCAAATCCTCTTGAGCGGCCTGAAAACTTATCCATAATGACATTGGCGGCTGAAACATCACCAAACTCTGAGAACAGCGTTCTCAATTCGTCATCCTTAACGCTCCAAGGCAGATTTCCAACATAGATGTTCATCATCAACTCTCAAAAAACGTGCATGTATCAAAATCTACGCGCAGCGGCCATACCATGCACTAAAACAACCGGGGCGTGGGGTCAATCACTGACCATGTTTCTGTCAAAAAAAACCGAGTATTTGAACAGAAACCCTTCCTTTCTGAGTGACACTTTAGTCCTTTTCTTCGCTTTGTACAGCCTCTAATTGCTCACTGGTCTCGAGCCAGCGTTCTTCACAATCGTTCAATTTACTGTCTACATCGCGTTTTTCCGCTAGCCAACGTTTCAATTCCTCTTTACGCGACTCATCGTAGAGCGAATTATCGCCCAACATGAGTTCGATATCCTTTTGCTTTTGTTGCAATTGTTCAATTTGATCTTCATATTTCCCCAAGGCCTGCCTGAGTGGCTGCAACCGCTTACGCTGCTCGGCCTCCTGCCGTTTACGCTCTTTTCGGGTGACGGCGCTGTGATCACTGGATGTGGTCTGTTGCGACCGACTGTTTACTTCCCGCCGCTCTGAAGCCAACCAGTTCGGGTATGCATCCAGGTCACCATCAAACAAGCCGACCCGATTCTGATGTACCAGCCAGAGCTCATCCGTTGTAATTCGCAACAGATGGCGATCATGAGAGACGATCACCATCGCTCCCTGAAAATCCTGCAGTGCCTGCCCAACCGCATGACGCATCTCCAGATCAAGATGGTTGGTGGGTTCATCCAACAGCAGCAGATTCGGCTTTTGATAGACCAACAGAGCCAGCACCAGACGCGCCTTCTCCCCTCCGGAGAATGGGGCCACAGGATCGAGCGCCTGGTCACCGTGAAAACCGAACCCCCCCAGATGGTTCCGCAGTGCCTGTTCACTCGCCGCCGGATCCAGCCGTTGCAGATGCAGCAGTGGGCTGGCTTGTGCATCCAACTGCTCCAACTGGTGCTGAGCGAAATAACCGACACGCAACCCTTGCGCCTGATCATATTCACCACTGAGCGGTTTCAAACTGCCCGCGAGGATTTTAATCAGGGTCGACTTGCCCGCCCCATTGGGCCCCAGCAAGCCGATCCGGTGTCCGGGTTCCAGTATCAGACTGACACCATCCAGAATCGGTCTGTCCGCATAACCGGCAGCGACCAGATTCAACTTGAGTAGCGGATGGGGATTCTTCTCAGGCTCGGCGAACTCGAAATGGAAAGGCGAGTCCACATGGGCCGGACCGATCTGAACCATACGCTGCAGTGCCTTCAATCGACTCTGCGCCTGTCTCGCCTTGGTCGCCTTGGCGCGAAACCGGTTCACATAGCTCTCGATATGGGCAATCTCTCGCTGCTGCTTTTCATAGGCCTGCTGCTGATTCGCCAGTCGGGCCGCCCGAATCTGCTCGAAGCCGCTGTAGTTGCCGTTGTAGAGCTCTGCCTTCTGCTGTTCCAGATGGACAATATGGTCCGTTACCTGATCGAGAAAATCCCGATCATGGGAGATCATCAACAAGGTGCCTTGATAGTTGCGTAACCAGCTCTCCAGCCAGATCACCGCATCAAGATCCAGGTGATTGGTAGGTTCATCCAGCAGCAACAGATCGGAGCGACACATCAAGGCCTGAGCAAGATTGAGTCGTATTCGCCAACCACCGGAAAACTGGCTCACCGGCAGCTCGAAATCCTCACTGGAAAAGCCCAGACCGTGCATCAATTCACCAGCCCTGGAGTTGGCCCGGTAACCATCCACCGCATGCATCGCATCGTGCAGCCTGGCGACCGCCACGCCGTCACCATCAGCCTCGGCCTGATTCAGCTCAGCTTCAAGTTTTCGGTATTCGGAATCCCCATCGATGACATAGTCGATGGCGCTGCGTGAGAGTGCCGGTGTCTCCTGAGCCACATGGGCGATGGCCAGACCTGGCGGCTGGCTCAGATCGCCGTGATCGGCCTGTAGATCACCGATGATCAGGCTGAAAAGAGTCGATTTGCCGGTACCGTTTCCACCGGTGACGCCAACCTTCCAGCCAGCATGCAGGATGAAGTCAGCACCCTCAAACAGCAGCTTGCTGCCCCGCCGTATTGCAAGTTGATTAAAACGCAGCATCTCGTGTCAACAGCCTAATATTTCCGCAGTTGAATCTTCTGCTGCTGATCTTCCCAGCCCAAAAGCAGATGATCCGAGGCGATTGCCTGGATTTTCCACTGACCCAGCTGATCACCGATAACCAACAGCCGGCTCTTTTTGCTCTTCTCTTCCATGATCATTGCGGAAGCTGGCTGACCCTCCGTGAGGATCACTCCAAGCAGTCTGATTTTCGGTACGGCCGGGCGGCTGCGCTGATTGGTTGCCTGCGTCACCTGGGTCTCAAAACCCTGCCGGTCGGAACGGAACAGGGTGTGCTGTGCGATCAGCCGATACTGTTCCGCCTGCTGCCTCAATACCGGTCCACCGTCACGCTCGAGACCCGGCTGACTCTGTATGCCTTCAGCCGCGGTTACCCTCACCGCCTGTTGATGGCGCTCAGGCCAACTGAGCCATGTGTAAGCAATCGAACCGAGCAGAAGTAGCACCAGAGCGCCAGCCAACATTTTCATGACGTCTCTTTCCAGAAGTAGCCGTAAACGTCAAAACGGATATCAAGCTGTTCTGCCTTATCGGACTTGGACTTGGCCGGGGCAGCAATGGTCAGGCGCTCAAAAAACAGCAGAGGATTGCGCTGCTCAATCGCCTGTACCAGCTTCTGCAGGCTGTAGCTGTCACCCTGCATCCGCACTCTGACAATAATTTTTTCCGCCGACTCCTGTTCCGACTGAGGCTCCTGAACCAACTGGGTACTGAGGGCGACACCGCCAGCCGAACCGATGATCTCTTTGATCTGCTGCTGTAACTCCGCATAGGCGATTCCCGGCGCCTCCGCAGTCAGATAGTTCTGCTTGATCAGCGCCGTCAGCTTGGCCGATCCCAACTCCGATCGTGCCGTTGTCTTACGTTCAGCCACCCGCAGATAGTGCGCCGTTCGATGGCGGGCATCCTCCGCCACCTCCTGATAGCGGCTCATCAGACCCTGCCAGCTCAGATAGAGTGTCAGCAGCACCAGCAGCATCAGCAGAAAACTGCCCAGCAACACCAGGTTGCACTGCCTGTTACTCCACACCGGCGGGGTCATGACTCTGGCCCTTGGATCAGATCCATGGTGAGATCGAACTTCTCCTTACCGGATCTTCTGTCCCTCACCACCGGAGATTTAAAGCGTACAGAGACAAACATCGGTGAGGCCTCTAGCCGGGCAATCAGTGCCGAAGCCTGGTCCGACACACCACTGACGATCAGGCTGTCTGAGTTAAGATTGACTCGCTGCAACCAGCTTCCGTCCGGGATCAGACGGGTCAGCTCCAGCAGAATGTCGGATACGGCCAGGTAGTCCTGACGCTGGGCAGAGACCATTCCGATCGCCTTGCGCCGGGCTGTCAGTTGCTCTTCAAGACGCATACTCTGCGCAGCCTGCTCCCGGGCCGCCTGCATTTTATGCTGCAGATCGATGGCAATCTGTCGCTGCTGCCATACAACACCGCCGGCAGTCACCACCGAGAGCAGCAACACAGCCGCCCAGAGCAGCATAGCGGCGCTTCCGCCACTACGGGTGACACCGCTCTGGCGCGGTTTCAGCATCATCGGCAGACTCTCACCGACCAGGCTCACCCGGCCAATCGCCAAGCCCAGCTCTGAGAGCATCCGGTACCAGGGGTCCAGCCGCTGTTTTTGTACCACGGTAAGCTCTCCTGCCAGCCACTCCGTCCCCTGTTGTTCTGTTTGCGGGGTGAAATGGTAATAGACCTGATCCGCCTCAAAGGGTGACAGGCGGTCCATTTCATAACCAAGCACGTCAACAAGATTCCGTTTCGCCGCCGACGGCAATCGAACCTGACGTGACATCACCAGCCGAGGATCGATTTCGATCTGCAGCTCGGGTTTGTCACCAAGGTTGTCGCGATGCAGGAGGGCATTAAGCTTGGCCCCATCCTGTTTTGGTGAAGTGAGCTCGATGGTCAATTCACCATCCGTCGAAAAGAACTCGGCGCCACCGGGTGTCAACCTGAGCTTACCGCCGCTCCTGGCTGCCCCGCCGAAGCGGGCAGCCAGGCAGGATTTCACGGGATCAATGAATTGATCCTGCAATCGCCTGAAAACATCCGCCCCAGCCAGTGCCGCCAAGTCGCTTACTCCTCACTCATCATCAAGCGGCCACGCGGCCGACGAAACCCCGTAGTTTATCTTATCCAGCCTCAGTCTGTCCTTAGATTGTCTGACCAGTGCTTGCGCATAGAAAGGCTGTTTCTCTCTCAGCACTTTTACCAACACCCAGAGCCTACGGCCCTGATTCAGACCGGACGATTTACCGAAACCACTGGAGAGGGGCGAGGCAATCCCTCCCCCTGCAACGCTGCCGACAGAGAGATATGGCAACAGGCTTGTTTTCAGGTCCGCATCGATACCGAGGATCAGACCGATCTCATCCACGCTGCTGAAGGGGGCGTCTTTAGCCCCATAAGGCATTCCGGCCCGCTCATAGTGTTCATCTTCCGCACCATTGAGCCGATGCAGGGAGTCCCTGTCCCGCCAGTCGAGAATGGCATCAACCACATGAGCATAGTGCTCGGTATCCAGTTCGAGCGCTTCCAGAACCGACTTCAGCTGTTGGCCTGTCGCACGGTTCAGGTCGAGTCTGATCCGCTCCTTGAGCAGTCTGATTTCCATCTCGACCCCTTCAAACTGCCACTCATAGGTAATCCCATCGGTGAGCCAGGCGGTCTCCACATCGGGATCGTATCCCCGGGCAGCGCCATAGTGGAATGCCGCATCGGTCAAGGCACGCAAACGGGTCTGATCCAGTTGATGGTGAGCCAGTGTGGTCTCGGTATGCACTGAGGATGAGACCGCAGAGACGATCACCAGTAACAGCACCAGTGCCCAGAGCACCAGTACCAGCACCAATCCCCGCTGTCTGCGCCTCATCGCTGCGCCCCCCGAACCATCACGGTCAACGGCGGGTAGTTCTGTTGCTTGCCGCGCAGAACCAGGCGGATCATCTGCGGCAGTTTTTCACTCTCCTGCCACTCGCTATGCCACTCATCCGGCACCCCGCGTTGAAGCGAGCCATAGTAGGAGAGCTGCAGATCGCTCAATTCAGGCAGCAGCAGATGCTCACTGTAACGGATAGGATCAACCTCCTGATCAGCCGGTTGCCACACCTCCGACAGCGCTGCACGCCAGTCCCGCCCCGCCTCGGGCTCCTGTTCCAGCACCTCCGGATGGTAGAGCCAGCGCTTCAACAGCAACACCTTTTGCTCAGCTTCCCCCAGCAGTTCCAGGCGAAACAGGGAGGCCCCACCCAGACCGGCCTGGGATGCGGTGGGAGCAACCCAGCGGAGCAGCTTTTGATCGCCGTAAAAGAGCGGCTCCGGCCCATCCTCCGTATCGAAGCGTTCATTGAGCATGCCGCCGAGACTCTGCTTCAGATAGTCGAACGCCAGTCTTTGATCGGATTGCCGTGTGGTGGCTTCGGCGGTTGAATGCCAGCTGCGTCGCCCCAGGTCCAGACCGGAGAAGAGCAGCACCATGATCAGGCTCATCAGCACCAGGGCGATGAGCAATTCAACCAGGGTGAACCCGCGACTGGGAGAGCCTGCTGCTGGCCGTTCAGTAGCGCAAACTGGACAACACATAGCGTCTGCCGGTTGCGGTCTCCCCCCAGGAGACCTCAGCTGTAACCAGAAAAGAGGACTCCTGGTAGACACCAGTCTCCAGTGAATTCTCTTCAATCTTAAGTTGCCACTCGTAACCGCTCTCAGAGATACCTTCGGTGCTGGAGACTTGTAACGGGATCGTCACCCCCGCTTGCGCGATCAGCGACTCCGCCAGGGTGGCGGCATGGGAGTGCTGTGCCGCGATCGCCAGACCACGGCTGTTGCTGGAGAGGGTTTGCATCATCACCCCCAGCGTGACCGCCAGCAGGGTGAAGGCGACCAGAACCTCCAGCAGTGAAAAGCCCTTCTGTCGAAAGCTAATGGACAAGAGAGACCCTGCCAGTCAGCCAGTCCACATCGATCCGATGGGATCTACCAGCGTCGCTGAGTGTGATTCTGCCACCGCTGGAGCTACCATCGGGAAAAAAGCGGATGCCGCCCTGTTGCTCGCCATCTGCTTCATCACTGGCGGCAACCAATTTCAACTCGGCATCCTGGGGAATCTCGTAGACCTTCTCTCTGGGTGTGATGGTGTAGTGCTTCTGTTCCAGGTCGAGTAGAAACACGCCCTGCTCACCCTGTGACACAGACCAGCCACGAAGAAATCTGATCGCCGAGGCCATCTCCTGACTGGCCCCTTTCAGCTTCACGCCAGGCAACACTCGATTGATCGCCGGGGGAACCAGCGCCACCAGAGCCGCAGCGATAACCAGCACGATCAGCAACTCCAGCAGGGTGAAGCCTGCCGGTTTCAGGGATGACCCTGCCCGCTCACTCCCAACCATTGATATCCTTGGACTCTCCCTCTCCCCCTTCAACCCCATCCGCACCGAGGGAGTAGAGGTCATAGTCACCATGCTCACCGGGATAGCGATAGATGTAGGCAGCACCCCAGGGATCTTTCGGCAGTTTGGTTTTTTTCAGGTAGGGGCCGTTCCAGTTATCCAGACCGTCCACACGCTGTACCAGCGCTTCCAGCCCCTGCTCGCCCCGGGGGTAGTTACCCGTGTCGAGACGGTAGATATCGAGGGCCGCCGAAAGCTCTTCGATCTGAACCCGGGCGGTTTTACTCTTCGACTCACCGAGTGCACTCATTACCCTGGGCCCCACCAGACCGGCCAGCATGGCAAGAATCGCCATCACCACCAGCAGTTCGATCAGGGTAAAGCCTCTTGCAGAAGCGCGTTGATTCTTAACATTCATCATTCAATTTCTCTTGCGGCCTGTTAACATTTTCTGACAGAGGGATTGAGTCGCTCTGAATCCCCCCACGTTAATCACTATCCACGGGCAGCACAACCATTTGCTGCCTCACATCGATCAGAAAGCCAGATCGTTGACACTCAGCATCGCCAGCAGGATGGAGATGATAATACCCGCGACGATCAATCCCAAGCCGACAATCAGCACAGGCTCGACCAGGGTCAGCAAACGCTGCACGCTCTCGCGCACCTCGCGATCATAGACATCCGCCACATCCGTCAGCATGGTATCGATTTCACCGGACTCCTCACCAACCTGGAGCATTCTTATCGCCAGCTCCGGCAACAGCTTCTGCTCGATCAGCGGCGCCGACAGACCCTTACCCTGCTTCAACTGCTGAGCCGCCTGCTCGATACCCTGGGCAAGATAGCTATTGTTCAGCACCTCCTGGGAGAGCTTTACCGCATTCAGCAGGGTCAGACCATTGTTCAGCAGCGAGGCCAGAGTCCGGGAGAGGCGTGCGGTCTCCACCTTCAGCAGCAGATCGCCAATCAGGGGCAGGCCGAGCAGCCAGCGATCCAGACGGTATTGGTTATCCCCCTTCTCCAGCCAGATACGGAACAGGGCGATGCCGAGGAAAACCAGGGCCAGCAGCAGCCACCAGTAGCTGGTCAGAAACTCTCCTGCAGCTAGTATGATTTGAGTGGCCACCGGGAGTTCCCGCCCCATGTCCTCGAACATCTGACTGAACTGGGGTACCACAAACACCAGCAGCACCATGATGGAGACGACTGCCACCAGCAGCAGAATGGTCGGGTAGATCAGCGCCGACCGGACACTCTCACGCAGCGCCTGAGAGCGCTCCATATAGTCAGTGATGCGCTCCAGGGCCTCCCCCAGCATGCCGCCGGCCTCACCCGCCTTGATCATGCTGACAAACAGCCTGGGGAAGATATCGCGCTGTCTCTCCAACGCCCGGGAGAAGGTGGCGCCGCCTTTGATCGAATCATTCAGCTCATCGATCACATTGGCCATCTTCTGGTCGCTGTTCAAACGGGCCATCAGGGAGAGTGCTCCCTCCAGCGGCATACCTGCCTTGAGCAGGGTTGCCAGCTCTTTGGCAAAGGCAAGAATCTGTTTTTGGCCGACCTTCTTCTCCTGGCCGCTGCGGTAACCAAGCAATCCTCGCAGTCCGGTGACCCGCTTCACCTCAATCGGTATCAGCTGTTCACGCTGCAGCTCGATGATCACCTGGCGGCTCTCTTCAGCCTCCATCTCACCCTGCAGGGTCTCTCCCAGCGAATTACTCGCCCGATAGCTGAACAGCGCCATTACTCATCCTCTTCGCTGACCCGCATCAACTCTTCATAGGAGGTCAGCCCCTGCAGCACCTTGGCCAGACCGTCGCGATACATGGTATCCATCCCCTCCTCGATCCCCTGCTGCTGGATGGTGGATGCGGTGGCCCGTTGAGTCACCAGCTGTCGCACCTGTTCACTGATCAGCAGCACCTCGGCAATATTCATCCGACCGCTGTAGCCGGTTTGCGCACAGCTTTCACAGCCTGTCGGATGATAGAGCGTGACCGGCTCCCCCTCATTGACCAGTCCGGCCTGGATAAAACGTTGCGCCAGGGTCTGATCGGCGAGATAGGATTTTTTACAATGGTTACAGAGTCGCCGGGCGAGACGTTGTGCCACGATGGCATTGACCGTGGAGGCCAGCAGGTAGGGCTCGACCCCCATGTCCAACAACCGGCTGACAGTTCCAGCCGCGTCATTGGTATGCAGGGTGGAGAGCACCAGATGTCCGGTCAGCGCGGCCTGCACCGCAATACGCACCGTCTCCGCATCACGCATCTCACCCACCATGATGATGTCCGGATCCTGCCGTACGATGGCCCGCAGGGCATTGGCAAAATCCATCCCCACCTGCGGTTTGACCTGGATCTGATTGATCCCCTCCAGTTTGTACTCGACCGGATCCTCAACCGTGATGATCTTCACCCCGGGTCGGTTGAGCTGACTGAGGGCGGTGTAGAGCGTGGTGCTCTTACCACTGCCGGTGGGACCGGTAACCAGAATGATGCCATTCGGTTGCTGCAGGGATTGCTGCAGCCGGGTCAACGAAGTGTTACCGAAGCCGAGCCGGTCGAACTCGAAACTGATGCTCTTTTTGTTGAGCAGCCGGATAACCAGACTCTCGCCGTAGAGGGTGGGTACGGTTGAGACACGTAGCTCCAGCTCGTTACCCTGGATCTTTACCGAAATCCGCCCATCCTGAGGCACCCGCTGTTCAGCGATATTGAGCTTGGCCATGATCTTGATCCGGGAGATGATCGCCGCCGTGGAGTGGGCCGGCGGGGATTCGGCCTCGGAGAGAATGCCATCGATCCGATAGCGCACCATCAGGGTCTCCTCGAACGGCTCGATATGGATATCCGAGGCATCCGCCTCAACCGCCCGTTGCAGGATATGGTTCACCAGGCGGATGATCGGCGCTTCACTGGCCAGATCCTTCAAATGCTCGATGCTCTCTTCCGACTCCTGCGCATCGTCCAGGTCATCGACGATCTCACCCATCGCGCTGCGTCCGGCCCCATAGGCCCGCTCCAGGGCCGACTCGATCTCTGACAGGCGCCCCACTTTCAGCGTGACCGGACGGTCGGTGATCAACTGCAGACCTCGACTGATGTAGGACTGTCCGGGGTCGGCCACCGCCACAACCATCCGCTCCGCCTCCACGACAAGGGGTATGGCTTTGGCCTCTTTCAGAAAGCGAAAAGTGATCGCCTGGCTGTGAACCGGCTCTTCCGGGTACTCAGCGGCATCCATGACGGCTGACAGATCATAGATCTCAGTCAGCACCTGCACCAGGTCGCTCTCAGAGATCAAACCCAGATGGATCAATGTCTCGGCTTCACTCTCACCGGTCTCGCGGGAAAAATTCTCAGCCCGGCCATGATCTTGCGGAGTCAGACGACCTGTACCCCTGAGGTAGGTCAATACGCCGGTATCACCAGGCTGAAACTCTTGATCGATTGTGGATAGTGACGACATTGACTCTATGAGACCGGATCAAACTTTAATAATTCTCTGTTACTCAACAATAGTTCACCGGTATTGTGAATTGAGCCGCACCCGGTGATCGATGCTCTATCGCTGCCCGGAATTGTAGCGCTTTTAAAGCAGGCTTCTGGCACTGAGCGGCGTTGACTGAGATTCAATCCAGGGCCTGTACACAGGTTGCTCAGCAAAGCAGTTGGCGCATTCTAAAGAAACCGTAACAGGAATAATAGCCAAAGCTAATCAAACACCCAGGCAGTCTTGATACGACCGACGGATCATCCGCTTGTCCCCCCACAATAGCCCCCACAGCTGCTGACACAATACCGCAAACAAAGAATTTATGCCTTCAAATCAGCTTGTTACATGCTGCCCAACCTGATCAGGCAGGAGCTTGCAGGGGACACAATACCCGATTCTGCCAACTCACTTCGTTCTTCAACCTCAGCACAGCCGGCAGAATGGGTTAGAATGCCCGGCGAACTAGGGCCTGTTAACACTAATCCAGACCCAGCAGGGCGTATTGGATTAGTGTTAACAGGCCCTAAACCAGCAATTTGTGCAGAGGGCCCCAGGAGTGGTTGCATGAGCCGACAGATCTTACCGCGTCATTTACGATCCCAGGGGGTCGCCCTGGCTCATGACGTGCTGATGGTGCCGGTCGCCTGGTTTCTGGCCTTCTGGTTCCGCTACAACCTGGAGGTTGTGCCTGTCTCTTTCTATCAGGATGCACTGCAGGCCCTGCTCTACATACTCCCGGTTCAGCTGGCCGCGTTTCTGCTGTTCGGCCTCTACCGGGGCATCTGGCGATTTGCCTCCCTGCCCGACATCATGCGGATTCTCAAAGCGGTGCTGGTCGGTACCGTGGTCGGGGTGGCGTTACTGTTCGTCTTTACCCGGGCCGGCGGCGTGCCCCGTTCAGTCCCGGTGATTCATGCCATTCTGCTGGTGATGCTGCTGAGCGGACCGCGCTTGATCTATCGTCTGCTCAAGGACAGACACCTGGATCTGGCGCCGGGTAAACGGGTACTGATCGTCGGTTCCGGCAAAGCCGGCGAGATGCTGGCCAGAGACATCCTGCGCAACCGGCGCGGTGACTTCAGACCGGTGGCCTTTGTCGATGACAAACAGCGACGCCAGGGGCGGGAGATTCACGGCCTGCCGGTGGCCGGCACCAGTGAGGATATCCCGGCACTCTGTGAAGAGCTGAGTATCGATATCATCATGCTGGCGATCCCTTCCGCCTCATCCTCACAGATGCGACGGGTGGTCGAGTTTTGTGAATCCGCCGGCGTGCCTTTCCGATCTGTACCCCAGCTCAACGACCTGATGTCGGGGAATGTACAGATCAACCACCTGAGGCAGGTCTCGATCGAGGATCTGCTGGGCCGCAACCCGGTCTCCCTCGACTGGCAGGCGATCGATGCCACACTGGCCGGCAAGGTGATCCTGGTCACCGGCGCCGGTGGCTCGATCGGTTCTGAGCTCTGCAGACAGCTTGCCAAGCTCAAGCCCGCCAAGCTGGTGCTATTGGAAAACAGTGAATTCAACCTCTACTCCATCGAGATGGAGCTATTGAACAGCTATCCGGAGTTGAACCTGGACTGTCATCTCGGCGACATCACCGACCAGGTCTACGTGGAAAACCTGTTCGATGAATACCGGCCTGAAGTGGTGTTTCACGCGGCAGCCTACAAACATGTGCCGATGCTTGAAAACCGGATTCGTCAGGCAGTGCGCAACAATGTGCTCGGTACCCGGGTGGTGGCTGAAATGGCAAACCGATACGCGACGGGCGTGTTCGTCCTGGTCTCCACCGACAAAGCAGTCAATCCGGCCAATGTGATGGGGGCCAGCAAGCGCGGAGCGGAGATCTTTTGCCAGAATCTCAATGCCCATTCAGATACCCGCTTCATTACGGTCCGTTTCGGCAATGTACTGGGCTCTGCAGGGAGTGTGATTCCGCTGTTTCGCAAGCAGATCGAAGAGGGTGGGCCGGTGACCGTCACCGACCCCAGAATGGAGCGCTATTTCATGACCATCCCGGAGGCCTGTCAGCTGATCATGCAGACCGTGGTGATGGGGGATGGGGGCGAGATCTTTGTTCTCGATATGGGAGAGCCGATCAAGATCAGCTACCTGGCCGAGCAGATGATCCACCTCTCGGGGCGCACCCTGGGGCAGGATATTCAAATTGAGTACATCGGCCTGCGACCTGGAGAAAAGCTCTACGAGGAGCTGTTTCACGAGAAGGAAGAGCTCGCCAAGACCAGCCATGAAAAGGTCCTGCTGGCCCACCACCGTCAGGTCGACTGGGAGTGGCTGAACGGTGTCATGCAACAGATGACCACTGCCACAGAGGCGCTCGACAGTCAGCAGTTGCGGGCGTTACTGGGTCTGCTGGTTCCGGAGCATGAAAATCAGAGCAAGCCGGAAGCGTCGAACAAGGCCAGCGCCTGACACAGCACCACTCAGCCATTCAAGTCGGTTACAAGCCAGCCATCCGTTCAGCGCTTGAACTGCATCACCAGATTATCGAGACGCTCAATTGCTTCCGCCATCTCTTCTGTGGCCTGCACACTCTTGTGCGCACCCTCGGAGGTGCTGTCAGCCACCTGGTTGATATTGACGATATTCTGATTGATCTCCTCAGCCACCGAACTCTGCTGCTCTGAAGCGGTGGCGATATGGTGATTCATATCGGTAATGCTATCGATCACCCCGGAGATGCTCTGCAGCGCATCGCCAGCCTTGGCCGCCAACGTGACACAGGACTCTGCCTGCGAACGACTCTGTTCCATCACCCCGACAGCCTGACTGCTGCCAGCCTGCAGACGCTCGATCATCTCTTCGATCTCCTTGGCAGACTGGGTGGTTCTGCTGGCCAGGTTACGCACCTCATCGGCGACTACCGCAAAACCCCGGCCGTTCTCTCCCGCCCGGGCGGCCTCGATCGCTGCATTCAGCGCCAGCAGATTGGTCTGCTCCGCAATGTCTTTGATCACTTCAAGCACACCCACGATATCCGCACTCTGTTTTGAAAGTCGATTGATCACACCCGCCGCCTGCTGAACATCCCCGGAGAGGGCATTGATCGAATCGACCGTCTGCTGCACAACCTCCTGCCCGGAACCACTCTTTTTCTGGCCAGAGCGGGTGGCTTCTGCGGCAAGCACAGTATTGCGGGCAATCTCTTGAACGGTTGCCACCATCTGTGTCATGGCAGTGGCCACCATGGAGAGCTCCTGTTGCTGCTTCTCAACCCCCTGGTTGGCCTGCACCGAAGTACCGTAGTTCACCTGGGCCAGATCCGACAGTTTGGATGTGGTGTCCGAGAGGCGGCCGACAATCGCATTGATCTGTGACGATTGCATTTTCAGTGCCAGCTGAATCTGACCGAACTCATCATCCCGGCCGGTATAGACCTGACGCATGGCTGGCTGATCGTAGACCTCGGCTGCCTGGCTTGCCAGTTTTTGCAGGGGACTCAACAGCAGAGAGTTTACCCCGATCATCAACAGCCCGGTGATGGCAAAACCGAGCAGACCGAGGGCCTCCGTCTCGGCCGACAGGCCAAGCACCAGGGCAGGCAGCAGCGCCAGCAGATTACCCAGAATCAATTTTTGACGCACTCCAATACGCGCCAACAGGCTGGTCTTCAACCCCTTGCCCTGCTGCAGTCGCTGATAGATCCGCTCGGCCCGCTCAATCCACTCACGTTTCGGTTTGTATCTGACCGATTGATACTCGAAGGTCTCACCGCCTTTCAGGATCGGCATCACAAAAGCGTCCACCCAGTAGTGATCACCATTCTTACAACGGTTTTTAACGATTCCCATCCAGGGATTGCCCTTTTTAACCGTATCCCAAAGGCTTTCAAAGGCCACAGGAGGCATATCGGGGTGACGTACAATATTATGATTGTGACCACACAGCTCACCATTGTCGAAGCCGCTGATCTCAATAAAATCCTGATTGACGTAGGTGATGGCGCCTTTCAGGTCGGTGGTCGAGAGAATGTTTTGATGTTGTTGAACTTCCTTTTCCCGGTTGGTCACAGGGTGATTGATCTTCATTACGTTGAGGCCCTCAAAATCTCTGCGAAGTTGGGTTATTGGGACGGGATTTTCACTGAACAATAGAGGTTTTAATGCTCACTACATCGACTGAACTCATCATTTCTGAATCAGAATAAACCATAGGCAGAAAATAGACAGGCTTAAATATACCAGCCATATCGAATAGAGATATGAAACAAAAAGTAATACTCATTATTTGATTACAAGCTGTACAATCAGCTGTAAAGAAATAGCCCCCTCTGTCGATCAACAGTAGAGACAACCAGGGAATCTGATGGAGGCAGGGTGGTTATGAAAAACGGGATACAACCGACGAACAGGGAGGTATTGGTCAGTGAGCGCGATTTTATCGTCTCAAAAACCGATACCAAGGGGAGAATCGTCTACGCGAACAGGCTGTTCATGAAGATCAGTGGCTATCGGGAAGCAGAGTTGCTTGGCAAGCAACACAATCTGTTGCGTCACCCGGATATGCCCCGTGGTGTGTTCCATCTGTTGTGGAGCAAAATCATGCAGGGCCATGAGTGTTTTGCCTATATAAAGAATCTCTGCAAAAACGGCGATCACTACTGGGTACTGGCCAACGTCACACCGGACTACGATCCAATGGATCAGATCATCGGGTATTTTTCGGTACGACGTAAACCGAGCAGAGAGGCGGTGGATTACTTCAACGGACTCTATCAGCAGATGCTGAGCACAGAGACCCGTGCCGGGCCGAAAAACGCGGTTACCGCCTCAACTGAGCTTTTGAACCAAGCCATAAACGACCAAGGCTTCGAGAACTATGAAACGTTTGTATTTGGCCACCAGACTTAAGATCTATGTTCTGATATTTGTTCTGCTGAGCATCGCATCTGTCTTCTCCTCATGGTTGAGCGAGGGTTATCACCACTGGCAGTGGCTGTTCCCCCTGGGCACCCTGATCATTGCCGGCATCATCTCTCAGCGCATGAAAATGCCATTCCGGGTGATGAAACAGACCGAACAGGTACTCGACGAAATGCTCGACGGCCAGTTCACCTCACGCATCACCGAAGTCCCCTGGATGGGGGAAGCCGGACACATCGCCTGGAATCTGAATGAATCCCTGGACCAGCTTGAGACCTTCTTTCGCGAGGTCAAAACCAGTTTCGAACTGGTATCCCGTGGCCGCTACTATCGGCGCACCATGCCCACCGGCCTGCATGGCGAACTGGCGAAAACCCTGGAGCGGATCAATAAATCGCTGGATGCGATGGCAGACAACGCCGCCTATATCATGCGCAACGAAAAGGCGGCCGAGCTGCAGGCGCTCAATACCAGCCAGACCATGAGCAACCTGCTGCTCAGCCAGCACGACCTGACCCGCATCACCGACGAAATGCAGAAGGTCTCCCATATCGCCACCGACAATATGGAGAAGGCCAAGAGCAGTCAGGTCTCCGTATCGCAAGTGGTAGAAGCGCAAAACCGCACCCTGGGGATGATCGAACAGAGCCATCAGACCATGCGGCAGCTCAACACCATGAGCGATGAGATCACCGGTATCCTGGGGATGATCAGCGAGATTGCAGACAAAACCAATCTGCTGGCACTCAACGCTTCGATCGAAGCCGCTCGGGCAGGGGAACATGGCAGAGGCTTTGCGGTGGTGGCGGATGAGGTGAAAAAACTGGCGGAAAGCACAAAAAAAGCCACCGATGAGATTCGCGATGTGGTCAATACCTTCCAGAAGGAGACCGAGGTCATGCAGAGCAACTCCAACGAAATGCTCGACATGGCGAATGACGTTCAGACCTCAGTGGAAGCGATGAGCAGCAACTTCAATCAATTTGCCCAACACGCACAGGACACCTACACCTCCGTCGATTTTGCCCATGACATCTGCTACGCCTCGTTGATCAAGGTCGACCATATGATCTATAAACAGAAGGCCTACAAATCCTTCCATGCCGGCACCGACAACGATGACGCCAGGGCGGTCAAGGTCGATCATCACAGCTGCCGTTTGGGTAAATGGTATTACGAAGGCTTTGGTAAAGAGTCGTTTGGCCATCTGATCGCATTCAGAGAGCTGGAAGAGCCCCATAGCCAGGTTCACAACGCTGGCCATAAAGCACTGGAACTCCTTTCCAAAGACTGGGAGAAAGACCGCACACTGTTACAGAATATTCTCGAAAATTACCGGCATATGGAGGACGCCAGTGACCGCGTGATGGACCGCATAGACGCCATGATCACTGAAAAACATAGCTAGGGCCAGAGTTGACTAACCCGATAACCCCGCTGTGTCTGAAATGCGCCTGACTAGGCGCGGGGAGTTTCCATGAAACCCAATGTCACACCGACGAACAGGGAAATCATCATGGATGAGAACGATTTCATCGTCTCAAAGACAGACCTCAAGGGACGGATCACCTACGCCAACCGGATCTTTATGAAGATCGCCGGTTATGCCGAACATGAGCTGTTGAATGTTCAGCACAATATCATCCGCCATCCCGACATGCCGCGCGGGGTATTCCGGCTGCTCTGGAACGTGATAGAAACGGGCCAGGAGTGCTTCGCCTATGTCAAGAACATGGCCAAGAGCGGTGACTACTATTGGGTGTTTGCCAATGTTACAGCCGACTATGGCCAAGATGGCAAACCCATCGGCTATTTTTCGGTACGCCGCAAACCCAGCCGTTCCGGCATCGAAGTCATCACCCCGATCTACCAGGAAATGATGCGAATCGAGCAGCAGGCAGGCCCCGGTAATGCCCCCGACGCCTCACTGGAGTGGTTGCAGGGAGTATTGCAGAGCAAGGGGACGAGTTATGAGGAGTTCATCCATACTCTAGGCCACTGACAACACAGAACCAGAGACAAAACTGAACAATATTTAATAAATATTTACAAACAAAACAGTTAGTTAATGAGTAGAATGCCGCCTAGGAACGACCCCAAACCATCAAGATTTCACAAACCCAGTCGCTAACCCTGACTGAGCGACAACTCCAATGGGCGCAGGCCAGCCAGGCCTGACTCAGCAGGCAATCACCATGGATAGCCGGATAAACGACATACTCGATAACGATTTGGCTGAAGCCATTCTGCACACCACAGAAGATGGCATCCTGATAACGGACAACTCAGGCCTGGTGGTCAAATACAACCGGCGTTTTACTGAACTGTGGCGCTTACCCTGGGAACTCAGCGAGGAGACAACCCTTGACGATTTTCAGGATCATATGCTGGGTCAGCTAACCGATCAGCAAAGTTTCCTGAACAATCTGGCGCTCTACCGAAATCAACCGGAGACAAAAGGTTTTGAGACCCTCTATCTGAAAGATGGCCGTGTCTACGAACAATTCAGCCAACCGATGTATCGCAATGGGGAGGTCACTGCCCAGGTCTGGAGCTTCAGGGATTTCACCCTGGCTGAACGGCTGCAGAAAGAGCTCTATAAAGAGACCAGTTTTCGTGTTGCGATACTGAATACCCTGCCCGATCTGATCTGGTTGAAAGACACACAAGGTGTCTACCTCGCCTGCAATGACAGATTTGAGGATTTCTTCGGCGCCAAGGAGATCGAGATCATCGGCAAGAGTGATTACGATTTTGTCGATTCGGAATTGGCGGATTTTTTCCGGGCGCATGACAAAAAGTCGATGGAAAAGGGTGGCCCCTCAGTCAATGAGGAGTGGATATCCTTCGCCAATGATGGACACAAAGAGCTGTTGGAGACCACCAAGACGCCGCTCTACGACCACCAGAAAAAACTCATCGGCATCCTCGGTATCGGCCACGACATCACCGAAAGAAGAGCGGCTGAAGAGCGGCTCAGGGAGAGTGAGGAGCGTTTGTCACTCGCCATGCGTGGCACGAATGACGGCCTCTGGGACTGGAACCTGGTCAACGATGAGGCCTACTACTCACCTCGCTGGAAAGAGATGCTCGGTTATCAGAATGATGAATTGCCGAACCACCTGGAGACCTGGAAACAGCTGGTCCATGCCGAGGATAGGGATCGGGTGCTGAAAGAGGTTACAGACTATATCAATGGCAGTTCGGATTCACTGGAGATCGAAATGCGCATGCACCACAAGGCCGGTCATGATGTGCATGTGCTGTCCCGTGCGATTCGTCTCTTCCAGGAGCCTGACGGAAAACCGGTACGCCTGGTCGGTACCCATGTCGACATTACCGAGCGCAAGCGTGTGGAAAGACACGACGAAAGAAACGCCGAAATCCTCGAGATGATCGCAATCGGCAGACCGGCCGCAGAGATCTACGATGCCATCGCGCTGATGTATGAAGCGCGGCATCCGGGGATGCGCTGCTCTCTGCTGGAACTGCACAAAGGCAGACTCCTGCATGGCGGCGCACCAAGCATGCCGAAGGCCTACTGCGATGCGGTGCACGGCCTGGAATTCGGCCCGGACATCGGCTCCTGCGGTACCTCCACCTATACCGGCCATCGGGTCATTGTGGAGAACATTGAAACCGACCCGAAGTGGGCAACCATCAAGGATGCGGCCCTGCCCCATGGTATGCGTTGCTGCTGGTCCGAGCCGATCAAAAGCTCCACCGGAAAGGTATTGGGCGCATTCGGCATGTACTATGACTACCCGGCGACCCCGAATGAGGAAGAGTCCAACGACCTGAAAGCGGCCGCACGGCTCGCCAGTATCGTGATGGAGCGGGACCAGAATCAAAAAAGGATTCATCAACTGGCCTACACCGATGAATTGACCGGCCTGGCCAGCCGACCCCACTTCTTTCAAAGCCTGGATGAATTGATCAAAACATCGAAACGGCATCAGCGTCGTTTCAGTCTGCTCTACATCGACCTGGACAACTTCAAGAATGTCAACGACACCCTGGGGCATGACGTGGGCGACCAGTTACTCAAGGTGATCGCAAAGAGGCTGAAGAAGTTTGGCCGGGATGTGGATTTTGTCGCCCGCCTGAGTGGTGATGAATTCTGCATCCTAATGGATGATGTATCCGATGATTACATCACCGCCAACCTGGCCAAACGCTGCCTGGAGCTGATCGCTCAACCGCTTGAATTATCATCCCGCTGGCATACACCGGCCTGCAGTATCGGTATCGCCCACTATCCGGATGACGGCACAGATGCCTCGCAACTGCTGAAGGCTGCAGACACCTCCCTGTATGCAGCCAAGGAGCATGGAAAGAATCGCTTTGCGTTCTACAATCAGGAGCTGACGCGCAAGGCCGAGTACCGTTTCCAGTTTGAACAGTATCTTCGTGAAGCCATAGAGTCTGAACAACTGACCCTGGTCTATCAGCCACAACTCCATCTGGCCACCGGACAGATCATTGGTGTCGAGGCGCTCTCCCGCTGGCATCACCCGGTCATGGGGCAGGTTCCACCAACCGAGTTCATCCAGGTTGCGGAACAGATCGGCATGATCAAGCCACTCACCAAAACCATCCTCTGCAACGCCTGCAGACAGGCTGTCAGTTGGCAGCAGCAAGGCCTGCCCCTGTTGCGCATGTCCGTCAATATTTCCCCCTCCCACTTTCTCGACGAACAACTGGTGACCCTGATCGATCAGGTGCTGGAAGAGACAGAGATGGATCCCACACTGCTCGAACTGGAGGTCACCGAGACCGCCGTTCAGACAGATCGGAAAAACATCGCCATCTTCAGCCACCTCAAAGAGTCGGGCATTCAGATCGCCATCGATGACTTCGGTACCGGCTACTCCTCCATCGCCTCACTGAAACATCTGAAAGTGGACAGCCTCAAAATCGACAAATACTTCATCAACGATATGCTGCTGGATAAGAAGACCCAGTACCTGGTCAATACGATGATCGAGATGGGTCACAATCTTGGCCACACCATTGTCGCTGAAGGCATCGAGACCAAAGCACAACTGGAGTTGCTGAAACGGCTCAATTGCGACACCGCACAGGGATATCTGTTCAGCAGACCGGTGTCTGCTGAAGCGATACCCAAACTGGTGGTGAACGGCATCCCGACCTGAGCGGCCACAAGCCAGGAGCGACTCGACCCTCCCCCGCCAAACGACCGCTCTTCCGGTCTATTGATGAGGCTCCATGGAGATGATCCTGAAATGGTTGTCCCGTCCCTTCTTGAGGGTGAAATGCACCTGGTCTCCAGCCTTGAACCGAGTCAGATCAACCCGTTTGGTGACCGGCAGATCCATGGTCATCTCCGGCCAGTTCAGTGTCGGGATAGGCTGATGAGTGAGGTTGACCATCTTTTTATCCGCATCCACTTGATGCAGAACACCGCTACCCATCGCCTGATTGGCATCGCCACCCATCATCGAATGGTCATGCATGTTGTGGCCCTGATGGCTGGCCCCATACGCAGCTGCCTGGATCAGCAGCCCGAAGATCAATACAGTAAGTTTTCTAACAGACATTTTCATACCTCTTGTGGTTGTTGGGATAGATCGTTATCCCCAGTGGAATTTTCAGTCGAGAGGGGTAGCCTGCGTGACTCCCAGATCAGATAGATGACCGGAATCACGATCAGGGTCATGACGGTGGTACTGAGCATCCCGCCCACCATCGGCAGGGCAATACGGCGCATCACATCCGAACCGGGCCCCTCGGTAAAGAAGATGGGTAACAGACCGGCGATGATCACCGAAACGGTCATCAGTTTCGGACGCACCCGCCGTACCGCGCCCGCCATGATGGCGGCAAACAGGGTTTTATGGTCGACCGGAGGAAGCTGGCGTACCTGCTGATCGATGTAGATCAACATCACCACCGCCGTCTCCACCGCAATGCCTCCCAGTGCGATGAAACCCACAGCAACGGCGACTGAGAGGTTGTAGCCGGCCAGATAGACCGCCCACAGGCCACCCACCAAGCCGAACGGCAACGCCGTCATCACCATCACCGTTCGGTCGGTGCGGCCAAAATGGATCATCAGCAGCACCAGGATGATCGCAACGGCTGCAGGTATCGCAACCTGCAGTCGTTCCCGCGCTTCAAGCATCTGCTCATACTGCCCGGACCAGGTGATGGCATAGCCCGGTGGCAGGTCGACCTGCTCGGCAACCCGCATTCGCGCCTCATCCACATAACTGCCGATATCCCGCTCGTCGATATCGACAAACACCCAGCCGGTCAATCGGGCATCCTCCGATTTGATCATCGGCGGTCCCGGGGCATATTCGATGGTAGCCACTTCCCCCAGCGGAATGTGCATACCACCCGGGGTTGGTACCAGGATGTCCGAGAGCTGATGTATCGATTCCCGGAATGGCCGGTCGTAGCGCAACATGATGTTGTAACGCTCCCTTCCCTGTACGCTTTCCGCAACCTTCATACCGCCGAGCGCGGTCTGGATAATGGATTGGAACAGACCAAGATCGATATTGCGTCGCGCCAGCTCATCACGGTTGGGGATGATCTCCAGATACTTGCCCCCGGTGACCCGGTCGGCAAAGGCGCTGCGGGTGCCCGGCACCTGCTTCACCACGGCTTCCACATCCAGTGCGATACGTCCGATCTGATTCAGATCCTGACCGGAGATCTTAATCCCCACCGGGGTGCGGATACCGGTTGAGATCATATCCATGCGGATTTTGATCGGATAACCCCAGCTGTTGACCAGCCCGGGCAGATTGACCCGCTCGTCAAGCTGCTTGGTCAGCGACCCCACAGTCATCCCTGGCCGCCACTCAGGCTTCGGTTTCAAGCGTATCCAACTCTCGATCATCGAAATCGGTGCCGGATCAGTCGCCGTATCGGCCCGACCCACCTTGCCGAATACCTGATCGACCTCAGGCAGCGTAAGGATCAACCGGTTGGTCTGGGCCAGAATCTCTTTTGCCTTGGAGATGGAGACTCCCGGCAGGGTGGTGGGCATGTAGAGCAGCTCACCCTCATACAGCGCCGGCATGAACTCGGTACCCAGCTTGTTGTAGGGGTACCAGAGACTGGCGATACCGGCGATGGCAACGGCCAGGGTAAAAACACGCCATTTCATGGAAAACTCCAGAATCGGCTTGTAGAGCGCGACAAAGAAACGATTCAGTGGATTACTCTCCTCGCGGAAGATCCGTCCTCGGATCAGCCACAACATCAGGATCGGCACCAGGGTGACCGAGAGCAGGGAAGCAAAGGCCATCGCATAGGTTTTGGTGTAGGCCAGAGGGGAGAACAACCGATAACTTTCACCGGTGAGCGCAAACACCGGCAGGAAGGATACGGTAATGATCAGCAGGCTGAAAAACAGCCCTGGCCCCACCTCCTTGGCCGACTGCAGGATGGCGGCATTTTGCGCTTTGCGTCCAACCGACCCGGGCATATCGCTCAACCGCCGGTGGGCATTCTCCACCATCACAATGGAGGCATCCACCATCGCCCCGATCGCGATGGCGATACCGCCGAGCGACATGATATTGGCCGTGATACCCTGCGCCGACATCACCATGAACGCCCCCAGCACTCCCAGCGGCAAGGTGATTATGGCGACAAAAGCGGAACGCACATGGAGCAGAAAGATGAAGCAGACCAGGGCTACCACCAACCCCTCTTCCAGCAGTTTATGGTTCAGGTAGTCGACCGCACCCCGGATCAGTGGCGCTCGATCGTAAACGGTCTGAATCTCCACCCCGGCCGGCAGCCCCTGCTGCAGGGCCTGCAGCTTCTGCTCCAGAGCCTTGATCACATTCAGCGCATTCTCACCGGAGCGCATCACCACGATACCGCCGACCACCTCCCCCTCACCATTCAGCTCCACCAGTCCCCGGCGCAGCTCCGGACCTTCGATCACCCGCGCCACATCGGTCAGCAGTACCGGGGTGCCGTTTCTCGCCTGCACCACCACCCGCTGAAGATCCTGCAGCGAAGTGATGTAGCCCCGGGAGCGGATCATCAGCTCGGTCTCGGCCCGTTCGATCACTCGCCCACCGACCTCCATACTGGCTGCCTGAACCGCCTGGCGCACCCGCACCAGGGGAATATCGAAGGCGCGTAGTCTGTTGGGGTCGATCAACACCTGATACTCACGTACGAACCCACCCACCGAAGCCACCTCCGAGACCCCGGCTACCGTCGCCAGCTCAAAGCGCAGAAACCAGTCCTGCAGGGCACGCAGCTCCGCCAGGTCATGTCGGCCGCTACGATCCAGCAGCGCATATTGGTAGATCCAGCCCACCCCGGTGGCATCCGGCCCCAGTCTCGGGGTGGCGTTCTGCGGCAGATCCTTCTGCACCGTGGCCAGCGCTTCAGCAACTCGGCTCCGGGCCCAGTAGTCATCAACCCCATCCTGAAAGATCACATAGACGAAGCTGGTGCCGAACATGGAGAATCCCCTCACCGCCTCGGTTTTCGGCAATCCCAACAAGGTTGCTGAGAGGGGGTAGGTGACCAGGTCTTCAACGATCTGTGGCGCCTGACCGGCAAAGTCGGTGCGAATGATCACCTGGGTATCCGATAGATCGGGTATCGCATCGAGCGGGGTGCGCTGCAGGGCGAGCAGCCCGGCTACCGCCAGACCCGCAGTAAAGATCATTACGATCAACTGATTCCGCACCGACCAGGCGATCACCTTGGCGACAAACGAGCGGGCGGGATCATCCCCGACGATGGATTGCTGTTCAGACATGGGTAATTCCTCTATTCATCTTCAACAACCTCACTCGACCAACTCGCCGTCAGCAGCACCATAGGGGTTGACCGGCTCACCCGCCAGCTGCAGCCAGAGCTGTTGCGCCTGTTGATCCTGATAGAGCCGCACACCCTGCTGTTGATAGTGATCCCGACGACCGTTGAGCACCCAGGGTTGAAGCTCACTCACCAACTGATGCAACGCCTGCTGTAGGGCACTCTCGGTGCGTGCCTGTTGGGCCAGTTCAATTGCCTCGGCAGCACCCTGCATGATTGGACCCAGGCGAGTGGCGCCGAAACCGGGCCATAACAGATCACGAATCTCACGCGCCGGTTGCAGCTGATCCGGGCTGATATCGTAGCCATCCACCAGTGCTTCATGGATGTAGAGCGCCGCATCGATCATGTGATCCAGCATCGCCAGCTGCTGCTGACTCAGGGGCAACTGATCCAAGCCCAACTTGATACGCTGCAACTTTTGAAACGACTCCCTGAGGGCACTTTCGGAGTCGATCAGAAATTGCCCTGAGACAACGATCAGATCCTCACTGTCGACACCTTCAAGGATCTCGGTAAATCCCCCACTGCTCCGTCCGGTTCGAACCGAGCGGGGTTGAAACCGTCCATCACCCAGTGCCACCACCAGATAGGGACCTGTCTCACCAATCAACAGAGCACTCTCCTCAACAGCCAGCCGACGCGCCAGATCGATCTCAAACAGAACATCCGCATAGGCGCCGGGGCGCAGCCGTCCCGCTTGATTCGACAGGGCCAGCCGAACCCGGCCGGTGCGGCTGTCCGGATCGACGGTGGGGTGGATATAGTCGATCTGACTCTCGATCACCTGACCCGGCAGATTTGGCAGAATCACCTGCACCGGTGTTTCCATGCTGACCTCAGACAGATCCTTTTCCGCCACCGCCGCATTGATCCACACGGTGCTGTAGTCCTGTATTACCGCCAACGTCTCACCCGGTCGAACATAGGCCCCCTCTCTGACCCGCAGCTCGCTCAAGGTACCATCGGTCACCGCGTAAAACGGCACCCGGTCGACAACCTTGCCCTGCTTGCGCAGACTCTTTATAAAACCTTTGGAGACTCCCAATGCCTCGAGACGAACCGCGGCAGAACGGATACGTTGTTGGTTGCCACCCTGTAAGGCACTGACATAGTCCCGCTGGGCAGCCACCAGATCGGGACTGAACAGTTGATAGAGCAGATCACCCTTTTTGATCGGATCACCGACGGCCGTGACCGACAATCTCTCCAACCAGCCAGCCACCCGGCTGGAGACTTCACTGCGCAACCGCTCACTCTCTGCCACCACCCCATAGGCTCGCACCCGACTGCCAAAAGCTGTCATCTCCGCCCGGCCGTACCGCACCCCCATGTTCTGTATCGTTTCCGGGGCAATGGTTACCACGACCCGCTCTCCGGCTTCAGTCTCTGCCGACGGCATCGATCCAGCCGTCTCCAGCGCGACCAGATCCATCCCGCAGATTGGGCAACTGCCCATGTCTGTGGCGATGTAGTGGGGGTGCATCGGGCAGGTGTACTGAGTGGCCTCTTCCGCCCAGCTGTAGTGGCTGAACAGAATCAACAGCAGTAATGGATAGATTGCTTTTGTACGGATGGAACTCATCGGTCCTCCTCCACAAACATGGCGTTGATACGTGCTGCGGCGATGGTTCGCTGCAGCTCTGTCCGGGCCAGATCCAGCTCCACTTCAGCCAGTTTCAGGGCCGGTCGGATGACACCGTCAAGATCCAGGTCTCCCGCTTCATAGCGACGCCGGTTGGCAGCTTCCAAGGCCTTAAGGCGCTCCTGACGCCGTGCCATGGCAGCGAGTAGCCGTTGCGCCGTTTGGTAGTTGGACAGGGCACTCTGATAGTCACTGGTGAGCTCCCTCAGCTGCTGCTCCTGCTGGGCCATCAGTTTGGTGACGTTGGCCTCTGCCGCTTTCAGTTTCGGCGTCTGATTGGCAGTGGACCAGAGTGGCAGGGTGGCACTGAATTTCAATGTGAACCAATCATCCCCATCGAAATTCTCACCCGACTCCCGCTGTTGCCAGGCAGCGCTGATCGCATAGTCCGAATCGAAAGCGGCATTCCGCTCCGCCACCTCGGAGTTGGCTACAGCCAGCCTGCCCAGTTCGATCTGAATCTTCAGCAGTGCCTGCGGGTCACCCGACCAGCGTTTCGGTTGAATCTCCGGCAGAATCCCCTCGGGCGGAACCAGATCGATCAACGATCTCAGTTCGGCCTGCCAGCGCTCAGCCTCACCGGCGAGGCTGATTTTCTGTTCATCGATCTCCGCCCGCTTCACATCCAGCTCATCGAACCGGCCGTAGACGGCAGCCCCCGAGGCCATCTCCCCCCTCAACCAGCGCTCCCGCTCCATCAGCAATGCCATCTGCTGATCCAGCGCCTCATTGGCTGCATGGATTCTGCGCCGTTGCGCCAGTGCGGTGACCAACCTCAACTCCAGTTCAGCGAACGCCAGTTGACGCTGCAGATCAGCCAGCGCCGCCCGCGCAAGATGGCTATCCCGCCGTGTTTCTCGAGTGCTCAAACCGGGTATCATCTGCTTGAATTCCAGGCTGCGGCTACTCGGCAGATAGCGGTCGAAGCTGGTCGGTTCATTCACCGGCAGATTATTCAAACCCAGTGTGATGTTGGGATCGGGCAGACCCATTGAGCCATCCGCATTGGCCTGCCAATGGGAACGCTCCGCCATCGATACCCTGAGGGTTGGATGCTGCTGCAGACGAAGCAGCAGATTCTGAAAAGCCGGCGAAGTGATCTGTTCAGTCGCACAGATCTCTCCCAACGCAATTATCCACAACGGTAAGAGTCGCCCGGTAAATGACCGGACGCTCCCAACTAATCGGCGAACCATGAAAAAACTCCCACAGCCAGATCAACGGCCTAGACCAAGGCCGATGCAAATAAAAAATATCCAATCAGGCCGGAAACGGCCTAAACGAGGAGGGAGTTGATGGGAGGTTGTAATTCAACCGGCTGTTCAGGCCTTGGGGGGGCTGGAACCCGACCCTCACCGATATAGAGGATGTGAGAGACGGTAAAGGTGACAGGCTGCACCTGGAGCTGGACGGTAAAACCGCAGAACATGCAGTGCATCGACTCACAATCGGCCAGTTCGACAGCAGCATCCATATCATGACAGTGGTGCTGCATCGTCTCACTCATCCCGCTCATCGGGGAATCACCCGATTTCGCACAGGCCATTGACCAGGCCATCACCAGCGGCGCCTGGATCAGCAACAGGACCAGCATCAGGATTTTGACGGTGTTATGCCTTTGAGCCATCTGGTTAAGCGTACGGGTTAGCTATCGGAACGTCGTTAAAACATTTAAACAATCCACGAGATAGACTGCAAACTCGGCGTTGCGTTCATTCATTTTTAGCAGACAGCCCACATTAGATCAATTCAAAGCCCCTTTTGACTAATCCTTTAGGCGCGGGATGCCGTTCGCCTATCGACCTATCCAGAGGGACAGACCGATCACTCCGTGGCCCAGACCATCTCGGTCAGATAGGCCCGGTATTGTACGACCCAGATCACCAACGGCAATACGGATGGCAGAATCAGATAGCCCAGCTGATAGCCAAGGGCGACACCATCCATCGCCAAGGGGGTAAACGCCAGCTGTGCCGAAACGTCCGGTCCCAGGGTGAAGAGCAGTGTCTTCAGGCCATCGAAACAGACGCCCCACACCTGGAACAGAAACAGCAGCGGCAATCCCCACAGCCATTTGTTCCATTTGAGATCCTCATCCCTGGCATCTCCGGGTGTTGCAATCGAAAGCGCGGTATAGAGGGGTAGACCGTAGCTGTAGAGCAGTGGATTGACGGTAAAGACCAGGTCACCGCTGACCCCGGGCTGCTGACCTCTCAGCAGCTCAGCCGGCATCGCCAGCAGGGTGACGAAGTCGAGACGATCCCCCTGCTGCTCGACCCCCTGGAAGATCTGCGGAAACAGTACAGTCAGAATCCAGTCGCTGAGTAGCCCCACAGGCCAGACCAGACTCGGCGCCAGATAGTACCAGCCCGCCAGGCAGACCGGCAGCCAGAACACCACCTTGATAATGAAGGCGGCGACCGGGTTGATCGAGCTAAGCCGAAGCATGCTCAGGCCCGTGATGCGGCTTCACTCTCGGCAGGTAGCGCAACCAGATCAGAAACACCACCAGCACATCGAGTATGATCAGTGACTGCCAGATGTAGAGATGGGCCCACTCAAACGCGGTCTGATTCCACTGCCCCAGATAGAAGAGACTGATGATTCTGAGCAGGTTCATCGCCTGGATTGCCAGGATTCCGATCGCGATCCCGATCAGTTTCATCCGCAAACTCGCTGGGAAGGCGAACATCGCCGCAATCAGTACGATACTCGCCTCGATACCATTGCATCCCGCCTCGATGGAGACCGCAAAACCACTCGCCTTGTCCAGCAGCACAATCCCGTAGGCGTGCACCCCATGATCAAACAGCTGAATCAGCCAGGCACTGATTTTCGCAATAAAGGCGGTGAAGGGAATGACCACCCACTGCTGCCCGAAAGGCATCAGTTCCAAGGTAAACAGGCCGATGAGAATGGCGGTAAAAAGCAGTGCAAATCGAAGCATTATTCAAATGCCTTCATCGAATGAAGGTATTAACATGTACTCTATTCAATGTCAGTCCGGCCATCCGGGAGACAAGCCATACTAGCGGGTTCTGTCATGACTAGCTGATCACATTGTTAGCGAATGAAGCAAGACCATGAATGCCGGTCTGTTCAGTTTCAACCGATCAGGGGTTCAACACAAGAGTGCCACGATCGGCAAGCCGAAAACAATTTACAATTTTAAGCTTTTGCAAACCACTCTTACGATGTTTAATATTGCTCGATTAGCATGTTGCTTGCACGGTAAATCGAGGGACTGGGACGCTCACAAGCATCAATACCAAATAACGATCTATAGCAGGGATGTTCAAATGAGTATCCTGTATGAATCTAAACACCCTGTCTTTCGTCTCTGCCCTGATAGATCGCCTCAGAACATCCCATAACAGATACCGCGCCCAGATACCCCCAGCCTACTTGGCACTCACTCTGTTGATGCTGCCTGGTCTGGCAACCGCCACCACCACCATCAACCATCTGTTCAACCCGGCGACCATCAATCCGGGCGACACGCCGACCTACCGCATCGAGATTGCCAACGACGCCCTGGTCAGCCTGACCGAGGCGGAAGTCACTTCGCTGCTGCTGCCCCAGATCACCATCGCCAACCCGGCCAACATCACCAACACCTGTGGTTTTACCGGGATCACCGCCGTGCCAGGCACTTCGAGCATCGTCTTGACCAACGGCACCATCCCGGCACGGGTGGGACTGACCGATGGCCAGTGCTTTTTCGAACTCTCCGTTACCTCCACCACGCCAGGCACCTACATCAACAATATTCCCGCGCTGCTGCCGCCAGCCAGACCCGATGCGGTGACCGCCGGCTATTCGGCACTTGAAAATGGCGTGCGGGTCTCCAATGCGACTCCGGCCAACGCCACCCTGGTGGTCAGCACACTGCTCAACCCCACCGGCAACAAGACATTCAGCCCATCTCCGGCCATCGCCGGTGATGCCACGACCCTGAGCATCGTACTGAGCAATCCCAATGCCGGCGCAACCCTGCCACTGACCACATTTACCGACACCTTGCCTGCCGGCATGGTGGTGGCCACGCCGGCCAATACCTCGATCGCCTGCAGCGGTACCGGGGCTTCCAATGGTGCGGTTACCGCAACACCGGGGACGGACACGGTAACCCTGACCGGCGGAATCATCGGAGAATCGGGCAACTGCACCATCGGGGTGGATGTGGTGGTGCCCACCATCGCCGGCACCAGCCAGTTGTTCAGCAATACCCTGCCGCTGGGATCGATCGGCAATACCCGTGGCCTGACCAGCCCTGCTTTCAACCGGGACCTGACCGTCAACACCCCGATTTCGCTCTCGAAAACCTTCAACCCGGATACCATTCCAGCCGGGCAGCCCTCTCTGCTGACCATCGTCATCAACAACAACAGCACCGACAACACACTGCCGATCACCAGCTTTCTCGACGACCTCACCGCCACCACCTTGTCGATTGTCGATACCTCCACCGTTGCACCGGCAGACCCAACGGTGGTCTGTGATGGGACCGGTTCCGTCAATGGCAGCTTGACCGATGCGGGCAGCAACCCCCTGGATCAGGGCGACACCGGCATTCTGCTGAGTGGCGCCGTGGCGGGTGTGCGCTCCGGGGTCAACGGCAAATGTACGATCACTGCCTATGTGACCTCCACCACCGATGGCGCCCACACCAACACCATCCCGGCTGATGCAGTGGTCAATCCAACCGGCCACGCGAGTCCGACAGCCAGTGATGTGATCAACATCAATGCTCAGCTGACGGTGGATAAAACCGTATCCATCAACGAGGTTGCACCGGGTCAGTGGACCGATTTCAGTGTCACCGTCAACAACTGGTCCGGTGCGGATGTCACCAACCTGAGTTTCCGCGACACCCTGCCCAACAACGCGGGCAACCAGATGGTACTCGACGATTCGGCCGGCATACCAGTCTCCAACACCTGTGCCGGCGGTGTCTACACCGGTGTGGACGGAGACAGCGAACTGCTCTGGAGCGGCGGCACGGTACCCGCCGGTGTCGGCGCCACACCGGGTACCTGTACCCTGGTCTTCCGGGCACGACTGCCGGTCACCGCCACCCTGGGCATGATCTTCACCAACCAGATCCCCAGTTGGGACGGCGTCAACGGGGTTGGCGGAACGGGTAATGGCCCAGGCGGCAATGTGGTCAATCCATCCCCCAGCCCGGCGGTCAATGTGGCGACACTCGATTCTGTGGAGGTGACCAAAAATTTCCTCCAGAACCCCATTGCTGAGGGCCAGACATCCACCCTCAGACTGCGTATCCGCAACCGTACCCTGAATCCGCTTACTGCAGTCAATCTGACAGACAACCTACCCGCCGGTCTCGCCCTGGCGGCCAATCCGGCCGCCGTCAATGAGTGCGGCGGCACGTTGCAGGCTTTCCCCGGGGATACGACACTGATCCTCACCGGCGGCAGCCTCAGTCCGCGACCCGATGACCAGATTCAGGCCACCTGTCAGATCCGCGTGCAAGTCACCGGCTCCACCCCAAACACTTACCTGAACACCATCAATCCGGCAGATTTCAGCAGCAGTGGCGGCACCATTCCTTCTGCGGTATCCGATACCCTGACCATCACGGCGGGGATCACTGGCAGCAAGAGTTTCAGTCCGACCAGCGTGAGCTCCGGAGGCCGCTCCCGGGTCACCATCAACGTGGTCAATATCTCCTCCGGTGAGCTGACCAACGTCAGCATCGACGACAGCACCTTCTCCGCCGGTCTGAGCGTGGCCAATCCGGCCAATGCCAGCACCTCCTGTGGCGGCGCCACCACCCTGATCGTCAATCCGGGCGCCAGCAGCGCTCAGCTGCAGGGCGTTACCCTGCCGGCCGGGGCCAACTGTGACTTTGCCTTCGATGTCACCACCAGTGGTGCTGGTCCCTGGAGCAACACCATTCCGGCCGGCAACATAAGTAGTGCGGAAGGCTCGTCCAACAGTTCACCGATCACCGCCACGCTGACCTCGGCGGTTGCCGATATCGGCATCAACAAGGCCTTCAATCCAATCATCGTCACCGGCGGTCAGCCCTCACTACTGACCATCGATGTGATCAACAGCTCCGGCGCAACCATCCACGATGTGGCCTTTACCGACATCTTCCCCGAAGGCATCGTGGTCTATCCGGTACCGGATGCCAGCACCAACTGTCTCGGCGGCACGGTGACTGCGGTCGCTGGTGCGGGCAGCGTCTCCATGGTAGGCGCCACCCTGCAGCCCAATGACATCTGTCAGGTGTTTGTCACCACCACATCGTTACGCTTTCTCAATCTGACCAACTTCATTCCCGCCGGGGTGATCTCCAGTGAAGAGGGCTATACCAATGCCCTGGGAACCCAGGCCTCCCTCTCCACCCTGCAGGGCCTGGGACTGACCAAAGGCTTCGCGCCTGCCTATATCCCGCCAGGCGGCACGGCCCGTCTGATCCTGGAACTGATCAGTACCTTCGATCCGAATGCGGTCTCGCCGGTCACCCTGACCAGCGTCAGTTTTACCGATCCATTGCCAGCAGGCCTGGAGTTCGCGGCTGTACCCAATGCCGCCACCACCTGTGCCGATGCCACACTGACAGTCAACACCACCACCCAGGCACTGACCATCTCCGGCGGCACCCTGCTGCCAGGTACCGCCTGTCTGATCGAAGTGGATGTCACTGCACCTCTGGTGGGTGTCTATGACAATCTGATTCTGCAGAATGCGATCACCACCGATCAGGGCGTGACCAATGGCGAGGATGTCTCTGCGGAATTGAATGTGATTCTTGAGCCGACGGTGGCAAAAGCCTTTGCTCCGGCTACGGTGACGATCGGTGAACGCTCCACCCTGACGGTGACGATCACCAACAACTCGGCGATCGATCTCACCGGTACGTCACTCACCGATACGCTACCCACCGGTGTAACAGTCTATTCAGCCCCGAGTACGGCGACCACCTGTGCCGATGCCAGCGTACTGGCCACCGCGGGTGACAACGAAATTACCATCACCGGCGCCACCATACCCGCCAGTGGCAGCTGTACCTTCAGTGCCGATGTGGCTGCGAATACCACCGGCACGTTGACCAATACGGTTGGCGCCAATGCCATCACCACCGATCAGGGCGTGAGCAATCCGGCACCGGCCAATGCGGACCTGGAAGTACTCTCGGCACCGTCTGTCAGCAAGGCTTTCGCACCTGCATCGATCAATACCAACGGCACTTCGACCCTGACCATCTCTCTGGGTAACGCCAACACCGACCCGATCACCCTCACCAGTGAACTGGTGGATGCGCTACCCGGGGATGTGTTGGTGGAGACCCCGAACGGCCTGGTCACCACCTGTCCGGGTGTGGTCACCGCCACCCCGGGAGACATCCAGATCAGTTATGCCAATGGCGCCACGATTCCGGCCGGAGGCTGTACCATTTCGGTGGATGTCACCTCGGCACTGGATGGTAGCTACGTCAACACCATCGCCGCCGGGCAGATGACGACTTCCGCCGGCAACAACCCTCAGCCTGCGGTCGCTACCCTCGGGGTCGGCGCGCTGTTCGATGCCGCACCGGGAATCACCAAAGCCTTTGCACCGACCACCATCGACGTCAACGGCATCTCCACCCTGACCCTGACCCTGGAGAACCCGAACGCCACCGATCTGACCCTGGATGCGGATTTCACCGACAACCTGCCAGCCGGCGTAGTGATCGCCAATCCCAACAACCTGGCAGGCAGTTGTGTGCTGGGCAGTGTCACCGCCACACCCGGCAGCAGTCAGGTCATCTACGCCAATGGTGCCCTCATCCCTCCGGTCAGCTGTAGCATCGTGGTGGATGTCACTTCGGCCAGCGCGGGCAGCTACAACAACACCATCGCGGCAGGGGACCTCTCCACGGCCACCGGTGGCAGCAATCCCCAACCGGCAACCGCCAGCCTGATTGTCACTGCACCGATGCCACCCACCCTGAGCAAATCGATCACGCCGATCACCATCAATCCGGGTGAGGCCTCGAGACTGACCATCACCCTGGGTAACGACAACGCCATGGCGGCAACCCTGGGGGCCGACCTGGTCGACAACCTGCCGGCCAACACCGAGCTGGCCACCCCGGTCAATCTGCTCACCGACTGCCCGGGAACGGTTCAGACCACCGTCAGCAGCGTTACCTATACCAATGGCTCGACAATACCTTCCGGCGGCTGTTCGATTGCGGTGGATATCTCCTCAAGTGTCTCCGGCGGCCCCTGGACCAACACATTCGCTGCGGGTGACCTGCAGACCGATCTGGGTAACAACGGAGCGCCCAGCAGCGCCGATCTGTTCGTCAATCCGCCCCAGCCGCCGAGTGTCAGTAAGCAGTTCTCACCGACCACCATCTCTTCCGGCGGCCTGTCGACCCTGTCGATCGCCTTCGGCAACGGCAATGCAACGGTGGCCACCTTGACCGCCGATCTGGTAGATAACCTGCCGGCTGGGGTGGAGATCGCCGCCACCCCCAATATCCAGGCATCCGCCGGTTGCGATCTGGGCAGTGTGGTGGCTGCACCGGGCGGCAATACCCTGACCTATCTCAGTGGTGCAACCATTCCCGCCAACGGCGGTTGTTCGATCAGTGTGGACGTCACCTCCGTTGCACTGGCCACTCACACCAACACGATTCCGATCAATGGTCTGCAGACCGATATTGGCAACAACATTGTCGCCAGCTCCAGCGATCTGACGGTGACACCGATACTGCCGGGACTGAGCAAGAGCATCACACCGAACAGCATCAGACCGGATGGGATCGCTACTCTGACCATCACGCTGAGCAACAGCAATGCGGTCGCGGCCGTATTGACCGGTGATCTGACCGATAGCTTTCCTGCGGATCTGCTGGTGGCTCCGGTACCCAACATACAGGTCAGTGCAGGCTGCACCCTGGCCAACGTGGTGGCGATTGCCGGTGGCAACAGCCTGGTCTATCAGAATGGGGCAAGTATACAGCCCGGCGGCTGCACCATCGCTGTCGATGTCACCTCGAGCGTGGTCAACCTCTATACCAACACCATCCCGGTTGGCGGGCTGACCACCGATCTCGGCAGTAATCCAACTCCCGGTACGGCGGATCTGAATGTCACCTACGAACCGGTCGCGATCCCGGTGATGCCTCACTGGGGTCTGCTGTTGATGGCTGCGCTGCTGGGGATGATTGCCGCATCAAGACTTGTTGTTAACCGGCCATAAGTGAAGACAACCACAAAAGAGTGCCAATCACCGCGAATTGAGGCAAATTGCTTTAGCAATAAAGCCTCTTTTGCGGCGATTGGCGGGCTTATTTCCACTTCCACAAATAGGGATGTCTCGCCAGGTTCTCCCGGATGGCGGTTTTGTGCAGCGCCTTGGCCTCTTTGATATTCAGATAGGAGCCGATTGAGACAACAAAACTCTCCTCGTCTTTCACATCCGGCACCACCCTTGCGTTGTAGCCCCGTTTCTTAAGGCCCTCCGCCTGTCTTACCGCATCCCTTTGTTGATCATGGGAACCGACAATCACAAACCAGGCGTTTGAGATCTTTCCGGAGATTCCGTACCAGATCAGGTTGCCGGTGGAGGGGCTGTCGTGTCTACCGATCATCATGTGTTCATCGGCGTGGGCGCTGCCGATAAAGAATGACAGTACGCCCTCAATCATGGAGGAGGTGCTCTGTGGCGGCTCGATGGCAACCGACTCACGCTCACCCAGCTCAGTCTGCAGTTCATTGATCTCCAGATTCGCCTCGTTGAAATTATTCGCATTCAATGCACCGACCACCAGGGCCGGGGCCATCAGACCCAGCTGAAAGGCCTTCTTGTAATCACGCTCTGAATTGACAAACACCACAAACGCCCCCAACGCCATCAGACCGGCCGCCTTGATCACATATCCGATAATAATCGCCGGAACAAGCACCTTGACGATCAGCGAGGCATCCACACTGACCAGACTCACCAGCAACGGTGTGATTCCTGCGAGTGCACCAATGGTGCAACCAATTTTTTGTTCCCGAGTCATTGCAGTTCTCCGTATCAGATGGACAGAGGTAAACCGGTGTAAAAATCCATTTATGGTTCTACTGCTTCAAAACTTTTTTATTTTTCAGCCCAGGTTGCCTGATAAAGGCAAACATCGACTCTTTACCGTCCTCATGACTATAGAATTAGAATAGTTTTTTAGTTCCTACCAGAGAATTATTCACATCGACACCTGGCCTGTAAAATGCTAGATAAAGCACGACAACCACCTGGGCCACCCGATATAGCCAACTGATTTTCCTAGAGTTTCGAATCAATCAGGGAGTCTAAATCGAATTCTATGCTATGATCACGCGCTTCGATCCCAACAGGTGCAACAACCCCTTTTTATCAACCGACATGCTCAATCAACTGACCGACAGATTGCTGAAAAAAGAATGGTCTGAAGAGACGATAGAGCAGCTCGTCGGTGATTATCTCCATCTCTATCACGCCTATGCCGAAGATCCACAAGTACGGCGCAACGCGGCATCCGGAGGGGTTGGATCCGCCCTGCTGATCGAACTGATCAAGGCCGGAGAGATCGACGGTGCTCTGGTCTGCAATAGCCGCATCGAGGCCGGCAAGGTAAGGGCGCATTTCACCATCGCCACCACCGAACAGGAGATACTCGAGGCCCAAGGCAGCAAGTATGTGGAAACCGCCTTCATGAAAGAGGCGCTACCCCTGATCCGCGAGTTCGATGGCAGGGTGGCCGTGGTCGGACTGCCCTGCGACATCACCAACCTGCGCCGCTGGCTGCAGAAGGACGAGGTTTTGGCCGTCAAGGTCAGACTCACCATCGCCCTGGTCTGCGGACACAATTCGAGAACCCAACTGGTCGACGGCATTACCGTCAAGCTGGAGAATCTGGCCGGTGGAAAACTGCAAAGCTATCGCTTCCGCCGCGGCCACTGGCGTGGCCAGCTGGAGGCCGCTTTCGACAACGGCGCAACCATTCAGAAACCCTTCTCCTATTTCAGCCTCTATCAGAATCTGTTCTTCTATTCCGAAAAGAAGTGCCTGGTCTGTCATGACCATTTCGGTTATCAGGCCGACATCTCACTGGGGGATGTCTGGGCCTACCGTTTCAAAGACGATCCGATCAAAAAGACCGGCGTGATCGTTCGCACCGCCGCCGGGGAAGAGGCCTGGTCCGCCGCTCTGCAGAGCCAGCAGATCAACAGCACAGATCTCGACATTACCGACATCCTTGACGGTCAGGCCAGAGCAGCCCCATACCACTACAACGTCAGTGCACGAAGCCGGGTGGCCCACCTGCTTGGCTACAAGGTGCCGGACAAGACAAACAGCCAGGTCTCCTGGCACCAGTGGCTCAGTGCCTTCATGGCACTGTTCAACATGCGCTGGAGTGAAAACAAACGCTGGCAGGGTCTAATTTTCAAACTGCCCAGACCGATTCTCAAACTCCTGCTCTACTTTCGCAAAGGACTCGAATCCCTACCATGAAGTCTGTTTCAATCATCGCCGCCACAATCAGTGGTAACCGCGGCGCCGAAGCCATGCTGTGCACCACCATCGGAGAGATACGCCAGCGTTATCCTTACTGCCGATTCAATGTCTTCTCTTACTATCCCGAACAGGACAGGCACCTCAACCGGGATGAACGGGTAACGGTCTACAGTGCCACACCCCTCTCCATCGTCGTCCTGCTGTTTCCGTTTTCGATTCTGTTTGCGCTGTTCAAACTGCCTTTGCTCAACAAGCTGTTAGGTTTGTTTCCTGCCCCCCTGCAGGCACTCAACCAATCCGATGTCTTGATCGATCTCGCCGGAGTTGCCTTCATAGACGGACGGGAGAAATTTCTCCCCTACAATGTACTGACTCTGGTGCCCGCATTTCTATTGAATACACCAGTTGTAAAATTTTCCCAGGCACTCGGCCCGTTCGAAAATCCACTCAACCGGATTCTGGCACTGGCCACCTTGAAACAGTGCAAGCAGATCTTCGCCAGGGGTCAGGGGACACATCAACACTTGCAGAAGCTGAAGCTGAGCAATCTGTTTGCCTCACCGGTTGCCGACGTGGCCTTCCGCCATCAGTCCGACTACACTCTCTCCGAAGAGAGTGAGCGTGATGTGGCGGAGCTGGGCGAACAGCTCAAAGCAGAACAGCGGCCATTGATCGGCGTCTGCCCCAGCAGTGTACTGGCTGCAAAACAGGCCCCAGATGAAGCCGACTATACGCAGAGCCTGACCGATCTCTGTCAACAGCTTCTGGATAGAGGTTACGCAATCCTGCTGTTTCCGAATGCCACCCGCAAGCAACAGGGAGAAAAACTGAGGAACAACGATCTACCGGTGATTCAGCGCATCGCCCAACAGCTTGCCCACAACAGTAATCGGGCCGGGTCTCTCTATGCAGTGGATTTCGATATCAATACCAATGGCATCAAATGTCTGATGTCCGCCTGCCGGATCGTACTGGTTTCAAGATTTCATGCCATGATCGCGGCACTCTCAGCGAAACAGCCGGTTATCGTGATCGGCTGGAGCCACAAATATAAGGAAGTGATGGACTCATTCGAGTTGGGCGATCAGGTGTATGACTTCAAACAGGCAGAGATGGCCAGGATTTTACAATCGATCGTCACGATTACGGAAGATGACGGGGAGGTCAGAGAGAAGCTTCACCAACACCTGCCCGGCATCACTGAATCTTCAGCACAACAGTTCGAGTATCTGTTTACCCATCTGGACTAAGGCTGTGCAACAGAGAGTCAAATCCCTATTGAAGTTGATCTGGTGGCTTCTGGTACTCACCTTTGTCAGCCTGTTTCTTTATAAGAACCTCAACGCCACCTTGGAGATTGTCAGCAAATTGCCACTGATGGTTATCACGGTTGCATTCCTGGCCATTGTTGTTGCTAAGGTGCTACTGGTCCTGGTGATGCATCTGGCACTCTCCCGCTATCGGATCGACCTCGGCTATCTTCGCTGCTTCACCATCTATAACATCACCCAGCTGGGAAAATATATTCCCGGCTCCATCTGGCAGTATGTTGGCCGGATCACACTCTACAAAGAGGCGAAGATCGATAATGCCGATATCCGAGACACCTTGCTGCTCGAGACTTTCTGGGTGGTATTCAGTGCATTGATGATCGGCGTCTGCCTGATACTGCTTACCCAGCACAGTCTGATCATCGAGTTGATCGAAAAACTGCCGGGATATCTGACCCATCCGCTAACCCTCGGTTTGTTTGCCGCACTGATCATCTTGCTGGCTGCGTCGTTTCGGAAAACAGTACAGCACTATGCAAAACAGTTCATGTTCAGCCCCATCGCCGCTCTGGTGGTCAGTACTCTCTGGTTATGTCTCGGCTTCTCCTTCTGGATTACCCTGTTACCCTACACCTCGCAGGAAATCTCTTTCATCTATATTGTCGGCCTCTATGCCTTGAGTTATGCACTCGGTTTCGCAGTACCCTTTGCACCGGCCGGCATCGGTGTCAGAGAAGCACTTCTGGTGATGGGACTTCTACCCTATCTCGATGCCAATACGGCCATTGTTCTGGCAACGATCAATCGCCTCTTCTATATCATTTCGGAAATCCTGCTGGTGTTGATATCCAATCACCTGACGGCCCGTATAACTAAGGAAGGTTTGACTTCATGAGCAGTATCTCCCAAAAGCTGGCACCCTATCTTTTCCTGATCATCAGTTCGGTGGTGATTCTGGGCGCCAATCCATTTGCCGGCGAAACTGTCGCTCCGACGGATATACTAACCAATCAACCGGGCTGGCAGAATCTCGATATCCGGGTACCAACAAGACACCCGGCACGAACCGACATTCTCGACGCCAGAATGCCCAGATGGATACATGCCAAGCAGGAGCTACGAAACGGTAACCTGCCAATCTGGAACCCAAGTCCGATCAATGGTATTCCCGGCATGCAATGGCTTCCTGCTGCGATCATCACCCCGGCGTTCGCCGTGTTCGCCTCCATTGAAGACAACGCAACTGGCTACTATTTCGCCATGCTCACCAATCTGGTGATTGCGGCAATCGGCATGTACCTGCTACTGGTGTCGATGACAAAGCATCGATTGGCCGCAATCTTTGGCGCCATGGTTTTTGCCTACTCCGGCTTTCATGCCGCCTGGTTCTTTTGGGCTCATGTAACGACAAGTATATGGATACCATGGCTTCTTTGGTTAAGTTACAACTATCTGACGAACCACAAACTCGTCTATCTGCCCTGGCTCTCGATTATTGCCGCACTGATGATATTTGGTGGATTTCCAAGTATTGCCGTGTATGGCTTTATGGCTATGGCAATTCTGTTTGCCGTGCATACCCCATGGAAGCAGAGCATCGCCACGGCTACCCGCCAGGCAGTACACCTGGGACTGGCAATAGTGATGGCTTTTCTGATCAGCTCATTTGCCACCCATTCACTCTATGAAATGCTGCAGTTCACTCAGAGCATGGAGACCCGCCATGGCGGTACACCGCTTAGACCCCACCACATTCTCAACTATATAAAACCAATATTCAGAGACTATGCGGATGTGGAAAGGTCAACCTATATCGGCGTTCTTCCATTAGTGTTTTTAACGCTCTCCATATTGCTTCTTATCTGGCGTAAATCCACCACAAACCTGATCTATGCCATCGTCCTGCTGGCTCTCTCAACCTTGATAGCTTTTGCCATACTCCCCAAGGGCCTGATCACCATCATACCGACATTCAGCAGCAACAACTGGGGAAGAATGACCATCTTGTCCGCACTGGCATTTGCTGTGATTTCAGCCGAATTGATCTCCCTGCTTTTGCGTTCCGAGATTGGCAAGCAAAAATCGAAACTGATTGGCAGCCTGGTTGTGCTGTTCATTGTGATTCAGCTATTCGACATGAGATGGTTCTTCCGTGAATTCAACGGACCGGTACCGGCAGAGTCATTTTTTGCCTCCACACCCACCATTGAATATCTTCAGGATAATCTGCAACCGATGCAAAGTACCATTGCCGATCGCTCCTACATGGTTTCCGGTATATTCAGCAACTATGGTATTCCGGAGTGGTTCGCCCATGGCTTCAAGACGCAATCCGAACGCGCGCTGATGGAAAGCAAACTGGCTCCCAATGCGCACCGCAGCAGAACTGCAGCTGCCGTCTATTGCGAAGACATCTTTATTGACTCCAATATACTCAACCTGCTTGCTATCAAATACATTGCCTGTCATAAACCCATTTCCACAGGCGGTATGCAACGGACCGTGCTGGCCACCTCAGGACCAAGGCCCAAAGCTTCCGGCTTAATCACACCCGAGAAACCTCTGATACAACACTTCGCACTACCCAAGGTTCTGCAGTTCGATGTGATTTCACTCAAACTGGCCACACATGGTCGTGCAGAAGGACACACAGATTTAAAACTGCGTCTCTATCATGACGATCAACTGCTGGCAGAATCAATGGTTAAATCAACAGCTATTTCCGACAACAGTTGGGTGGAGTTCTTCTTTCCCAGAATGATTGAACTGGAGACACAAAACAATCGCCTTGAGCTGCATGCCGAAACAACTGAACAAAAGGGTAAACTCAGCGCCTGGCTCTATCCGATACAGGCTGATGACGTATTCATTGAGCATAATGGGAATCATCGGTCTGCCATGATGGCAGCAAAGTTTTTCAGAACAATACAACTGCCGGATTCGATTGTATCTCATCGAATCGAAGCCAATCTGGTCCTACTTGAAAACAACAATATCATTGGCAGCGGCTACACTCTTCCCAGCCTGGATGAAGATCTGCAACCGGATTTCAGTCAAGTGAATCTGCTGGCTGGCAGTGCCACTTCCTACGAGCTTGAATATACCGGCCGTGAACCCGCCTGGATGGTGTTACCGATCCGCTACTACCCTTATTGGCAGGCAACCATCGACAACCAACCCGTTGAGGTTGAAACTTTCATGGATATGCTCCCTGCGATAAAGGTCACCCCTGGGGCAAAGGTCAGCTATCGATATAAACCACGACCGTTCTATCTATTATCACTTTTAAGCCTGACATCCCTGGGTCTGGTTCTGTTTCTCGCCTACCGTTACAGAAAACAGTGAGGCCTGGTCGATCGACAGCCTCTATTCCGGCAAACACAAATAACAGCTCACCTTTGGGCTGTTGTTTGATATAGTGCAATTTGCCTCGAATCTTCGGGCCAGCCGTGGTGTGCGATTGTAATTGAATGACGATTCAACTCATCAACATATGAAATTAGGACTAACCCAGCCAACCCTGATGGCACTGCTTATCATTCTGACCCTCTCCGCCTGCGGTCAGAAAGGTCCGCTGCATCACCCGGCTGATCAATCATCACAACCTTCTGCTGAGAACGGGTCATCATGATAATCAAATTCACCAAAATGCATGGCCTCGGCAATGATTTTGTGGTTATCGATGCGGTTAACCAGCAATTTACTTTAAGCGAGGATATCTGCCGCCATTTTGCCGACAGACGCTTTGGCATAGGTTGCGATCAGATTCTGTTGGTGGAACCGGCAAAACTGCCCGAAACCGATTTTCATTTTCGCATCTTCAATGCCGACGGCAGCGAGGCCGGCGCCTGTGGCAATGGCGCCCGATGCTTTGCCCAGTTCATCAGACGCAAAGGGCTCAGCGAGTTACAATCTGTCCGTGTCGGCACCAGCACGGCAATCATCATTCTGCGGTATTTGGATGACAATCAGATCGAGGTCGATATGGGCGTACCCTCATTCGATCCGGCGACCATCCCGTTTGTCGCAGAACAGCAGGCTGATCAATACCCACTGCAGATCAATGGCGAACAATACGCCATCTGCGCCGTGTCGATGGGTAATCCCCACGCCGTGCTGATGGTCGGTGATACCGATCTCGCCCCGGTGGAGCGGCTCGGTCCATTGATCGAGAGACACGAACGATTTCCCCAACGCACCAATGTTGGATTTCTTCAGGTGATCAGTCCCAACGAGACCAAACTGCGGGTTTTCGAACGGGGCAGCGGTGAAACCCTGGCCTGCGGCAGTGGCGCCTGCGCGGCTGTTGCCGCAGGTCGTCTGCTCGGGCTGCTGGAGGAGGAGGTGGTTGTGCACCTACGCGGAGGCGATCTTGTGATAAAGTGGAGCGGACAAGGCAGCACCGTACTCATGCGAGGTCCAGCGGAAACTGTGTATGAAGGAGCCATCGAAATATGAGCCATAAAGCCCCTAACGACCCCATCAAGGTTGATGGCACCGATCAGCAGATTGCTGACTATCTACGTGACAATCCAGGTTTTCTGCTGCGCCACCCCGAGCTACTGGCTGAGATGGAGATCCCTCATGCAAGTGGTGATGCCGTCTCGCTGATCGAGCGCCAGGTGGATGCGTTACGCAAGCAGCTGAAAGATACCCAGCAGCAACTGGCCAATCTGGTCGAGGTCGCCAGAACCAACGATCAACTGCAGGCCCGCATGCATCGATTGACCCTGGAACTGATCGATGCCGCCACCTTTGAGGAGGTGCTGAATGCCCTGGAGGACGAGCTGCATGATGACTTCAAGGCTGACGCCGTGGAGTTGAGACTCTTCTCCTCAAGCCAGCTCGATGACCACCTGCAGGACTCCCTCAACGGGCAGGTCGCCACATTTGAGCAGTTTTTCAATCAGAACCAGCCGATCTGCGGCAAGATGGATCAGCAGCAGCTTGACTATATCTTCGGCACCGAAGGTGATCGCATCGCTTCGACCGCGCTGATCCCGTTGAAGAGCGAAGGGGTACTCGGACTGCTGGCAATCGGTAGCTGTGATCCTGAACGGTTTGCTCCGGACCATGGTACAGAGTTCCTCACCCGCCTGGGTGAGATCATCAGCAGGACGCTTCAGGCAGTATCCCTGCCCGGAATCTGAGCCCGCATGGCTGTGCCGAATAGCCAGCAGATAAGCGAATCGGTCGAGTCGTTTCTCGACCACCTGACTCACGAGCGCCGTCTCTCTCCCCGAACCCGTGAAAGCTATGCCCGGGATCTGCGTGCTGCCGCAGCCTGGCTGGCACAGCAGAAGATCGCCAGCTGGGGTCACTTCACCCAGCAGCAGGTACGCCACTATATCGCCAGCCGGCATCGCCAGGGGTACTCCCCCAAGAGCCTGCATCGGGAGCTCTCCAGTCTGAGATCCTTGTACAACTATCTGCTCAGGGAGAATCGGGTAGAGGCCAATCCCGCACTGGGCGTCAGGGCCCCCAAGGTACGCCGCAAGCTGCCCACCACCCTGGATGTTGACCAGCTCAACCAGCTGCTGTCCATTGATGACAACTCACCCATCGGCCTCAGGGATCTGGCGATCATGGAGCTGTTCTACTCTTCCGGGGTGAGGCTTGCCGAACTGATTGCACTGGATATCAACCATCTCGACCTGAATGAACAGATCGTGGAGGTGACCGGCAAGGGGGCGAAAACACGTCTGCTGCCAGTGGGCCGAAAGGCAGTCGAGGCAATTCGCGCGTGGCTGAAAGTGCGTGGCGAGCTTGCCAGGGATGAGGAGACCGCCCTGTTCGTCGGTGTACGGGGCAGACGCATCAGCCGCAGCACCATCCAGAAGCAGCTGCATGAGTGGTCGGTTCGTCAGGGAGCGCCGAGAAACGTCCACCCCCACCTGCTGCGCCACTCTTTTGCCAGCCATCTTTTGGAATCCTCAGGGGATCTGCGCGCAGTACAGGAGCTGCTGGGCCATGCCAATATCAGCACCACCCAGATCTACACACACCTGGATTTTCAGCATCTGAGTGAGGTCTATGACAAGGCCCACCCAAGGGCTAAAAAGCGCTCAGACTGAATCAATCACGGTCTTCAGTCCGGGTTTGCGAATCAGTCTTGAAGACAAAATCGGGTCTCAACCAGTAGACCACCAGAGGCAACACCATCAAGGCGATCAGCACGTCCATGATCAACGCCTCTGAGATATAGAGACTGACCGACCAGAGATTGGCCAGCTCGGTATTCATCAGCGGGATGAAACTGCCCAGCAGCACCACCATGGAGATCACAATCGCAGAGCCTGTGGTCTCCAGGGTTTTCTGCAGAGCCTGCTGCCAGTCCCTGGCCGATGCCTGAACCTCCTCCCGCAGGCGGGAGACCATGTAGACCCCGTAATCCACCCCGAGCCCCATGGCGATACTCAATGCGACCTGGACATGGAAGGCAAGATTGGCCGACCACTCCTTGATCGAGGTCATGTAGGCCCCCAGGCCATACTGGGTCATCAGGGTGATAAAGCAGAGACTGATCAGAATCAGGGCGATGGTCCAGGAGCGAAACATGATCAGGGTCATCAGAAACACCGTCAGCGAAGTGGCAACCGGAGCGTTCAGCCACTCTTTGAACGCCACGTCACGGGTCGCTTCAGTTACCCCGAGAAAACCGCCTATGGGCGCTTTGTCGGACATGGAACGATCGGTCACAACCCGCTCCTCCGGTTGATCCCCGCTACCCTTCAGGACAACCTCTTCCCCGGGCTTCACACCGACGGTAATCAGCGCCATCCCCGGATCATCCTGGTGCCTCTTCAGGTAGCCCTGTATATCGAGGATGGTCTGATGGGTCAGTTTCGGATCCATGGTATTAACAAATCCAACGATGATCCCCTCATCCCAGGTACGGGTGTTGACGAAGGCATCCAGCTCACCGGTCGCCGCACTCACCTGCAGCATGCCGTTATAGAGGGGGATGATCTCCTGTGGATCCGGCAGACGACCATCCGGCCCGGCCCGGTAGGCATAGCGGTTCTGCTGCATATGCTGCAGATCAGGGATCGCATAGAGATTCATATGCGCCATCGGCAGCGCCCCGAACGGGGCATTCAGCATCATGTTCAGGGTTTTCACGAACTGCACATAGGAGGTGGTATAACCGATATGGGGATGGGCACGCAGCCAATCCTCGAACTCCGACAGGGCCCGCACCACTTCCGCATTATTGAAAATACCCTGGGGCGGATCGATCATCTCATCGTAGCAGCGGTCAGGCCCGATCACCCGTTCACCCCGTAGATTCCAGGCATCCAGGCCACAATGGGGCAGAGTTCCCGCCTTCGAGCGAATCACGATATTGGCGGTAATCACCCCGGGCATCATCTGCGACAGGATCTGCAGATCGGAGATCGCTTCAACCTCACCCCCCGCTTCCGTCAGCTCACCAAGCAGGTAGTAATCCTTGTAGGCCGCCCTGGGGTAGTGAATGCCCTTCTCAACCCCCGGCATGATATCGAACTCATCCTGAATGCGGGCCACTTCCGGATCGGCCCGGCCCGCCTCACCGGACAACAGAGCTGAGAAGCCTTTGTCGAGCTCAGCCATCGATGCGGATGCCAGCCAGAGCCCGATCACACCCACCAGCGGCAGCCATTTCATTGGTCCGGTGAGCAGGCCGGTTACTCCTTTGGCCAGCCGCAGCTCCCAACCCCGCTCATGTTTTCTGTCACGCAGCTTGGGCGGGAAACTCACCATCATCAGGGGAATCAGAGTGGTGGTGGTGAGAATCAGGGTCGACATACCGAAGATGCCGAAGTAGGCATAGGCTTTGTAGAAAGAGATATCGATGAATGAGATGGCAAAGAAACCGTGCAGATCGGTACCGATGGAGAGCACTGCCGGCACCACGGTATGGCGGATCGAGGTGAATGCCGCCTGCTCCGGGTCCTGGGTGGCGTGCAGCTCCTGCATGAAGCGTCGGGTGATCTGCATCGAGTGGCCGATGCCGATCGCCAGCAACAGCATCGGCGTCAGGGCCATCATGGTGGTGAGCTTGAACTGGGTATAGCCCATCAGTCCGAGGGTCAGAATGATGGTCATCCCCACCCCCACCAGTGGCAGTACGGCACAACTCCAATGGCGGAACTCATACCAGAGCACCAGCAGAATGATCAGCAGGGAAATGGCGAACAGCCAGGCCTTGTCCCACAACTCCTCGACCATCGAGGCCAGAAAGTAGGGCTCACCCGAGATGTAGAACTCCACCCGCTCCCCATAACGGGTCTCGTAATCCTCCATCAGCTGGCGAACGTCGGCAATCCAATCGAGATGGTATTGTTTCAACTGATTGCTGAAATCACCGATGATAAAGGTACCCGTTGCCCGGCAGCGCTCATGTACCCGGCCGATCGAGGCGTTCGAGATCAGGCCGTCCTCACCGAGGATGTCGCACTTCCGACCCTGGCCATCCTGGTAGTAGACCAGCAGTGGCTCGAGCACAATGTGTTTCTCAAGACCGGCACGCAGATAGTTGATCTGGTGCTGCTGCAGTCGCGGATCATCCGATAAACCGGCCGCCGGCAGCAGCCGACTGAAATCGAGACTGCCGTTTGGGGTGATGCCCAGATTGCGCAGTTTGGATGAGGGCAGGCCGACAAAGTTGGCCACATTGGCAAACGGCAGTTCGCTGACATCCCGATAGAAGTCCTCAACCATCTTGATGAACCAGGGCTGATAGATATCCCCCTGTTTCAGCTTCATACCCCAGACCATCAGATTGCCCATGCCATAGGTCTGATCGCTGTAGAGATTGGTCGCGATATAGGGATTGGAGAGGGGCAGCAGTGAATCCGGGTCGTTGCGCAGATTGACCTGATCGACATAAAACAGGGCTGTCAGGGTTGCCGCAAACAGCAGCAGAATGGTCAAACGGCGATGTCTGAGCACGAACCTGGCGTAGTCTGCAGCGTAGTCCCGCCGCCTGGCACTCATCGACTCACAACCTCTCGCATTGCTGCAGCCCGGTAGCCGCTCGATCCAAGACTATTTTGCATAACCCTGCAGGGTCTCTTCAGACCAGTAGCTGTCGTCCAGCTCAACATTCAGGGAGATGGTGTTGCGCGGAACGAAGACCATACTGTCCTTGCCATCCTGATGGCTGATGGCATAGATATAACGGGGATAGCTGATACGTGGATCCGGCTGATCAAGCGATTGCCAATCCACCGAGACGGTTTTTATCTTTTCGCCCTTCTTGTAATAGACCGTGCGATAGACCGCAAAGGTTCGCTGATCGATATCGCTGATGTGGTAGTCGTACCACCAGTTCTTGAACCGGGTTGTGCTTTTCAATCGATAGACCGGTTTGCCGATGTGGGCGCACTGGGGTCCGGGCAGTCTCAGGGTGTAGCGGCTCCTCTCCCAGGGCTCCAGCTGCATCACCTCCAGGCAGTTCTCAATCCTGCCCAGCCCGAGCAGTTCATGAATCTCATCCTCCGGGGTGCGCAAAACCAGCTCACCATAGGTCAGGTTGGTGCCGAACCAGACGTCTTCATAGGAGGGCTCATTGATGCGCCGGATCTTGCGCAATGCGGGCAGCCACATCGACAGAGTCGCACTCTTCTGCGGGTCTGCATAGCGGGTCAACAGCACACCGGTCCCCTTGGTCTTGCCGGAGGTCAATATCGCCATCTGCAGGGATTTGATCGCCGGATCGGAAGGCGAATTGTTGACATAGGTATCGAAGGTCTGGACGCCGGGCTTGCGTCCCTGGGTACGCATCGCCAGTGGTGCCCGATTGACCACCACGGAAACATCCCGGCCCTGACGCCGGCTGAGGGCATTGTCCAGCAGGCCACCATGGGCGGCGGTATAGGCCTGCTGCGCAATCTCATCCGCATCGTTCAGCGGCTCCGATTGAGGCACGAAATCAGCAGCCAAGAGTCGATCACCAAACAGCCAGATCAGACCTGCCAGAAGACAATATGGGCATTTTCGATACATGGTCCTGACTCTGCCATGGATGACCACAGCAGACAAGCGAGTGAAATCCCTAATCATGTTGCTTCCCTCTAACAATCCATTGCACAGCCGAAAGGTAGACCTTGAATCCCGCCAGAGCGTGGATAGAAACAAACCGAACAGCGATCACGCAATGGCTAATCACAATTGAAACCGATTTTTCACCGGCCCGCCCCTCAGGTACAATTGCCGGCTCTCTAGTCAAGCATTCAGGATAGAAGTGGAAAATTTCAGAGGCACCACAATTCTCTCCGTCAGACGCGGCGGTAAAGTCGTGATCGGCGGTGACGGCCAGGTCTCCCTGGGCAATACGGTCATGAAGGGCAATGCCCGCAAAGTCCGTCAGCTGCACAAAGGCCAGGTGATTGCCGGGTTCGCCGGCGCCACGGCTGATGCATTCACCCTGTTTGAGCGGTTTGAGGGTAAACTGGAGAAACACCAGGGCCATCTGACCCGTGCAGCGGTTGAAATGGCCAAGGATTGGCGAACCGACCGGGCACTGCGTCGATTGGAGGCACTGCTCTGCGTGGCAGACACCAAGGCCTCTCTGATCATCTCGGGCACCGGCGACGTGATTGAACCGGAACAGAGTCTGATGGCGATCGGTTCCGGCGGCAGCTTTGCCCAGGCAGCCGCCCGTGCCTTATTGGAAAACACGGAACTCAGTGCCCGTGAGATCGTCGAAAAAGGGCTTGGTATAGCCGCTGACATCTGCATCTATACCAACCACAACCGGGTGCTCGAAGAGCTGGATAGCGAAACTTAATCCAGATGAGCCCGAACCGAGCTGCGTGGTCGGCAGAATCAAGCACACCCCTGTCGACAGGCAGCGGGGCGGAAACTGTGTTGATCAGCCGCGACAGCGCTTAAAAACCATATTCGATAAGTCGCCTTGAGGATACTGTAGATAAACCAAGGCGGAGTAAAAACAGGCTTTATTTCATGTCGCAAATCACACCCCAACAGATTGTTGCCGAACTGGATAAACATATCATCGGCCAGAACGATGCCAAGCGCGCGGTAGCTATTGCGCTGCGTAACCGCTGGCGCAGGGCCCAGGTGGATGAGGCCCTGCGGAATGAAATCACACCCAAGAACATCCTCATGATCGGCCCTACCGGGGTAGGAAAAACCGAGATTGCCCGCCGCCTGGCGAAACTGGCCAATGCACCTTTCATCAAGGTGGAAGCGACCAAATTCACCGAAGTGGGCTATGTGGGTCGTGAAGTGGATTCAATCATTCGCGAGCTGGCCGATTCGGCGGTGAAAATGGTCCGCGAAGGGGAGATGGATAAGGTCTCCGAAGAGGCCAGCCATGCCGCGGAAGAGCGCATACTCGATGTGCTGTTACCGGCCCCCAAACCCACTGGGTGGGACGACAACGAGAGCGGCAGCAGCGTCTCCAGCTCAACCCGGGAGAAGTTCCGCGATAAGCTGCACAGCGGCTCGATGGACGACAAAGAGATCGAAATCGAGGTCAACACCACACCGGTGGGTGTTGAGATCATGGCGCCTCCCGGCATGGAAGAGATGACCAGCCAGCTGCAGGGAATGTTCCAGAATCTGGGTAGCGGCAGAACCCGTCGGCGCAAGTTACGAATCAAAGACGCCTTCAAGGTGCTCAGCGACGAAGAGGCGGCAAAGCGGATCAATGAGGAGGACCTCAAGCTACGCGCCCTGGAGACCGTGGAGCAGCATGGCATCGTGTTCATCGACGAGCTGGACAAGGTCACCAGCCGGGCAGAGGCCAGTGGCGCCGACGTATCCCGTGAGGGGGTACAGCGGGACCTGCTGCCGCTGGTGGAAGGCTGCACCATCTCCACCAAGCACGGCATGGTGAAGACCGATCATATCCTGTTCATCGCTTCCGGCGCTTTCCACCTCAGCAAGCCCTCGGACCTGATTCCGGAGCTGCAGGGACGGTTGCCGATCCGGGTGGAACTGTCGGCCCTCAACACCGATGACTTCACCCGCATTCTGACCGAACCCGATGCCTCGCTCACCGAACAGTACCAGGCCCTGCTGGATACGGAACAGGTACGCCTGGAGTTCACCGAGGGAGGAATCAAGCGGATCGCGGAGACCGCCTGGCAGGTCAATGAGCGAACCGAGAACATCGGCGCCCGGCGATTGCACACGGTCATGGAGCGACTGCTGGAGAGCATCTCCTATGAAGCTTCGGAGCAGTGCGGCAAAACCATCGTCATCGATGAGGCCTATGTCGACAGTCAGCTCTCCCAGCTGGTGGCGGATGAGGACCTGAGCCAATATATCCTTTAGCGACCAGCAACAGGCGATCGACAGCTGCTTGACTGGGACAAACCCTGTTTAAAGCCTGCTTATGGGTCACCGGATCCGATATAAAGTGGCCGCGCCCAACAATTGAATAACAGATGAATTGAGAGAAAACCATGTCACACCCCAATCCGACAGAGATCCACCTGCATAAGCAGTCCCGTGTCCTGGAAATCAGTTTCGATGACGGTAACAAATACAGCTATCCCGCTGAGTATCTGCGGGTCTTCTCCCCCTCAGCAGAGGTTCAGGGCCATGGTCCGGGACAAGAAGTGTTGCAGGTTGGCAAGGAAGAGGTGAATATTGCCCATATTGAACCTGTGGGAAATTATGCCATCTGCCTCCATTTCGACGATGAGCACAACACCGGAATCTATTCCTGGGATACCTTGTATCAGTTGGGCGTCAACTACGAGCGCTACTGGCAGGACTATCTGCAACGACTGCAGGCGGCAGGTTACCAGCGCAAGGAGCCATCGGCTTAAGGCGCTCTTTGATTGAAACAATTGGTGATGCCATGAAGGATGAGAAGACGACACATTTCGGCTATCAGGATGTGCCGGTCAGCGAAAAAGCGGGACGGGTTCGGCAGGTATTCGATTCCGTCGCCAACAAATATGACCTGATGAACGACCTGATGTCATTCGGCATTCACCGGCTGTGGAAACGCCAAACCATCGAAATGTCCGGTGTCCGTCAGGGACAGCGGGTTCTCGACCTGGCCGCCGGCACCGGCGATCTGTCAGCCCGCTTCAGTGGCCTGGTCGGCAATGAGGGGGAGGTGGTCTTCTCCGACATCAACGCCGCCATGCTCTCCCAGGGCCGGGACCGGATGATCGACGAGGGCCGGGTAGCCAATGTCCGATATGTTCAGGCGGATGCCCAATACCTGCCGTTTCCCGACGACCACTTCGATTGTGTCACCATCGGCTTCGGTCTGCGTAACGTCACCAACAAGCAGCTGGCGTTGAATGCCATATTCCGGGTGGTCAAGCCCGGCGGACGTCTGCTGGTACTGGAGTTTTCCAAACCGGTCCTTCAGCCACTGCAGAAAGTCTACGACCTCTACTCCTTCACGCTGCTGCCGAAGATCGGCAAATTGGTCACTCAGGATGAGGAGAGCTACCGCTACCTGGCGGAATCGATACGCATGCACCCGGACCAGGAGACCCTCAAAGGTATGCTGGAACATGCCGGCTTCGAGCGATGCGACTACTTCAACCTGACCGGTGGGGTGGTCGCCATACACCGGGGCTATAAAGTCTAACGCCATGACCATCACAGCCGCCCTGTTCGCCAGCCTGGAGCAACTGCTCAACCAAGCCATCAACCTCGACCCTGAGGCCGCCAATCGACTGGCCCCGATGCAGGGCCGGGTCATCCAGCTGGACCTGCTGGGAACCGGGCTGAATCTCTATATGATCCCCGAACCTCAGGGATTCCAGGTCCTTAGCCATTTCGAAGGCGAAGCGGACTGCCTGCTGCGCGGCACCCTGCTCGACCTGGCAGGCATGCGCAACTCCAGCAACAGTGCCGATCAGTTATTCAACGGTTCGGTCACCATCGAGGGGGATACTGCCCTGGCACAACGTTTCGGTGAGTTCTTCCGCAGCCTCGATATCGACTGGGAAGAGCAGCTCTCCCGACTCACCGGTGACATCGCCGCCCATCAGATCGGTAGCATGGCACGGGGCTTCCTGGGGTGGGGTAAAGAGCTCAATGATACCGCCAGCCTCAACCTGAAAGAGTATCTTGAGGAGGAGTTACGGCTGATTCCCGGACGCTACGAGATGCAACCCTTTCTGCAGGACGTGGATCGCCTGCGTGACGATGTGGAACGTCTTGAAGCCCGCGTTCAGAGGCTCTCCCGCCGTGACGACCAAGAGGACAAAACCTCGTGATTCGTCCCTCTCAAGCAATCCGTCTGATCCATATCAATCTGGTGCTGCTGCGCCACGGTCTGGATGAGGTGATCCTTGCCACACACCTGTTCCGGCCAATCCGATTTCTGATCTATCTCTCTCCCTGGTACTGGTTTCGCAAGGACCGTGGAAGCTACCCGGTGCGGATACGCCGGGCACTGGAAGATCTGGGGCCGATCTTTGTAAAATTCGGCCAGATCCTCTCCACCCGCCGCGACCTGCTGCCAGACGACCTGGCCAATGAACTGGCCAAACTTCAGGATCGGGTCCCCCCCTTCCCTGGTAGCCAGGCGAGAAAAATCATCGAAAAGGCGTTCGGAAAGCCGATCGATGAGTTGCTTGAGGCATTCGATGAAAAACCACTTGCCTCGGCCTCCATCGCCCAGGTGCACACCGCCCAATTGAAGGATGGGCGCAAGGTGGTGGTGAAGGTTTTGCGACCGAACATCGAAAAGACCATCCGCCGGGATGTGGATCTGCTCTTCACCATCGCCCATCTGGCGGAAAAGTACTGGAAGGAGGGGCGCAGACTCAGGCCGGTGGAGGTTGTACAGGAGTATGAGAAGACCATTTTCGATGAACTGGATCTGATGCGGGAAGCGGCCAACGCCTCCCAGTTGCGGCGTAACTTCCTCGACAGCGAAACCCTCTATGTACCTGAGGTCTATTGGGACCTGACCCGGCAGAATGTGTTCGTCATGGAACGCATCAGCGGTACTCCCGTCGGGGATATCGACACACTGCGCCAGCAGGGCATCAGTATGAAACTGCTTGGAGAACGGGGCGTCGAGATCTTTTTCACCCAGGTCTTCAAGTACAACTTTTTTCATGCCGACATGCATCCGGGCAATATTTTCGTCGAACCCGACGGACGTTATATCGCGGTGGATTTCGGCATCATGGGAACGCTCACCGAAGAGGATAAGCGCTACCTGGCTGAGAACCTGCTCGCCTTCTTCAACCGGGACTACAAACGGGTCGCCCAGCTCCATGTGGCCTCCGGCTGGGTACCCAAGGGAACCCGGGTGGAAGAGTTCGAATCGGCGATCCGCACCGTCAGCGAGCCGATCTTCGAAAAACCCCTTAGCGAGATCTCCTTCGGTCACTTTCTGTTGCGCCTGTTCCAGACCGCACGGCGCTTCGATATGGAGGTCCAGCCACAACTGGTGCTGCTGCAGAAGACCCTGTTGAATATTGAGGGTCTGGGTCGTCAGCTCTATCCACAACTCGATCTCTGGACCACCGCGAAACCCTTCCTCGAACGCTGGATGAGTGAACAGATTGGACGTCGGGCATTTGTCGGCAAACTGAGAAAGAACCTTCCCCAGATCGCGGAAAACCTGCCGGATCTGCCCAATAAACTGAATAAGATCATCGATGACGCAGCGGCAGGCAAGCTGACCCTCAACTGGGAGTCGCAAGAGCTGCAGAAACTGCGCCAGCAGATGCAACACAACCACCTCAATACTCTGACCACCATCTCCGGCAGCGCACTGCTGCTCAGCGGTTCATTGCTACTGGTGTTCGGCAGCGGCGGACTGATTCCGGTCACCCTGGCCACCGCGCTCGGCTTCGGCCTGGGCAGCGGCGGCGGTATCCTGCTGCTGAGGAGCTGGATCAAAGCCTCCGGTTAAGAAGAATAATCAGTCCACGAATGAAAGCGAAGAGTATCAGGTCTGAATGGTACTTACTGAAGTACCAAGACACTCATTGCGCTTAGTATAAGCAAAGGCTGTTGGTGGGGCAGGGCCCCACCCTACACCCTCAATTTACAGTAGGGTGGGGCCTTGCCCCACCAAATACTGCTTAAGCTAAGTGCCATCCATATCAGGCCATGGTTTGCTTTGTTGCAATATGAAGCGCCTGCACTTGTAACACGATACTCTCATAACATTTGCGGACTTTATTCACATCCTGCGACTCCGCTTGGCGCAACTGAAAAATTGATCCATGATTAAACTATGGTTCAGCGTAGGAGAGAAGCATGACAGAGACCCCCCAAGATCCGATGGAACGCCTGGCGAAAGCCTACGACAAGATGTTGCACGAAGTACACGAAGCCGTCGAATCGGCCCGGGAGAACACCCTGCCCGGCCTCAAGGATTATCTTGAAGAGGCACGGGAAAAGATGATCGAACTGGGTGAATTGAGCCGGGAAGAGGCTGAAAAGGTCTCCACCTATGTGGAGCGGGATATGAAAGATGCAGCCAACTATCTGTTGGAGACCGGTGAACAGCTCTCAGCCTGGTGGCGCTTCGATGTACAGCAGGTGGAAGAGCGGATGCTGGAGATGTTCACCAGCGTCGCCGATCAGACCAAACTGGAGTTGGCCAAACTGGCCCAGCGGGCCAATACCGCATCCCTCTACCATACCGGCGAGGTTACCGGACCGGGTACCCTGATCTGTGCCGCATGCGGCAAAGAGATGCACTTCAAGAAAACCGGCCACATCCCACCCTGCTCAGGCTGCAAGGGAACCGACTTTCAACGTTCCGGCAGTTAAACTCCAGGCTGGGGATATGGCGAATTTGCGGATTGATGAAAGCGCCATCAGACAGATGGCGCTCAATATATGGGAGTCAACCACAAATAGAGTGTGAAAAGAACAAAGTCCACTAGGTTGTACCCCCAACTTCATCCGCAAAGTTGGGGGGTACATGTTATCGCTACGCAGCATAGCGGGCCTTGGCCTCCCTGGCCGCTTTCGCCTCTTCCTCACTGTAGGCCTTGCCCGACCACAGCATCTCATAGGCGATCTCCTCGTTACCGTTCTCACAAATCGCCACGACCCGTTTGAACAGGGGCTGAAAGGTCTCACTGCGATGCGACAGCTCATGCTCTTCAAAGCTTCGCCAGAAAGTCACGATCAAGGCTTCCCGGGCTTTCAGCTCACTTGATACCGGCTGACCGATGGTCGACCCCTCATTGGAGATCTGGCCGCTGTTCAGTGCTACAAAGCCGCCGATGAAACCGCTCTCGGAGTGATAGGTCTTGACGTTCTCACACAGCTCGGCAACCCGCTCCTGCAGATCATCCACCGTATAACCCGGCTTGAGGATCACACGATTCACTGTCACCACACCATCATAAGGAAAGTCAGCAATCAAACCGTTCATGGCTACCTCCAGTATTTCCTAATATTCTAAATATCTGACTTAAATACTCGGAAATAGTTCTGGACCGATATCCTTATGTTTTATATAGAATTTCCAACATTCAGATCAGGCCGGCTCAGGGAATCACCCAATATTGGACATCCTGGTTCTGCAGAAACTCTTCTGCATCTGGCCCCTGCAACAGCGCCATCGTGGCCAATAATCCGGCTTCGGTACAGCTTGCCGCCGCAACGGTAACCGAACGTAAGCCCCCCTCAACAGGCCAGCCGTTTTTGGGATTCAGCACATGACCATAGCGCTTTCCCTGATGCAGTAAATAGCGTCGGGTATCACCACTGGTTGCCAGGCCTCCTCGACGGATCCTCAGCACACCCTTTGGTGAGTCGGGGTGACTGGGGTGCTCAAGGCCGACCGACCAGGGCAGATTGGACTGCCTTGCCCCGCCTGCACAGATATCGCCACCGTAGTTGATCAACAGGGCCTGATCGGTCTGTTGCTGCAACAGTTGTAACGTTCTGTCCACCGCATACTCTTTACCGATGCCGCCAAAGTCGACCTGCATGCCTGGGGGAAGGGTCAGGTAGGGCCTTTCCCAAGTCAGTTTATGCCAACCCACCAAGGGCAGAATTTGATCCACCTGCTGCTGACTGGGCAGTCGATGTCCACCATCAAAGTGCCAGATCCGCCTCAACACACCGGAAGTGATATCGAACATCCCCTCGCTCAGCTGCCAACAGGCCTGAGCAAAATCGAGCAACTGGCCAACCTCCTCATCAACCTCAACCGCTTGCCCACCACTGTTGTTGATCCGATCTACCGGATTATCACTCACATAGCGACTGAACTTGGACTCTATGCGCCAGGCTTCTCTGGCCGCGATGTTAAGCAGCCTGTTTGCCAACGTCTCATCATCGACCTCCATGAACAGCTCACAGGGGCTTGCCATGGCCTCAAACGAACCGACCCAATAACCATCTGCAGCATTCAGTTTGACTGGACGATCAATCACTGTTGCGACGCCAGATCAGCAGCATCTCGATTGCTTAAAACTTATAGCTGAACTGGACAATGATCGCCTCTACATCGGGATAGAGTTCCATATCATTGAGTATCCCAGGAATCACCGACTCGGTGTTGTGGTTGCTTTGCAGATAGTATTCCAGACGCAGGCTCAGCTGCTGCTCATTACTCAAAGCCATACCATATTTCATACCAATGGTCAGCGCACTCATACTCCCCAGCCGATAATCGGCAGAGACCTGGTCGGGCAGACTTTCACCCTGAATGAAAAACCGCCGATAGAAGTCCGCTTCACTCTGATCATAGTAGCGGATATGGGGCTCCAGATATTGCCGTCCACCCAGCATCCAACGATATCGCAGGTCGATGGTGTGGGATGTGATCCCCCAGTCATCCCAGAAATAGCGATACGAGAGGTCGATGATATCCGCTTCAAACTGGTGTTTCGCCTGCCAGTAGAGGCTCTGTTTATTGCGTGAATCCGGTCGCTGTTCGTAGCGATACTCAAACGGACGCCCATCATCACCGACAATGCTGACGATTTTATAGGGATCGGTCAGATAACCGGAGACATCACTGTATGCGTAGCTCACCTGCATGATGGTATTGCGGTCGATCACCTGAGTAAGGCCAAAGATCAGATCCAGGGTATCCTTGTTATCCTCACCCTCACCCCGGGTCGTGTTGAACTCAGACCGATAATCCGCTTGACCGGTATTGATGACCATGCTCGACAGACCAACCGGTATATCGCCCTCCGGACTGATCGTATCGTAGGCAACCGAGAGGCCTGCATTCAATGTGGTGTTACGCTTGTTGAAATCCCTGGACAGGTTGGCATTGGCGCTCAATGAGCTGTAGTCATATTCTGTAGAGAAATTGATACCGAACCCTGTCCGGTATTCCCGGTTGACGGCTTGTTCCCACTGGGAGCTGAGTGCGAATCGATTGTCTTTGAATGTGTCATCCAGAGGCGTCTCTTGCGCCTCACTGGCGTAGCTGCCCCGACCCGAAGGGCGGGTGAAAGTCTGCGGCTGATCACTCGGCGTTGCACCGTTTGCCGAGGCCCCGGTCAAGGTATCGAAAACCAGTTTCAGGTTCAGCGCCTTCTCATCACCAAAATCCCGCGTGGCGCTGATTACCGGTTCCACGGCGCTCACTCTGTCCACCTCGGAGTAGTAGAGTACCGCGCTATCGAATGTCCAGTCCCCCTCCTCGCCCAAACTCTCACTACTGTTTATCCCAAGCAGACTGCAGGTTGCCGCAGTCAGTGCATGGCTTATCTTTTTCTGTTTCTTCAATTGCACCCACAACCCCCTCCGGCAAAACCCCGGCCACCACTCGATGCCTCTTTACTGAAATAGATATGATCATCAAGACCGGAACTGACCGGATCCTCAATCAACTGCATCTCCGGTTTCGCGAGAATATTGCGCTCCCAGGGCTCTACTCCCAGATTCGCGCAACCTGACAGTAACAACACGACAAATAGTGTTACCAGGTGCAACTTGACTGACATACGTTGTTCATCCTCAGCGTGCTGGACCAAAGCCAGAAACACTCATTATGATATAGTTTTCTTTCACCAAGCTTAATACTGAAGAGAGATTTAGCATTTTAGCTAGAGTCTAAGCGCCTGTCTGATCTCCAACTCTCGCTGGTGTGTCTCGGATTTAAAGAACCCGGTATGAGTGATCAGAAGCCTGCCCTTCCTGTCGAACAGATAGGAAGCTGGCATACCCTGAAGATCGTAACGTTTTGCCAACATGCCTTCAGGGTCATAGTGAAGCGTAAATTCAGCCGGCGTGTTGGCTAAAAATTGATCCGCCTCTTCACGGGACAGATCGAGATTGATGCCAATGACCTCCAGACCAAGCCCCTGATATTTTCGCTGCATCGCATTCAGCCAGGGAAAAGCTTCACGGCAGGGGCCACACCAGGAGGCCCAAAAATCGAGCAGCACCACCTTGCCTCGATACGCTTCGAGATTGAATTCAGCTTTCCCGCCCCCTTCAACGGACCGTTGCTCAGCGCTTGTCTCAGCCGTAAATAAAAACAGGACTGGGGTCAGTATGACGGCAATAAGAAGTATTTTGATCTGTTTCATATTCAAGGCCCAGAGTGCTGCTACATCAATATACGAACAAGATGATTCAGGTTTCCACATAAAAAATAGTCTAACCGATACAAACGGTCTTGTTGATTACTGTCAATCCATATCCCAATCACCCATCTGCCAAATCTTAGCAACTGTTGCAAAGCACTTAGTCCAGTGAGATTTGAACAGGAGAGATTGAGCTGTAGGCAAATAACAATGTTTACAAAGTTTCTTTAAAGAGAACTTGATAAACGCTGCATAGAAACAGCCCAGTTATATGACACTGTTTGACTTGACGAAATAAAACAATGACCAGTAACTACTCATCACGAACAACAAACGCTTTATGGTGGTGAACCTCGAAACCCTGCTATATACTCCAGTGAAGATAATTCACATCCAGATAGCCACAATCGTTCAATTGTCTCATGTCGATAAAGGAGTATTGTCATGCTTAAAAGGCTCTCCATCCATTTTTCAAAACTCGCTTTCGTTGTTGGACTGGGCCTCTGGTTTAGTGCCGCTTCCGCAGCCCTTCTTTCCCCTGGCACCACCATCACGCTCAATGGTACAACATCCACCATTGACGCGGATCTCGCGGGCACGGTGATGCATGAAAACCTAATTGGATTTGAAGTGACAGATCCCAGTGGCGCCACACTACTAACCGGCCACTACCTGGATAGAGTCGTCAGGTCCACCAATACCAATCAACTTATATTTTCAGGACGCATCCATGACCTGGCTGTCACCAGTGAGAGCAATCTCGGGATATATGATTGGTCGGTAACAGGATTCAGCGGCTATCTGACCGATGTAGAATATCGCCTTGATGGCCTTGGCGATTTAGGTCCTGATCTGGCAACCAGATCAAATGATGGGAATGATCTGATATTCGATTTCCCCACCGAACTGGAGCCACCCGAATCCAGCCGATTCTCATCGATTACTACCGATGCCGCTCTGTTTGATCTGACAGGCACAGCATTTTTTGGCATTGAGGATTTCATTAATGGCGAGGATTATCTTGTCGAGCTCGATGGTATCGCCGCCCCCTCTCCTGTTCCACTGCCAGCCGCTTTCTGGATGTTCGGTTCGGGATTGATTGGCCTGATCGGATTTCAGAGGCAACACCGTAAGGGCTGATGGATTTATGGCCGCTTGAACAGCGGCCTGATCCGTTAATCACTTTTTCAATTTTTTCTTAAGCGTCTGTTTGGAGGCGCTTCTCTTCTTCCTGGTTGCAGCCTTTTTCACCAACGACTTTTTCCCTAATTGTTTCTTAGCTCTCTTTGCCGATACCTTTTTAACCTGAGAGGCCTTGGCCTTTTTCGTTGAGATTTTTTTCTTGGCGGCAATAGTTTTTTTGCTTGCCGAGCTCCTGGCTGTTTTTGCAACCTGCTTTTTCACTGTTTTCTTGGCAGCAGACTTTTTCTTAAGCAGTTTTTTTCTACTGCTCGTGTTCGCTGCCTGAAGCTGTTTTTTCACAACCTTCTTGTTTGATGACGCGGCTTTTTTCCGGCTTGCAGATGGTTTGCTTTGCTTGACGCTCTTTGCAGCGGATCTGGTCTTTACACTGACCTTTTTCTTCGATGGCGTTGTCGGTTTACGCTTCTTGGCAACAGACTTTTTCACAACCTTTGCCGTAGAACGGCGCTTGGTTGTGATCTTTTTCTTCGTTCGAGCGATTTTTTTGCGGCTTGCTACCGGCTTACCTTTCTTGCTGGTTGATTTTTTGGCAACTTTTGCCTTACTGCTGATTTTTTTCTTTTTCTTTACCTGAGCTGACTTTTCAGATGAGGGTTTTGCACGCTTCATAGCCGGCTTGGCACTTCCCTTGGATTTGCTCTTCGGCTTGCTCGTTTTGGCCTTTGTTGTCCCGCTCGGTTTGGCACTCTTCTGTGGGGGATTTTTCGAAGCTTTGGCCGCTTTAGCGGCTCTCTTTTTCTGGGTAGTCTTTTTTGAGGCCTGTTTGGATGGGCGCTTATCTGATTTCACCGGTTCGCTAGCCCGCTTCTCATCCCTCGCTTGGATTTGCTCCCCGGGTTCGGCCTGAGACACTGCCTCAGCCTGCGTCACGGCCTGGGAACCTGACATCTGCGCAGGGGGTTCAATTCCATTGTTTGCCGTGTCTGATGTTGCAGCTGTGGAACTCTGGGCATCTTCAATCGCCTGGATCAAGTGCCCGAAAACCGCCTCAAGGCTACCATTGCCATCCACCCGAGCCAACCGGCGACTCTTTTCATAATGAGTGATGAGCGGCGCGATCAGATGATCGAAAACATGAATCCGGCTGCTGACAGTCTCCTCATTGTCATCTGAACGTTGGTGCAGTCGGCCACCGCAGCTATCACAGACCCCATCGACAATGGGTGGATTGCGGTAGACATTATAGAGCTGGCCGCAGCTGCGACAGGTCCGCCTGCCAACCAGGCGCTCCATCAGGTGGTCATTATCGATATCGATCAACAACACCAGATCCAGTGGCTGGCCGATCTCCTGCAAAAGCTCATCCAGGGTAAGTGCCTGTAACAGGTTTCTGGGAAATCCGTCGAGAATGAATCCATCCGCCATGGCAGGAAGCAGCAGTTGCTCCCGTAGCAGTCCAAGAATGATATCTTCCGTTACAATCCGTCCCGCATCCTGCAGCGCCTTCACCTCCAGGCCCAATTGGCTCTCTTCAGCGATCGCCTGCTTGAGTAAATCACCCGTGGTTACGATGGCAAGACCAAGCTTTTCTGCCAACAGAGCGGACTGGGTTCTCTTACCGGCTCCAGGCGCCCCGAGTATCACGATACGCATTCCTTACAATTCCCCCTTGGCCAGATCACATTATCGTAAAATCCCTTGCTAAACAGCAATTTAGCCAGCCTGACCCCGTTTGAATCAGGATCAAGGCAGATGCCTGATTAGCTGCACTGTACATAGAATTTTTAGTTTTGTATTCAGGTTGTTAGTTAAACCTTGGCCCTGGGCACAAAGGATGTCTACTGCATGATACATAGGCTCTACGAATCGAAATGTACGAATTGCCGGGTTGCGTTCACTGATTTCAACTGACTAACAATTAAGAAATTCCATGGCTCCATCCAACTTTTGGATTAGCCGAATCTGGTTCGCTTGGTTAAGCTAATCCAAGATTTCCTGTAAAGTCAACGGACTTTACCAACCAGACATAAGGATCCTGACACTCTGGGCTACAGCAAAGACTCAGATAGAGACGTAACTCGCAGTTAATAGGCGGCCCCCGGTCTGCCGCCGTCCCAACAGGTTGAGCCATTCATCAATCCCCAATCCTTGGGTATAGAGTGACAGCCCGCCGGGTGTAGAACCCGGACTGCGTGACTAAAACCGGCATTGCCCGTGCGATGGCGCCATCTTGATGGCTCGCCGTGCGCCAATACCCGGGGCATGATCGGGATACCATGGTCTGGTCAGTATGTACTAAAAGGGTCGATTAGATTATTCTTCTCTGCCTCAGGAAGTGACTGTATGCAGAGTAACCTCATGTCTGAAATACCAGACATTACAGATTCTGAGCTCTGGATCATCGAAACCACTTTGACCGAGCGATATGGTTACAAGGTGGAGACGCAGATCGCAGACGCTGAGATCCGTCTGATGCCTTCGGACCGGGAGCTGAGCAGCTGCCCGGCCGTCTATTGGAATCAGGAGGGGTGTAACTTCATCATTTTCAAAACCGGCAGCCGAAAATACCGCTGCCAGTTCTTTTACCGTGGGTATCAGCAGTACGGTACCGGGGTGCGCGAATACGACGACCTGACAGAATGTGTGGTGTCACTGCTGCAGACCCAAGCGGATCATTCGGCTCGGGAAAAAGGTGATATCCAAGCGACCGAATAAATTTATAAAATATTTCAATATCAATAACATAAGGGGATCATCAATGACAGCAAAAAATGCTTTCTATGCACAATCAGGAGGCGTAACCGCAGTAATCAACGCTTCCGCCAGCGGTGTGATCGAAACAGCCCGTAAACATCCTGACCAGATTGCCAATGTCTACGCCGGCCGTAACGGCATCATCGGCGCACTCACCGAAGATCTGATCGATACCAGTCAGGAGTCTGCAGAAGATATCGCGGCACTCAAGCACACCCCCTCCGGCGGCTTCGGCTCCTGCCGTTTCAAACTGAAGAGCCTGGAAGACAACAAGCGTGAATATGAGCGCCTGATCGAGATCTTCAAAGCTCACAACATCGGCTACTTCTTCTACAACGGTGGCGGCGACTCTGCGGATACCTGCTACAAGGTCTCCCAACTCTCTGAAAAAATGGGATTTCCTGTACAAGCCATCCATGTCCCGAAAACCGTCGACAACGATCTGCCGATCACCGACAACTGCCCGGGTTTCGGCTCCGTGGCCAAATATATCGCCGTCTCCACTCTGGAGGCCTCCTACGATGTTCGCTCCATGGCAGCCACCTCCACCAAGATCTTCGTCATCGAAGTGATGGGGCGCCATGCGGGCTGGATTGCCGCCGCAGGTGGATTGGTCGAAGACCAGGGCATCCCGGTTGTGGTACTGTTTCCTGAAATCGAGTTCGATCAGGAGAAGTTCCTTGCCAATGTGGATGCCAAGGTTAAGGAGTTCGGATACTGCACCATCGTGGTATCCGAGGGTTGTCACTGGCCCGACGGAAAATTCCTCGCCGAACAGGGTACCCGGGATGCCTTCGGCCACGCTCAGCTGGGCGGTGCCGCTCCCGTTGTCGCCAATATGATCAAAGATGCCCTGGGACACAAATTCCACTGGGCGGTTGCAGACTACCTGCAACGGGCAGCTCGCCATCTCGCTTCTGAATCTGACGTGGAACAGGCCTATGCCCTGGGTCAGGCCGCTGTGGAGAAGGCACTGCAGGGTAAAAACTCCATCATGCCCACCGTGGTTCGTGAATCCTCCAATCCTTATAAATGGTCCATCGGTGAAGCGCCGCTCAGCGAAGTCGCCAATGTGGAAAAAATGATGCCAATGGAGTTCATCACTGAGGATGGCTTCGGTATCACAGAGGCCTGCAAAGAGTACCTCTACCCATTGATCAAAGGGGAGGCCTACCCCCCATACCTGGATAACGGCATGCCTGACTATGTCACCATGAAAGGGGCAGCAGTACCGAAAAAACTAGACGTTTTCGAACTATAGATAACGACAAACAGGGGCTGCTTCAGCCCCTTTTTTTGTGCTCAGCAACCGGTAACGATTGCCCCGGAGAATCAATCGTAGTGGAGGTCGGTCAAAGCTGGGCAAACGAAATGCATCAAGTTTTATTTTTTTAATATCTCAGGAGGATCTATAAAGTGAATACAGAACTGATCTTTGCCCTAGCCTGTGCCGCAGCTGCACTGGCTTACGGCTTCATATCCGTCAAATGGATTCTCGCGCAGCCGGAAGGCAACGAAAGAATGCGTGAGATTGCCGGCGCTGTGCAGGAAGGCGCTCAAGCCTATTTGAACCGCCAGTACACGGCGATCGGCTTTGTCGGTATCGTGGTTTTGGTGGTGATCTACTTCGGCCTGGATAGTGCCACCGCCATCGGGTTTGCGATTGGCGCCATCTTCTCCGGCCTGGCGGGCTATATCGGCATGAACATCTCGGTTCGCGCCAACCTGCGTACCGCTGAAGCGGCCCACGACGGCATCAATGCGGCACTGCAGGTCGCCTTCCGTGGCGGCGCCATCACCGGTATGCTGGTGGTTGGCCTGGCATTGCTGGGTGTTGCCGGATACTACTACGTCCTGAACATGATGGGTGTCTCCGACAGCCAGGCCCTGCACGCCCTGGTCGGTCTCGCCTTCGGCGGTTCACTGATCTCCATTTTCGCCCGACTGGGTGGCGGCATCTTCACCAAAGGTGCGGATGTGGGCGCCGATATCGTGGGCAAGGTAGAGGCCGGTATCCCGGAGGATGATCCACGCAACCCCGCGGTCATCGCCGACAACGTAGGTGACAACGTGGGTGACTGTGCCGGTATGGCCGCTGATCTGTTCGAGACCTATGCGGTAACCGTGGTTGCCACCATGCTGCTCGGCAGTCTGCTGGTTACGGGCGCCAGCAATGAAGCCGTCATCTATCCGCTGGTGCTGGGTGGAGTCTCTATCATAGCCTCTGTCATCGGCACCTACTTCGTCAGGGCCAAGGACAGCGATACCAACGTGATGCCTGCCCTCTACAAGGGACTGATTGTCGCCGGGGTACTGGCCGCTGTCGCCTTCTACTACGTCACAGACTACATGATGGGCAGTGTGGTGCTGACCGCAGGTGACACCACGGTTTCCGATCCAGTCATGGCGCTGTTCGGCTCTGCCATGATCGGCCTGGTTTTGACCGCTGCCATGGTGGTCATCACCGAGTACTACACCTCCACAGAGTACAATCCGGTGCGTTACATCGCGGAAGCCTCCACCACCGGTGACGGCACCAATGTCATTGCCGGCCTGGGTATCTCGATGAAATCCACCGCTGCCCCGGTACTGGTGATCTGTGCGGCGATCTGGGGTGCCTATGATATGGCTGGCCTCTACGGTATCGCTGTGGCAGCCACCTCAATGCTCTCCATGACCGGCATCATCGTTGCACTCGATGCTTACGGTCCAATCACCGACAACGCCGGTGGTATCGCTGAGATGGCCGAGCTGGACGAGAAGATCCGCAACATCACCGATCCACTGGATGCGGTTGGCAATACCACCAAAGCGGTCACCAAAGGCTATGCCATCGGCTCTGCCGGTCTGGCTGCGCTGGTACTGTTTGCCGACTACACCCACAGCCTTGAGAGCCATACCGGTACAGCGATCAGCTTCGATCTCTCCAATCACATGGTCCTGATCGGCCTGTTGATCGGTGGCTTGGTGCCCTTCCTGTTCGGCGCCATGGCGATGGAAGCCGTGGGTCGTGCGGCCGGCGGTATCGTCAACGAGGTACGTCGTCAGTTTCGTGAGAAACCGGGCATCATGGACCACAGCGAGAAACCGGAGTACGGCAATGCCGTGGACATGCTGACCAAAGCCGCGATCAGGGAGATGATCATCCCGTCACTGCTACCGATTGCCGTACCAATACTGGTCGGTCTGTTCCTCGGCGCACAAGCCCTGGGTGGTCTGCTGATCGGCACCATTGTCACCGGCCTGTTCGTGGCCATCTCAATGACCGCTGGCGGCGGCGCCTGGGACAATGCGAAAAAGTACATCGAAGATGGTAATTTCGGTGGTAAAGGATCTGATGCCCATAAAGCGGCTGTCACCGGCGACACCGTCGGCGACCCCTACAAAGACACCGCTGGTCCTGCGATCAATCCGTTGATCAAGATCATCAACATTGTCGCCCTGTTGATAGTGCCACTTCTCTAAAAGAGCACAGCAACAAAACTTCAAGGGGAGCCTCGGCTCCCCTTTTTTATAGCCTAAGACCATTTTGTAACTATGGTTTTAGCTCAAATCCTTCAAGCAGACAGATCTGAATCAGACGACCTGAATACATATCATTGAAAAATCAAGGTTTATCAAGGTCTCTACAGAAATGCAGACGACCCCTTACCGGGCGCTTGACCACGCCAAATAGGGCATTCCAACAACCCCCTCGCCGTTGTCAGGATAATCTACGCAACGATACGACTCTCGGGTCAAGCCATCAGGCCGGCTCATACTGGACACCCGCTCTGGTAATCCGTACCCTTCACATCTCACACCACCGGCCTACTGGCTGGATTCGATCACCGCTGTTTTTCACTGCAAGGTAAGACAAATGAACCTAGACCGTGTCTCTTCAGGAAAGAGTATTCCTGACGAAATCAACGTCATAATTGAAATTCCCTCGAACGCCGACCCTGTCAAGTATGAAGTGGACAAGGAGACCGGCGCGATGTTCGTCGACCGCATCCTGCGCACAGCTATGCACTACCCGGCCAACTACGGTTACATTCCCCATACCTTGTCAGACGACGGTGATCCCTGTGATGTGATGGTCCCCACGGCATTTCCACTGATTCCCGGTTCCGTGATCCGCTGTCGTCCTGTCGCGGTATTGAAAATGACGGACGAATCGGGCGACGATGCCAAAGTGGTTGCCGTACCTGTGGACGATGTCTCCAGCCGCTGGACCCACGTGAAATCCTATGATGACATGCCGGAAGAGCTGATGGAGCGTATTGCTCATTTTTTCGAACACTACAAGGATCTCGATGAGGGCAAATGGGTTCGTGTATCCGGCTGGGAAGGGGCTGAAGCGGCTAAAGAAGAGGTCAGCAACTCGGTACAGATGTTCCAGGATGCACCGGAAAAACCACACTTTTAAATCGGTCAGGGTGCCAAGCTGTCTGGCCAGGAGTGAAGTATGAAGGTCTGTATCGTATCTGACAGTCATGACCATATTCCGCTGCTGGATGCGGCAGTGGAATCGGCCAAGGCCGATGGCGCTGAGGCGGTACTTCATTGTGGTGACGTCGTCGCCCCAAGCACCCTCCACTGCCTGCAGAAATATGGCCTGCCTGTACATGTGATTCACGGCAATAACAGCGGTGATCTCTATACCCTGGCGCGGTTGGCCAACAATGATGACAGCCATATCCACTACCACGGTATGGATGCCGGGGTGGAGCTGGCCGGGCGGAAGATCTTCCTGGTCCACTACCCCCACTACGCAAGGGCCATGGCGGCTACCGGTGACTGGGATCTGGTCTGTTGCGGACACAGCCATAAGCTGAGTTTCGAACAATTCACCAATATCAAAGGGGGCACCACTCATCTGGTCAACCCCGGAACAATCGGTGGTGTTGGAAAATCACCGGCCACCTTTATCATGGCAAATCTGCAAGAGATGACCTTCGAAGCCCGGGAGGTTTCCAAACAAATTGAGCGGGAGGCGGGTTACTGATGGCGGAATTCACCCATTTCAACGCCTCCGGCGAGGCCCATATGGTGGATGTGGGCGACAAGGCCTCAACCCGAAGAAAAGCGGTGACCGAGGGCCACATCTCCATGCAGCCGGAAACGCTCGAAATGATCGTTGAGGGTCGCCATAAAAAGGGGGATGTCCTGGGAATCGCCCGGGTTGCCGGCATCATGGCGGCGAAAAAGGCGCCGGATCTGATTCCCCTATGCCACCCGCTGGCGATCACCAAGGTCGAAATCGATCTGCAAGCCGACGCCGAAACCAATACCATCCACTGTCGCGCCCATGTTGAGACCATTGGTCAGACCGGGGTCGAGATTGAAGCCCTCTGTGCCACTCAGGTCACCCTGCTGACCATCTACGACATGTGCAAGGCGGTGGACCGGGGAATGGCGATCCACCAGGTCCGCTTATTGGAGAAGAGTGGTGGAAAATCGGGAACCTGGGAAAGGGTCGATTAAAGTTTATTTTAGGCCTGCCGTTTAAGTTTGTGCATTTACGTGAAGCCTGTCACAATCTAACGCCGCTAAGTTGACAGACTATTAGTAACTTTCTGAGTAGTAAGGATGCACAAATGGGTAAATTCGTAGAGTGGTCCGATGCCTTGAGCGTCGGTATCGAAGAGATCGATGAACAGCATAAGATGCTGGTCGATCTGGTCAACAAAATGCATGAGGCGATACATCAGCGCCACGGCAGTGATGTGGTCAAAAGCATCCTGACCGATCTCGCAGATTACACTCGTATCCATTTTGCCGTGGAAGAGAGCCTGATGCGCATCCTCAACTATCCTGGCTATGAAGAGCATAAGGAGGTGCACGAGGAGTTGCTAGGGTCTGTCGCGGATCTGCTGGATAAAGTAGCGGCTGGCAAGACCGCCATCGGTTTTGAGCTGATGCACTTCCTCAAGACCTGGCTGACCAAACACATCATGGAAGAGGATATGCAGTACAGCGGCTTCTTCCTGCAGGCAGGCGCCCAACCGAAACTGGGTAAAAAATCCTGGATTCAACGACTCTGGGGCTAGTTGCCTAATACCCATACAGGCTAAAATCGAGGGTTCATTGAGCTTAGGAAGACCATGAACCCTTATTACCACCGGGCCCACTTTCTCAAAAGTGCCGCCAAACTCTCCCAATCCCCCATCGACGAGGGCTACGAAGTCGCTTTTGCCGGCCGCTCCAATGCTGGCAAATCGAGCGCTTTGAATACCCTATGCAGCCAGAAGTCCTTGGCGCGTACCAGTAAAACGCCAGGTAGAACCCAGCTGTTGAACTTCTTTGAACTGGATGAACAGCGCAGACTCGTTGACCTGCCCGGTTACGGTTATGCAAAGGTCGCAGAAGCGGTGAAAAAGCAGTGGCAAAGGAGCCTGGCAAACTATATTGAGCATCGCCAGTGCCTCAGAGGGTTGATCCTGTTAATGGATATTCGGCATCCACTCACCCAATATGACTTGCAAATGCTGCAGTGGAATACCCACCACGGCCTTCCCACCCATATTCTCCTGACCAAGGCGGACAAACTTAAAACCGGAGCGGCAAAGAGCACTCAGCTACAGGTGCAGCGAAGCCTGAGCGATCACCCAGAAATTTCCGTTCAACGCTTCTCTTCTCTGAAAAAAGAGGGCATAGAGACATGTCATCAGGTTCTGGACAGTTGGTTCGAATTGCCAGATCTGCCTCATACGTGAGTGCATTTAAAACCCTCTCGAATTCACAAAAGCCTTAAGCCCGGTTGAGGAACCCTCGCCATTGCCATACGTTCTTAGGATTGATCTCCACAATCAGCTTAACCTCGAACCACTTTGCGAAGGTCATGCAGTGACAAATTGTCAGACAATTAATTCGTAAACAGGATAAGGACTTATCCAAAATAAGAGTGGCTCAACCTGTCAGATTGACAGTCATCTGAATCTGCAGGCAGGCATCCTGAGAAGCATTCCTGAGCACGTTCTCATCCCATCACACGCTTATCAGCAACCAGCTAACCCCTTGATAAATTGATATAAGTAGCGTTCTACCAAGACAATTCCTGACCCGCTCACGCCTCTCAGCCTAAAAGTTGGTGCACTTATTGTATGGAGAGTCTGTTTACTGCGACTTATAAAAAAACTATTGAGGGAGTAAATCACCATGAAACTCAAAAAAACAGCCCAAGCCATGATTCTCGTACTAACCAGTGGAATGTTGAGTATTCCTCACGTGCACGCACAAATGAGTAATAACCAAATGTCCGGCATGAGCGGGATGTCCGGCATGGGTGGCATGAGCGGGATGTCCGGCATGGGCGGCATGAGCGGGATGTCCGGCATGGGTGGCATGAGCGGGATGTCCGGCATGGGCGGAACGTATGGAACTTACCGTGTGACACCTCAAGGAGTTCAACTCTATCCAGCCGGCATGAGCGGAATGTCCGGTATGGGTGGCATGAGCGGAATGTCCGGTATGGGCGGCATGAGTGGAATGTCCGGTATGGGCGGAATGTCCGGCATGGGCGGAATGTCCGGCATGGGCGGGATGTCCGGCATGGGTGGCATGAGCGGAATGTCCGGTATGGGTGGCATGGGCGGAATGTCCGGTATGGGCGGCATGAGCGGAATGTCCGGTATGGGTGGCATGAGCGGAATGTCCGGCATGGGTGGCATGAGCGGAATGTCCGGTATGGGCGGCATGAGCGGGATGTCCGGTATGGGCGGAATGGGTGGCATGAGCGGGATGTCCGGAATGGGTGGCATGAGCGGGATGTCCGGAATGGGTGGCATGAGCGGGATGTCCGGAATGGGCGGTATGAGCGGGATGTCCGGTATGGGCGGCATGAGTGGAATGTCCGGGATGTCCGGAATGGGTGGCATGAGCGGGATGTCCGGCATGAGCGGCATGAACGGGATGTCCGGAATGGGTGGCATGAGCGGGATGTCCGGTATGGATGGAATGAGCGGCATGGGCGGCCAGCAGAGTCGCGCCTGGTATCGGTTCTGGTGATAGGGCGGAACGCTCCCTACTGAGTTACTGAAACAACATGGCTGCCATCGGATTTACGATGGCAGCCTATTCATTCCAATAGCACTAAACAGTGCAATCTTTTGGCGGACTTATCGACAATAGAATGTTAGATAGCTCAAAAGAGAAGCAAAAAAGCGAGACTCAATGTGAGGCCTGCCCGATCCGCAGCATGGCTTTATTTAAACGCGTTCCTCAGGATCAACTTGGACATACTCAGAATCACCGCTCTTCGCAACTCACCTATGAGGCAAAATCACATCTCTACCATGAAGGAGAAACCAGCACTCACGTTTACACGCTTTTCAGTGGTTGCGTGAAATTATACAAGACACTAAAAAACGGCAAGATCCAGGGACTGCGGTTTGCTACACCAGGGGATTTTTTAGGTTTCCAGGGCGACCTGGAAGGTACGATGCATCATGGTGCTGTTGCCCTTACAGATATCACGGTGTGTGCGTTTTCAAAGGATGAAGTTTACAGAATGATCTGTGAGCATAAAGATATCGCTTCAGAATTAATTATGAAAAACGCCAAGATGATGGCTTTCTGTCAGGAGCATTTAGCCAGCACCGGAGCCAAAAGCGCTGTAGAGAGCATTGCTTTTACACTGGTTGAATTCAACCATCGGCTTAAACAACTCAATAGAACCAACACACCACCCTATGACAACCGTCCGATCGACTTACCTATCACCCAAGAAGACCTTGCAGATGCAGTTGGTTTGACGGCTATCCATGTAAACAGAACACTCAGACAACTCAAACAGGACAATTTAATTGCTTGTGGCAAAGGAAAGATACAGGTTCTGAATGAAGAAAAACTCAAATCATTGGCTCATTTTGATCCAAATTGCCTGCATGTAAGCAACATTCTTTAATCACTTTAAGTTCAGCCCACGTCATTGCACAAACCACTCCTGTTATCCTCAATTTAGGTTTTGTAGCACTTCGATTGAAAACCTACTTAAGTAACAAGCCAACCATCAAAACACTTTTAATAGTGTGGCCATATCGCCATCATATTTTCGAAAATCATTAACATAAGTTAATTACAACCAGCGCACAGAACAATAGCATTCACTCGTGTCAGAAAAGTCTCGCACTATGAGAACCTCACAAAAATAAGCTGACCCATCGTTTCACAAGCATTATTAATACTTTCAACAGCAGCTTGGTTGTCTGGTTATACAGTATCTACTGAATACTGATGATCATTGCGTTACCGACAACCGGCACAATAACGAAATCGCTGTTACTTATACATTGTATGAGTAGATGAGGAGATTGCTATGAAACAAAGCCAAACGGCACTGATATTGCTGCTCATGAGTTTGATGCTTTGTGTTACACAGATCCAGGCAAATGAAGTAGAAGACCCGGAGCATGACTATCTTGGCTCCCGCTGGGACCCAATTCACTTCAAACCCGCCATCGACCAGGCCAGTGATGAGCAGTGCCTCAACTGTCACCAGGAAATTATTCAGAGAAAGTCTCGTAGCGAATCGCCAGCAGGAATCAAATCAGAAGAGAGTATTGCCTGGTATCAGGCAAATCCGAACTATACCGGCCCTCAAGAGACATTTCATCGTCGCCACCTTATAACCCCTGAAGCCAGACGCTTCATGCAATTCAAATGCATCACCTGTCACCAAGGACATGACCCAAAAGATGAAGTTTCAGGCAGCTCAGAAACATCACAATCCGGATTGATTTTGCGTAAGGCCGTTGATCCCGACATCTGCCTTATGTGCCATGGGAGATTCGATTACAAAGTGATGTCAGGTCTATCCGGCGATTGGCCTGAAGTCGCAGAAAAATTTGAAAATGATTGTGTTACTTGTCACAAGGAATACAGGACAGTCCGTCATAAATTGAACTTTCTTAATGAATATGAAATTGAAAACCTGCAAGCCAACGAAAGTGATCTTTGTTACGGCTGCCATGGTGGACGCGCCTGGTATGCCATTCCCTATCCCTACGTAAGACGTCCCTGGTTGCAAAGAATGCCAGGTGCATTACCTGAGTGGGCAAAAAATCGTCCAACGGAATACGATTCTCGTTTCACGAATTAGTCTCTTTTGCCAACACTTACAGAGACAAAAACCGGAACAGTGACGATGATAAAGAAACATGCACTAACAAAGCTGATCAACAACTCCCTGAATCAGGAACGCAGAAATTTTCTCAAGGTATCAGCAACTGGTTTTGCAACATTGGCCGCAGGCGGGCTTGTCAAAATCAATAAAGCTACTGCACAAGCTTATCAACCCTATCCTACCGACAACCAATTGGAAACGGTTGTCACCAGTTGCGCCCATAACTGTGGTTCACGTCATATGCTGGTAGCTCATAAACAGAATGATGTGATTGTGCGACTCTCTTCGGATGATGGACGCTACCAACGGGATGGTTGCTATGGCAAGGATACGGATGAGGAACCGCAACTCAGAGCCTGTCTTCGCGGCAGAGCCTATCGAGAACGCATCTATTGCGCCGAAAGATTACTCTATCCGATGATGCGTGTTGGCGAAAGAGGTTCAGGTAAATTCAAACGTGTCTCCTGGGATGAAGCACTGGATTTCATCGCCAATAAGCTCATCGAAATAAAAGCCCAGTATGGATCACAAGCCATACTCGATCAGAGCTATGCTGGGGCCTCTTATGGTGTCTTACATAAATCAGATCAAATCGAAGGTTTGCAAGGGCGTTTTCTGGGAATGTTTGCCTGTCGCACGAGTTGCTGGTCCGTTCCCTCCTATCAGGGTACTACCACAAGTTCACGTTGGACCTTCGGTACCATTGAAGACGGCAATGAAGATGATACTTTCGCCCATTCGAAACTATTGATCATGTGGGGCTGGAATCCAGCCTACACATTTCATGGCGGAAATACCATCTACTACATGCGTAAGGCGAAACAGAATGGCTGTAAGTTCGTCGTAATCGATCCCTTATACACCGATACAGCAGCCACCTTCGATGCTTGGTGGATTCCAATCAAGCCCAATACCGATGCAGCAATGATGGCTGGTATGGCACATTACATCTTTACCAACAATCTACAGGACCAGGCATTCATCAATAAATTTGTACAAGGTATGGATGCAGACACCATGCCTGAATGGTCAAAAAATTCACCCAACGGCACAGAAAATTTCAAAGATTATATTCTGGGCAAGTATGACGGTCAGCCTAAAACACCGGAGTGGGCTGAAAAGATCTGTGGCGTCAAGGCAGCAGATATCAGAAAACTTGCTGATATGTATGCCACAACGAAACCAGCCGCACTCAAAGCGTGCTGGGGCCCTGGACGAAACGACTACGGTGAACAGTATAATCGAATGGCAGCCGCACTACAGGCTATGACCGGTAATATCGGCATACTCGGCGGCTGTGCCGAAGGTGTAGGTAAGGCCTGGCATGCAGAAGGGGTGGCCCACCCATATGATGATTATTCCAATATCTGGTTCTCCTCGATCAAATCGGATCGTTGGGCTCATATTGTCAACAACTACCCCAACGTAACCCGCCAGGAAGCTGGTCTCTGGCCACGCGATGACAATCTTGACGGTGTGATCCCGAATATCCGTGGCATATTCTATCAAGGATCAAACTGGTTCAACCAACTCACCAATATCAATGCAGAAATCGAAGCCATCAACAAGTTGGATCTGGTGGTTTGCCTCGACCAGACGATTACAACCTCCGGTCTCTATTCTGACGTATTGTTACCGATCTGCACACACTTCGAAAGACATGATGTAGCCCTTCCCTGGTACAAGGGTCATTACTATATACACAGACCTAAAGTGATCGAACCATTGGGTGAAAGCAAGTCTGACTTTCAGGTGTTTACGGAACTTGCCTACCGCTTAGGTAACATGACAGGTATCGGCGATAAGTTTGGCCAGGCATACAACCCGAAAGCCACGCGTGACTATTGGAACAACCCAGACCCGGTCGATGAGGAGTATCTGCGTACCTGGTGGGAAGAGCGGGTAATGCATCACCAACATGTGGAAATGCCCTGGACGGAGTTTAAAAAGCACGGTGTCTACAAAGTAAAACTTGAGCGTCCGCACATCGCCTTTCAGGATCAGGTGGAACTTGGCCTACCGTTTCAGACACCTTCAGGAAAAATTGAAATCCTGTGTGACGAACTGGCTCGCATCAACGACTGGACCAAAACACGTTATGGCTACCATATTCCTTCAATTCCAAAATGGATTGAACCTTTCGAATCCCTGAACCACCCAACCAAAACAGAAAAGTATCCATTTCATTTGATCACGCCACATCCAAGACATAGAACACATTCAATTTTCAATAACAGCGCCATCCTGCGAGAAACCTATGATCAGGAGATTACAATCAATGCCGGTGACGCGAAAAAGCTCGGTATCTCTACAGGAGACAAAATTGAAGTATGGAACGATCGTGGCAGATTGGTGGTTCCGGCTTATGTGACCCAAAGATGTCTGCCTGGCGTTGTCGCCATCCCCGAAGGGGCATGGATCGATTTGGACAGCAAAGGCATCGATCGTGCCGGTAATCCCAATATGCTCAGCGCTGACACACCGAGTCCAGCAGGATCTTTTGCCTACAACACCATTCTCGTAAACATACGTAAAACAACACTACAACATCGTGCAGGCTGGGATGAAACATCCATATCCAGAACCCATGTCTTTGGCCGCGACATCTAGTCGATCAACTGGAGTTCATTCGTATGAGCAAAACCATGGACAAATCAAAAATAAAAGCAGCGGTCAAACGGCGTAAACAACAGGTTTACACACCTGTTGATCCTGATCAACAATTAGGCTTCATACATCATAATGTTGATTGTATTGGCTGCCGTGCCTGTGAAATAGCATGTAAAGACAAAAACGGGCTTGCGCCGGGACCACGCTTTCGCCGAGTAAGCTACATTGAGGGAGGTGATTTTCCCGATGTCTATGCTTACAAGGTCAACATGTCTTGCAACCACTGTGCACAACCTGCCTGCCTGCCGACCTGCCCAACAGGCGCCATCTTCAAACGTAAGCAAGACGGCATTGTCGACATTGACTCCTCACTTTGTATCGGTTGCAGACGTTGTGAAGCCGCCTGTCCATACGGCGCACCTCAATTCGATCCCAGTGATAATCTGGTTAAAAAATGCAACATGTGCGTCGATGAGATCGATGCCGGACGCAAACCATACTGTGTTATGGCCTGTATGATGCGCGTGTTGGATATCGGCCCAATCGATCAACTCGATAGCGGCAATTTCGATACAACAGCGATTGGACCAAATGAACAGCCTGTCAAACAGGTCAAGAACATGGCTGATCCAAAACTAACCAATCCCTCGATTCGTTTCATTGCCCACTCTAAAGGCAACGTAGATAACGATAATTCTTAACATAAAAGTTGAACCGATAACCCAGGAGTCAATGAATGCTGCTTAAAACTGTATTGATACTCTTACTATTACTACCAAATCTATGTCAGGCTTTGAATATCGAGAATGGCAAACGGATTAACAGGAGCTGTGCACTCTGCCACGGTGACTATGGTCAGGGAACTCCTGGCACCATGTCTCCCAGATTGGCCGGCTTACCCGCCGACTATCTGGAAAAGGAACTCAAATTCTATCGTTCCGGTGAACGAAGTTATGCTCCTATGGTTATCGCTTCGTCCATCAAAAAAATGACCGATGACGATATCAGGGACATTTCGGAATACCTCGCAGGGGTCAACTTACGCAATCTCAACCTGCCAAAAATCCCTGAATACCCTAATGGCAAACCCGACAAAGGCAAAGAAATATTCAATGATGTGTGCAAATCCTGCCACAAGAAATCAGGTTTGGGAAAACCTAAAAAGGACATACCACCGGTAGCAGGGCAATACGGCAGTTACATCTTTAGCCAAATCAAAAAATTTCAGGATAAACAACGTCACCATGACGACGATCCTGAAGACGAAACATTCGATGACTATGCTGACTCTGAAATCGATGACATTATCGCCTATGTCACAACTCTACCTGCTCATCCACCTCTTCCTGAAACAAATGACTTCTCGGTAGGCATGTCCAGCATGATGGACAGTATGAGTATGGTCGGTATGGTACAGGGAGGCGATCAGGACGATCTCAATATATCCGGCCAATTCAGAGTCACACCTTCCGGCGATATTGTTCTCAAGCCGCTCAATCAGGATATGCGTTCTATCGCTGGTCTATCCGGCAACTTCAGAATCACCCCAACAGGAATACTGTTCATGCCCAATTAATGCAAATCACCTTTCCATCAGGCAGATAACTAGTAAAACTATTTCGGAAGCGAAATGATCTGCCTGCATATTCATCGACTATGGGGAGACGATCATGAAATTATCTACCAAATATAATCTCTGCTTCTTAGCTTTCTTACTCCTTACATTCAACCTGTCCGCCGGTGAAGATCCTGAGGTAGAGATTGCTGACATCTATCAATCAGTCATTAAAATGAGCCTTGCCAGCGGTGTCAGCCTAGCCGACGCAGGTGACGCCATGACATCCAAAGCGGCAGAATTGAACCTGCGCCTGGTTGGACGTCAGAAGGTGCATGAAGAGGTACGAGCCCGAGGTTTGAAATCCCCCCATCTCGAGATTCTGCAGTTCTGCGATCCGGAAGACGCCGTACAGATGGTAGTCAGTGATCCTCTCTATTCAGCCTACATGCCATGCCGTATATCTCTGGTGGAAGATCAGCATGGAAAAGCCTGGCTCTATATGCTCAACCTCGACATGTTGATCAACAGCACCTCCCTATCGCCGGAACTGCAGACCATCGCAATTCGTGTCAACCAGGCCATGCTTGCAGTAATGACGGCGGGTGCCACTGGAGATTTCTAAATAACAACAACAGACAAATTGGCCAGTGCCTCAGTCAACGTAGAAGACCGATACCAGGAACGCCTGAACAGATACCGGATTACTCGATGGAACAATGGATAAAAATAGTCGCTCAGCAGTTAGCCAACAAAACGGAGTGGTATGGACTGATTGTCGCTTTTCCCGAATATCGCCCAGATCTATTCAAAACCCTGGCACATGAACTGAACTATTCATTTTACGATTATCGTGAAACCGAGATGGCACCTCTCGGCATGAAGGCTGCAGACCTGACCCTTGCTGAACTCGATCGCACTCTGTTCGAGACGATGCAGGCAGGACCAACAGTACTACATAATATTGAATCGTTGCTGGTCTCAAAACAGAATCAGTCAGTGATAACCTGGCTAACAGAATTCAGCACCAAACCCTGGGGACATAATGTGGTGCTGCCCGTTGTCATTCTGGCCGATGCAGCACTCAAGCTACAACCGGATGCAGTCGTCGATCTCACTCAAACCACATTCCCTGAACAGTCACTGATCTCACGCCTCATGCACTGATTTGGGTTATCACAGAGAGCTCTCGACAGATGCAACAGATCCGTGCGCTTACAAATACCTTACAAAATATGCGTATTGGAACAGGGCAATCCTGTCCGTAAGAGATCTAAGAAAATCAATACCATATAAAAAAGTGGCCCCATCAGCCTAAGGGGAGAGACTGACGGGGCCGGATCTTCCCGGATGGGGTCACCGGGAAGGGGTGGGTCGCAAAGGGAGGAAAAGCGACCCGTGCCGTACGACTTACAGAACCTCTGACTGGGCTGCCCGGAAAAAGTTCAGCAACCTACTCAACTATTTTGCATCTGCCTCAATGGGCCTCGTCCCAATTGTCACCCACACCGACATCCACCAGGAGTGGGACATCGAGTAGAGCCGCCCCCTGCATACGCTCCGTCAGCACTGTCGTGGCCTCTTGCAGATACTCCGGTTCGACCTCGAAGACCAACTCATCGTGTACCTGCATCAGCATCTGCACTGGCGGTTTCTCCCCTTCAATCCACTGATCGACCGAGAGCATGGCCCGTTTAATGATATCCGCCGCTGTACCCTGCATGGGCGCATTGATGGCGGTGCGCTCAGCGGCTGTACGGCGCTGATGATTGCGGGCATTGATATCGGGCAGATAGAGGCGACGACCGTACAGGGTCTCCACATAGCCCTGCTGATGGGCCTGCTCACGGATTCGATCCATAAACTCAGCCACGCCGGGGTAGCGATCGAAATAGAGGTCGACATACTCCTGGGCTGCCTTCCGCTCGATACCCAGCTGTCGTGCCAGACCGAAGGCCGACATTCCGTAGATCAAGCCGAAATTGATCGCTTTGGCAGAACGGCGCTGCTCTGAACTCACCTGCTCCAGCTCGGTGCCGAAAACCTCTGCTGCGGTAGCGGTATGGATGTCCTTACCCTCTGAGAAGGCCTGTAACAGCCCCTGATCCTGTGACAGATGGGCCATGATGCGCAGTTCAATCTGGGAATAGTCGGCTGCCACCATTTTCCAGCCGGCTTGAGGCACAAAGGCCTGTCGGATACGACGCCCCTCCTCGCTGCGAATCGGGATATTCTGCAGATTCGGGTCGGTTGAGGAGAGTCTGCCGGTGGCGGCGACAGCCTGATGATAGGAGGTATGCACCCTTCCTGTGGTCGGATTGACCATCTCGGGCAGCTTATCGGTGTAGGTGGATTTCAGTTTAGCCAATCCCCGGTGTTGCAGGATCACCGACGGCAGTTCATGCCCCTGATGGGCCAATTCGACCAACACCGACTCGGCGGTGGATGGGGCCCCTTTCGGGGTTTTGCTGATCACCGGCAACTGCAGCTCATTGAAAAAAACCTCACCGATCTGTTTCGGCGAGCCCAGATTGAAGTTGTGGCCGGCCAGGCTGTAGGCCTGCTGCTCCAGCTCATGAAGCTGCCGGGCAAAAGCGTCACTCTGCTGACGCAGCATCGTGCTATCGACGCTGACCCCGTTACGCTCAATGCGAGAAAGCACCGGAACCAGAGCCACTTCCAGTTCATTGAAGAGCTTTGTTAGTGAAGACTCACTTTCTAGTTTCGGCCAGATTTCCTGGTGCAACCTTAAGGTTATATCCGCATCTTCGGCAGCGTATGGCGAGGCCTGATCCAGCTCGATCTGATTGAACGTGAGCTGTTTTTTGCCCTTCCCGGCGATATCCTCAAAGTGGATCGTGGCGTGGTTCAGATAGTTTTTCGCCAACGAATCCATATCGTGGCGGGTTGCCGTGGAATTGAGCACATAGGACTCCAGCATGGTGTCAAAGGCGATACCCTGCATCTGGATGCCATAGCGGGCCAGCACGCTCATGTCGTATTTCAGATTCTGACCCACCTTTTTCTGCTCAGGGTCTTCCAGCAGGGGCTTGAACTGCTCCAACACCCACTCCAGAGAGAGCTGTTCCGGAGCCCCCGGATAGTCATGGGCTAGGGGCACATAGGCCGCCTCACCGGGCGAGATGGCAAAGGAGATACCCACCAGTTCGGCCTGCATGTAATCGAGGCTGGTGGTCTCCGTGTCAAAGGCGAACAGTTCACTGGAACTGAGTCGTTTCAGCCACTTGAGCAGCTCCGCCTGGCTGAGAATGGTCTGATAATCTGCCTCGACAGCGGCCTCTGCCTCCGCTTGCGGCGCCTCCTGGTCGGTACCCTCAAGGCTCGCCAGCAGCCGATTGGACTCCATGCGCTGAAAATGGCTTCCCAGCAGTGACGTGTTCTGGTCTCCGATGCTGTGATCCTTGGGCGCCTGATCGAGCGCCACATCCAGCTTAATTGTCGCCAATTTTCTCGATAATGGTAGCTGTTCAAGACTGGATCGAAGATTTTCGCCTATTTTACCACCAATTTCGTCTGCATGACTGATCAGCTCATCCAGCGTTTCGTAGCTTTTAAGCCATTTTGCTGCGGTTTTCGGACCACATTTCGGTACCCCCGGTATATTGTCCGCACTGTCACCCACCAGGGCCAGATAGTCGATAATCTGGTCCGGTCTGACACCGAATTTGTCCATTACCCCCTGCTCATCCGTGGTGGTCTCGGACATGGTATTGACCAGGCTTACCGAGGGATTGACCAGCTGAGCCATATCCTTGTCTCCCGTGGAGATCACCGTCTCCAGGCCGGCTTCCGTCGCCTGCACAGCCAGGGTGCCAATCACATCATCCGCCTCAACACCGGCCACCATAACCAGCGGCAGCCCCATGGCCTGAACGATTTCATGCAGGGGTTCGATCTGACAGCGCAGATCCTCCGGCATCGGCGGCCGATTGGCCTTGTAGTCGGGATAGAGTTCATTGCGGAAACTACCGCCCGGCGCATCGAAGACCACCGCCATATAGTGCGGCTGATAATCACCGATCAGACGACGCAGCATGTTGAGCACCCCGACGATCGCTCCTGTCGGCTCCCCCTGTGAGTTACTGAGGTCCGGTAGGGCGTGGTAGGCCCGAAACAGGTAGGATGATCCATCAACCAGAACAAATGGCGGCTTTTCTGACATAACTTATTGTTTATCCTATGAATACTTTACCATGGAAGGCGATCCAGGCTGCTCATGTTAGCGGAAAACAGGCGGCTTTGTCGCCTTTCCACAAGGTTTGAACAAGCCTAAACAACATTCCTTACTATTTTTCTTGGTCTTTATCCAGATCTGATCTATCTTTAAATGCGTGGGGCACAAAAACCCAATAATACGACCACGAAAAATACAACCACCACCACTGGAGAATACCAATGCCTGAGATGAATCCTATGGCTGTGGAGAACAGCAATACGCCCGAGGGCTTCGAGGATTGGACTGAGGAACAAGCCATTCAGCTTGCTGCCGAAGAGAATATCGAACTGACCGATGCCCATTGGGAAGTGATCCACTTCCTACGCAGTCACTGCGAACAGAATGGCGCCACCTGTAGCGCCAGACTGGTACTCAAAGCCATGACCGGACAGGTCAAAGACCGGGGTGGCAAGAAATATCTCTATAGCCTCTTCCCAAGAGGACCGGTTGTTCAGGCCTGCAAGATTGCCGGCATTCCCCTGCCACCCTACTCGCTCGATCTCTCATTTGGCAGCGTGCACTGATCGATCAATCTCTCGTGAGGGGCTGCTACAGCCCCTCCCCACTCCCTATTTTCTACCCACAACAGCCCAACAGCTAGGGCTGGACTCAAGACCATTCGCTCTGGTACCAGGCTGAACAATGCCGCTACAATAAAACAGAGCTGATCTCTCCGGCAAAAGAGAGGGTGTTCAACAATGCCTGAAGTTTCTCGCCAGTGTGCTGGAGAGATCAGAGATCAAAGCCTGTTCGTTTGCACTGGAGCGCATTGATTTCGAGATGCGTGGACTTTCACATAGGGAAACCTGAAGCTGATCGATACCAATGCAGTGCGCCTAATAACCTCCCTATCCCGTGTATCCATATCGACGGTAAAAGTCATCGCCTGTTCAATCCTGCTGATTGGTATCGGACTGCAGGCGGATGCGGCAACAGCAACCCAGCCTCTCGACCGCCCGGTGATCGGTCTTGTGCTAAGTGGAGGCGGCGCACGGGGAGCTTCACATATTGGGGTACTGAAAGTACTCGAAGCGCTCCACATCCCCATCGATGTGATAACCGGCACCAGCATGGGCGCCATCGTCGGTGGCCTGTATGCCTATGGCTATACGGTGGAGGAGATTGAGCAACTGCTGGCTGAAACCGATTGGGATGCCGCATTTCAAGATCAACCCCCCAGGCAGAACCGGAGCTTTCGCCGCAAACACGATGATTACGATTTTCTCATCAAGCAGGAAGCCGGGATTGAAGACTGGAACCTCGTCATACCGAAAGGACTGCTACAGGGTCAGCAACTTAGCCTCAGACTTAAATCACTGACTCTGCTGGCGCCAGATGATTTCGATCTGCTGCCAATCAGATTTCGTGCCGTAGGCGCCGATATAGAGACCGGTGAAGCGGTCACACTGGCTAACGGCCCTCTCTCAACCGCCATGCTTGCGAGCATGGCGATCCCTGGCGTTTTTGCACCAGTCGATTGGCACGGCCGGTTACTGGTCGACGGCGGATTCGCCAATAACCTGCCAGTTCAGCAAGCCCTTGATCTGGGTGCCGACAGATTGATCGTGGTTGATCTCAGTACCAAGCCACAAAGTCGGGAAGGGCTTTCATCGCCACTGAGCATACTCAACCAGATTCTGGGCTTTTCCACATTGAGCAATACGCAACAGCAACTGGAAAAACTCACTGACAAGGATATTTTGATAAAGCCGGACCTAGGCAACCACTCGTCCACTGACTTCTGGCGTGCCGCTGAAATGATCGACAACGGTATGACCGCAGCAAACCAAATGGCGCAGCAGCTGGCACAACTCTCTCTATCGGAAGAGTTGTATGCCGCACACATGACCTCACTCCGACAAAGGGAGAGCGCAACGCCGCTTATCGACCAGATCAGCTTCGAAAACCATTCGCCTCTGAGCACGGATGTACTGCAGGCAAACATTTCGGCAAGCGAGGGCGAAAAACTCAATATCGCGAAACTGGAGGAGGAGATCAATCAGCTGTATGGCATGAACATCTTTGAACGGGTCGATTACAATCTTCTGCAGAAGGATCACCAAAACGAATTGAAGATTCGTGCAACAGAAAAGGAGTGGGGGCCTAACTACTTAAGATTCGGCCTGACCATGGAGACCAATTTTGATGGATCCGGGATTTTCAACCTGGCCTCAAGCCATACCATGACACCCATCAACAGTATGGGGGGAGAATGGCGTACAGAAGTGCAGATCGGCCATGATCAGCGGATCACCACAGAGCTGTATCAACCCATCGACTATAACCTCAGATACTATTTTCGAACTTTGCTGGGTTACTACGAAACCCATGCCGGGGTATTTGAATCCGGTCGCCAGGTGGCTGACCTGAATGTGAACTACTCCAATTTTTTACTCGCCGGTGGACGTCAATTTGGCAATTGGGGCCAGCTCGAGATCGGCGCGTATGCAGGCTCAGGTGATGTCAGTCCATACATTGGCGATCTGTCGACCTCCTCGGAAGAGATCAAATTCGGCACTTGGGTCGTAACCTTTACTTACGACCAATTGGATAGCATCAATTTTCCCCGTCACGGGCTGATGGCAAACCTATCCTGGTCGGCCAGCAGAGATGAGCTTGGGGCTGAGGAAGAGTATGACACATTCAATATCAATGGCCTGTGGGCAAATACCTGGAACAAGAATACCCTTATGCTGTGGGCTGGCGCTGCCGGAGTGACCAATACAGATGGACCGGTAAACACTGGATTTTCCATCGGTGGTCTGTTCAATCTCTCCGGCTATCAGGAATCAGAACTCGCCGGGCGTTACGCCGGACTCATACGATTGATCTATTTAAGAGAACTGGGCGACAGTCGATCGGTTTTAAAAATACCGGTCTATGCGGGAGTCTCGTTAGAAGCTGGCAATGTCTGGGATGAGCGGGATGATATCGCCATGGATAGATTAAGAACGGCAGGCAGTATCACCCTATCGATGGATTCACCACTTGGCCCAATATACCTGGCACGGGGTTTTGCAGAAAATGGCCGCACTGAAAATTACCTATACCTGGGTCGTACCTTTTCATTTTTCTGAATCGCTTGCTTGCCGATTTCGAATTTCGGATTTCTTGGCAGAAAATGGTTAAAGACAACAGATGCCCGGCGGCATGACCCGCCGAGCTCAGTCCGGCTTGAGCCTCGATTGAATTCTCGACATTTGCGTTTTTAAACGCCACCGGTTGCCGGGATTACCATACTCCCTGCACTTGGTCGTTTACGGATTGCTGGCGGCCCCGCCTCCAGACTCGCCAGTGTCATCGGACCGACGATGCCATCGACCGCCAATCTACGGCTTGCCTGATATTGTCTGACCCGACTATCCGTCTTAGGCCCGAAGATACCGTCGACCCAAAGCGGGGGAGGGGGCATTCGTGCATTTAACAGATTCTGCACATAGGCAACGGCCAGGCCTGAAGTACCTTTTTGCGGATATTTTTTTCTACCGTAGTGCTGGTTACCTTTATCCCCCAGGTCCGGTAGATCTGCCTTTTCCATCGTTTGTCTCCTTGCGGGTATCGATTTTATTAGCCAGCCAGCAATGCTTTGAGCCAAAACAAGCAGATGTGTTATAGCGGCAATAATTCTCTTCTTGTGTGATTCAAGCTGAATATCCTTTCAGCAATACAGGGCACTTTGTCAGCCTATTGAACATAAGAATATATGATAGTGTTCAATAAAAAAGGTGAATAAGACACCAAGGAAAATGCGTAATATTTACTTGTTAGAATAGCAATCCAGAAGCGCGTACCGATCAGACCATGAATTTCAATATGCTCAGCCTTTAGTGCTGCAGACGATCATAGGTTGATCGTTTTCAGGCTGACTACCCGTTCGATCCAAGGCAAAGTGGTGTTGCTTCTCTCCTAGGGTCTGTTTGGGCGGGAAAATTATCGGCCGTCCACTACTTGCACCAGCGATCAACATCCGCCTTTAACCGCTGCATATGGCTTTTACGTTCAGCCTCGCTGAGATAACTCCTATCCCCATCCTTCTTATAGTTGTAAATTCCACGAGCCCTGTTATGCGAGTTATATCGGTCTTTGGCATAGATACACTTTTTCTTTCTTTTTTCCCGCTCTTGTTTTGCTTTCTGCTTGGCCTCTTTCTTTTCGCTACGCTCCTCTTCAAACGCATCGAGCATTTTGCGCATCTTCTGCTGTCGTTGCTGAGGGGAGTCGCCAGTGGAACCGGAGGAGGGGGTCTGTTTGATCTTCACCTCAGTGGAAGATTCGGAAACAGGGCGATCACTGAAATGGACCCGTCCATGCTCATCGGTCCACTTATAGACACCCGCATAGAGACTGTGCGAGAAAATGGCGCTGATCACGACTGCCCGAAGCAAAACATTCATTGTCAAATCCTTGAAATGTAATTAAGTATCCATCACTAAACCATTCCCGCCAAGCCGCTCGCTGTTGCGGCTCATGGGGGGCCATTCATCCAAACAACCACTGATTGAATACTAATTCAGACAGATGTTGCTATCCAGCCGCCTGACTCTCTGAACGGGTCACTTCGCACTTTAGTCCAGCATGCGCCGGGATGTTGTAGAGAGGAATAATCAGTTGTTCCTGAAATAGACTATCAAAAAAACAGCGTAGAAAATATTCGGGCGTATTGGATTAGTGTTAACAGGCCCTAACAGACCTGATAGGCATTCATTGGCTGACCTGAAGAACAAAAAAAAGGGCGCCGAAGCGCCCTTTTTACCTTGTAGTCAATCCCATCAATATGAGATTAGAGTCCGGACCCCCTATTACCAGTGAATTCCGGATAGGCTTCCATGCCGCATTCCCCGAGGTCGACGCCTTCGTACTCCTCCTCTTCGCTCACACGGATACCCATGATCGCTTTGAGGACCAGCCATACGATGAAGCTGGCGATGAAAGTCCAGGCGAAGATCACGCCGAGACCCAGGAACTGTGCACCAAAGGCGGCATCGGTATTGGAGAAGGGCACGGCAATCAGGCCCCACATGCCAACCACACCATGCACCGAGATCGCACCAACAGGATCGTCGATCTTGATCTTATCCATGGTGATGATGGAGAAGACCACCAGGATACCGCCGATGGCGCCAACAATGGTTGCCCAGAGTGGGGTCGGTGCCAAAGGCTCAGCAGTGATCGCCACCAGGCCAGCCAGTGCGCCATTCAATGCCATGGTCAGATCAGCCTTGCCGAACAGGGCGCGGGCGGTCAACAGGGCCGCAATCACACCACCGGCAGCTGCCGCATTGGTGTTGACGAATACGGCAGCTACCGCATTGGCCTCACCGATGTCAGAGACTTTCAGTTCGGATCCACCGTTGAAGCCGAACCAGCCCAACCAGAGAATGAATGTACCCAGGGTCGCCAGAGGCATGTTGGCACCAGGAATGGCGTTAACCCGACCGTCAGCGGAGTATTTACCCTTACGAGCGCCGAGCAGGATGACACCGGCCAGAGCGGCAGATGCACCACACAGATGCACCACACCGGAACCGGCAAAGTCATTGAAGCCGGCCGCATCCAGGAAACCGCCGCCCCACTTCCAGTAGCCCTGCAGGGGATAGATCACACCGGTCATCGCCACAGCGAAGACCAGGAATGCCCACAGCTTCATACGCTCAGCCACGGCACCGGATACGATCGACATGGCGGTAGCCACGAAGACCACCTGGAAGAAGAAGTCTGACATACCGGAATAGTAGGTATCGCCATTGCTGGCCAGCACGTCTTCAACACTGTTGTCGCCACCGAACATGAAGCTCAGATCCAGCGCAGGGATGATGCCGTTGCCGTCAGCCGGGTACATGATGTTGTAACCCATCAGCATGTACATGATACAGGCGATGGCAAACAGGGCGACGTTTTTGGTAAGGATTTCGGCAGTGTTCTTAGCTCGGACCAGACCGGCCTCGAGCATGGCGAAACCTGCCGCCATCCACATTACGAGTGCACCAGACACCAGAAAATAGAAGGTGTCCAGTGCGTAGCTTAAATGTGTAATCGCTTCCACGATACTCTCCAGAAAGTAGTTACAAATCGGTTACAGTGCTTCAGAACCGGTTTCACCAGTACGCACACGGACCACCTGTTCCAGCGTGGTGACAAAGATCTTGCCGTCACCAATCTTGCCGGTCTTGGAGGCATTGGTAATGGCTTCGACGACCTGGTCGACAATGCTGTCATCCACCGCGATCTCAACTTTGATCTTGGGGAGAAAATCGACCACGTACTCGGCGCCACGGTAGAGTTCGGTATGACCCTTCTGCCGTCCGAATCCCTTCACCTCGGTGACGGTTATGCCGGCCACACCGACGTCAGAGAGCGCTTCTCTGACATCATCAAGCTTGAATGGCTTGATGATTGCGGAAATCATTTTCATGCTGTTACTCCTCAGTTATCGAGTCCGCCCGTAGGCGGACGTATGATTAGTCACGAAAAAAGGTCGCTTAGAACTCTTTTGAGTAAGAGACGAAGAAACGCATATCGGAGTCTTCACCCGGAGCGTCGGTATCATCCAGGTCGGTGTCAGAGAGACTGAAGGTCACATCACCAAAGTCACCGGCTGACTTGCTCAGGTCGATCTGATAGTGGGTGTAGTCATCCGCATCGGCATCATCATCGCCATCAGGTTCGACAAAACCAACGGTCAGGCCAATAGAGAAGTCTTCGGGAAGATCGAAGCCTGCGCCGATGTAGAAATAGAGATCCTCTTCAACTGCCTCCACGGCATCTTCAGCAGAAATCACATAGGCAACACCTGCTGAGAGGAAATTCCATCCCACATTGGCATTGACTTCAGCAAAGTCAGACTCCGAATCACTTGAGTAGGAGTAGTAGATCAGACCAGCGTCATAGCTGACGCCAGAAATTTCACCACCGTAGCCGCCATAGAAATCCAACTCGTAATCATCCCAAGCCTCAGAGATCCAGGTACCGGCATAGAGGCCACTTTCGTGAGAATAATCAATACCACCGGAGAAAGCGGTACTGTTGGCAGACTGGGTCAGACCACGCCAGACGTAGTTACTGGTGACACCGATGTTGGCACTGATATCAGCGGCAGCGATAGATGACAGCCCCAGCATAGCAATACCACAGGCCAGAGCGATTTTGTTCATTTTCATGGTTTTCAATTCCTCTACTAAACGATCATGACAAAGTTGAAATATTGGGTTCAGCTATTTCATGTAATAAGCCGAATGTGGCATTTACTAATCAGACTTCGTGCCAACCATTGCAACCCTCTGTTTATCAAATAAATTTCCTAATAATTCACTTTTTTGTTACAGCCAGGTAAAAAAGCTATGCCTTATTTGGATTCACAAAAAGCGGGCATGCACTGCTCTGGTGCACCAAAGCAGTGCATATATTTCAAACTGGGAGCGGGTTCACAACAGCGTCTCGTCAGAACCACATAGAGCGAAACCGTTGTAATAAAGCGACACTAAATCCGACTCAGAGGGCCTCTGGACAAGCGGACCAACACTGGCTATTGTCTGCTGCATGATAGATTCAAAACTGATTGACGACCTGGCCCAACGGCTCTCAAACACTCTGCCTGCAGGCATTCAAAGCATGCAGGGGGATGTGATGAAAAACCTGCGTGCCGGACTCGAGTCCGGACTGGCCAGGCTCGACCTGGTGAGCCGAGAGGAGTTCGAGGTGCAGGCCGCTGTCTTATCCCGCACACGGGAGAAGCTGAAACGCCTGGAGGAACAGGTCAAAGCGTTGGAAGAACAACAACGCTGAATTGCCCGATTCTGTCGCCCTGTCAAACCGACAGGGAAACTCGGAAAAGATTAACGCACCATTATTGTCACGTCGATACCGGAACCATCGACCTGCTACACCATGGAAGGAAGCCATGTCACTCGCCATCCTCTATTCCCGCGCCCAGGAGGGCATCAACTCACCCCTGGTGACCGTTGAGGTTCATCTTGCCAACGGACTCCCTGCACTCTCCATCGTCGGCCTGCCGGAGATGGCAGTACGGGAGAGCAAGGATCGTGTCAGGGGCGCACTGATCAACAGTCAGTTCGAATTTCCCGCCCGCCGAATCACCATCAATCTGGCTCCGGCCGACCTGCCGAAAGAGGGGGGGCGTTTCGATCTGCCGATCGCCCTGGGCATTCTCGCCGCCTCAGGGCAGATCCCGAAACAGGCCCTGGATCAGTATGAGTTTGCCGGCGAGCTGGCACTCTCGGGGCAGTTGCGCCGGGTACACGGCATCCTACCCGCCGCCCTGGCAGCCCGGGATGCGAAGCGGGCACTGATTCTGGCCGAAGATAACGCGGCGGAAGCCGCTCTGGTCGAGGGTCTGACCTGCCAGCCCGCCGACCATCTGTTACAGGTCTGCGCTCACCTAAAAGGCCTGGAGACCCTGCCGACCCAGCAAAAGGCCCTCGTCGAGTCGACACCCGAGCAGCCCGATATGGCTGACGTTATCGGTCAGCAGCAAGCGAAACGGGCGCTGGAGATCTCAGCGGCGGGTGCTCACTCTCTACTCTATATCGGTCCGCCCGGAACCGGGAAATCGATGCTGGCCGCCCGACTGCCCGGCATCCTGCCACCGCTGACCGAACAGGAGGCCCTGGAGAGTGCGGCGATACGCTCACTCGCCCAGCAACAGCCGTTTGATTCAAGCTGCTGGAGCCAGCGACCTTTCCGGGCTCCGCACCACACAGCCTCTGCGGTGGCGCTGGTCGGTGGTGGCAGTCATCCAAAACCGGGCGAAATCTCCCTGGCCCACCATGGGGTACTGTTTCTCGATGAGCTGCCCGAGTATGACCGGCATGTACTGGAGGTGCTGCGTGAACCGATGGAGAATGGCTCGATCACCATCTCCCGGGCCAATCGTCAGGCCGACTACCCGGCCCGCTTCCAGCTGCTCGCCGCCATGAACCCCTGCCCCTGCGGCCATCTGGGAGACGGCAGCAACCGCTGCCACTGCACCATCGAACAGATCAGCCGCTACCGCAACCGCATATCAGGCCCGCTGCTGGACCGCATCGATATGCATGTGGAAGTCCCCAGACAACCGATCCCGATCGGTGGTAGACAGAGCAACAGCCGGGAGGAGGGGAGTGAGCAGATTCAAGCCCGCATCCTTGCCGCCAGGAGACGCCAGTATCAGAGGCAGGGAAAGACCAATCAGGCCCTTGCCGGGCGTGATATCGAGACCTATATCCAGATCGACGGGGCGGGGCAGAAACTGCTGCAGAAGGCGGTCGATCAACTGGGGCTCTCGATGCGCGCCTATCACCGCATCATCAAAGTGGCCCGCACCATTGCCGATCTCGAAGCCAGCCCGGAGATCCTCACCCAGCATCTGAGTGAGGCGATTGGTTATCGGCGGCTGGACCGAAGACAGGAATACTGAGCAGCCACTTAGAAAGAGCCTTTCAAACCCTGTAGCTTGGCTCGGAAGGATTCAACCACCTGGCGATTGTCAGTTGAATCGAATACAACGGTCGGGACAAGCACCACCACCAGTTCTGTTCGTTTACTGAAACTCGACTCCTGACCAAACAGCCAGCCAATCAACGGCAGCTTGCTTAAAAACGGCAGACCGGAGGTGCCTTCGTTATCCCGATCTGTGATCAGTCCTCCGAGTACCAGAACTTCTCCATTTTTCACCGCTACGGTACTGTTGATCTTGCGGGTCGAGATGGTCGGCGAGCCCGATGTGCTGGAGGCCACCACGTCAGAGACATCACTCACCTCCTGAGTCACATCCAGAGTCACCAGGCCACCGGGATTGACCCGCGGTGTTACTTCCAGCATCACACCGGTTTCACGATAACTGATGCTGTTGATAATGGGTGAATCGGAATCTGTGGTGGACTGACGCTGCTGATCGACAATCGGGACTTCATCACCCACCTGGATCGAGGCGGTTTCATTATCCAGCACCATCACAGAGGGCGAAGAGAGCACCCGGATCAGAGAATCTTCGGCCAGGGCATTGAATACCGCCCTGACATCCGACGCTGAACGCAGAACAGAAAAGTTGAAGCCGGGCAATGTATTGCCCAATAGAGTGGATGTGCCACTGCTTAGCACCCCTTCACCAAGATAATTTGAACCCACATCCGAATTGAAAGCCCACTGTAATCCATATTTGAACTCATCCTGCAGGGCCACTTCGATGATGGTCGCCTCCACCATCACCTGAAGCTGGCGCACATCCAGTTTCTCCAGAGCATCCAGCATGTTGGCATATTGTGAGGGGGTTGCTGTGATCACCAGGGAGTTATGTTTATCATCTGCGACAACCCGGATCTCGCTCTTGCTCTCATTACCCCCGGCACCAAAAAAGGTCATGCGAGCCACTGAGGTTGTGGATAGGCTCTTCGACTCACTTTCGGTTGAACTGCTGAGAGTCTTTTTCGTCTTGCCTGGAGCTACCTGAGCGGATTTGCTCTTTTTCTGAGTTGCCCCTGAAGCTGAGAAGAGCTGTTGCAGCATATCCGCAAGCTCCACAGCTTCCCCATTCTGTACCCGATAGACATAGAGCTTCTGCCCAGTTCCCGACTCCTGGCTGTCGACCCGGTCGAGCCTCGGTATCCACTCCGCCACCCGATCCAGATAGCGCTTCTGCGGGGTAACCACCAGAATCCCGCCGGCTTCATCCACGGGCACCACCCGGAACATACCCTCGAGGGGGTTGGTATCGATGCTGCCGACGATCGCCTGCAGCTCCTTGGTCACGCTGGAGACTTTGGCGTATTTGAGAGGGAAAAAACCGACCGACAAACCCTCCATCCAATCCACGTCGAACAGCTGAATGGTCTCCAGCAGTCCGGCCAGTTCACCGCCGGTTCCACCCAACACCAGCAGGTTACGGGTGGCATCGACCCGGATCACACTGTTGGCTGGTGCCAGGGGCTGGAGAATCTGGGCCATCTCCCGTACACCGATATATTTCAACGGCACCACCTGCAGAGCGTAACCCGCCGGTATCGGTGCGCTGCCATCCGCCAGCCTGGGAACCTGCTGACCCTGGATCGCTTTGCTCAGAGGCAGGATCCGGTAGATCCCGTCCACCAGCACCATCGCAGCCCCATTCATTCGCAGCAGGGTCTCGAGGGTTGGCAGCAGATCGGCTCGACGCAGGGATTTTCCTGTCTGGATGGTCACCTTACCCTTTACTGCCGGATCGAGAATATAGCTCTCGTTGAGTAACTCACCAAGTACGGTCTGCACCACTTCCCGCAGATCCGCCTGCTCGAAATTCAGGGTGATATCACCGGCCGCTGACTCTGCAATACCCTTGCGACCGCTGGCCCGGCCCTGTTTGACAAACCTTCCGGTACCGTAATAGAGCTCCGGTTTCTCTGCTTTGGGGCTGGCCTGTGATGGCCGCTCCCGGCCAAATGCCTCAACACCGGTATCCTTATCCTCCTTTGGCCTGCCAGGAATCAAATGGCCGGGGGGGACTTCACTTTTACCGAGGGTCGGATCTTCACTGTCGGAGCGACTGTTGAGGTTGGCACAACCGGTAACGAAGACCAGCAGCAGAACGGGGAAGATGGTGTTAATTGACATCAGATGGTGTTTGTCTGCAAAAGATTACTCTTGGAAATAGTCTGCCAGGATAGGCTAACTACCGGGCAATCGGACATTTTAGCCTGAATGGGCCCGCCGGTCACTTGAGAGTGTAAATCCTGCTGGAGAGTTCCATCCGAACCGGGGCTGGTGCAGGTTGTGAGCCTGCACCAGCTGATGTTCCGCCTGGTGTTTTTTGACAGTGATCGATTGCAACGATGGAGGCTTATCGGCAAAGCCCCCGTTCCACTTCATTACGAATCTCCCGGCCCTTCAACTGCTCGATCAATTCCAGGGCAAAATCCATGGCGGTTCCCGGCCCCCGGGAGGTGATCACCTTATCGTCGCTGATCACGGCATCCGACATCACAGCAACCTGCGGCAGGTTCATACCGTCGAGCACGCCCGGATAGCTGGTCGCCTGGCGCCCATCCAGTAGACCCGCACCGGCCAATACCTTCGGTGCAGCACAGATCGCAGCGGTATATTTACCCTGCTGATGCAGCTGCTTGAGGATTGCATGAATCCTCGGATCCGCATCGAGATAGTCGGCGCCAGGCAAGCCGCCAGGCAGCACCACCATATCGAATTCATCGGCATTCACATCGTCAAGAGTGGTATCGGGTAGCAGTGTCACGCCACGTGACGCCTTGACCGGATTCTCATCGAGCCCGGCGGTGACCACCGTCACACCGGCCCGGGTCAGCAGGTCGGTGATGGTGACAGCTTCCAGCTCTTCACACCCTTGCGCTAGGGGGACGAGGACGCGTGCCATTTCAGTACTCCAACAGGCTAATATTGATAGACTCAGAGCCACCCAAAGAGGCCCAGTCATGGCGCCGTCCGCAGGCAATGGCTATCCCATTGTCAAGGACGGCAACGCCGAATGGGCCTATTTGGGGGGCTCCCTTCGGGCGAGGCGAGAAGCGGAAATCTGCGTTGTTGTGCTCCTTTGAATTAGCGACTGCTAGTCCTGCGCTCGCACGCCTAGCAGCTTACCGCTTCTCGCCTCGCTGAGTCTATCAATTTTAGCCTGTTGGATTACGAAACTCCTGTGTTTGATGATTTCAGAAACCGGGACCAGTTCGATCCCCTGCTGTTTAAGTTTAGGCAATTCTTCCTGCAATACAGCCAGGGTCGCCCCATAGGGGTGACCGATTCCAATCGCTTCACCCCGCTCCCGGGCGATCGCCACCAACTTCTGGAGCTGCAACCTGATGAGTGACTTTTCCGGCACATTGTCGAGAAACACATCCCGACGTCCATTACTGATCAGATGGCGCTGCGCCACCCTTTCGGCCACGGTCAGTTCGGTAGTGCGGCTGTCGATGAAATAGAGCCCCTGACGACGTAACTCCGACATGATCCAGCGCATCGCCGTGGGATCCCGGGTGAGCAGGCTCCCCATATGGTTGTTGACTCCGGCAACATAGGGCACCGAGGCGAGATTGCGCTTCAGGGTTGCGACAAAGTGGGATTTGGGCATCGCCAGTGTCAGCGCCCCATTCCCCAGAGGATTACCCAGATCGGACTCCATGGGCAGATGCAGCATCACCTCTTTGTTGAGCTCATGGGCGCGGGTCGCCAAATGCCAGGTAAAGGGGGTTTGCGGCAAAAAAGCGTAAGTCACCGGGCCCGGTAGATTGATCGCCCGTTCTCCCGCGGCTTTCTGGTTGCCCAGATCATCGATGATCAGGCCGATCCTGACCGGGTGTTCCAGTTGAGGATTCTGCTGAAGCTCAGCCTTGAGGGTAGGGGAGAAGGCGATAACTATCCATAGCCCGATCAGAAACAGTCTGCTCATCGGATGTTTGGCAAAGGCCGGCCGTCACCGCTGCAGTACACCCTGACCTGGGTGCTGTGCGAGCCTCTGATGTCACGCTTTAGAATCGGATAGTGCACAAGTTATCGGTATTTTACCCCGCCCCTTTTCTGGCATTCAGAATGGCAAGACCCTTCAGCAGATTCAACGCCTCACCCAGTTGATAATCTTTAGCGGCCACCGACTCATCCCCTTGATCCGAATCGGATGGCTGGTTTTCCTCACTCTCCTCGTTGCCGTTCTCCAGGTGACCGGTCAGATTCGACTCCTTGATCGGTCCAACCTGATCTTTCTTCACCTTTGAGAGGGTAAAGTCCTCCAACTCGATATCCGGTTTGATCCCTTCCGCCTGAATCGAACGACCGGATGGGGTGAAGTAACGTGCCGTGGTCAGCTTCACTGCGGCGGTATCGGTGATCGGAATGATGGTCTGGACAGAACCCTTACCGAAGGTCTGGCTGCCCATGATGACGGCGCGCCCATGATCCTGCAGCGCACCCGCCACAATCTCCGAAGCGGAGGCGGAGCCTTCATTCACCAGCACCACAATCGGCGCCCCTTCGAGCACATCATCCGGCGCCGCTTCGAAACGCAGCTGGGAGTCGGTCTCACGGCCCTTGGTATAGACAATCAGGCCATCTTCGAGAAAGGCGTCACTGACCGAGACGGCGGCATTCAACACCCCGCCCGGATTGTTGCGCAGATCCAGCACCATGCCCTGCAGATCCCCCTCGGATTCACCTTTCAACTTGCGCAGCACTTTCAGCATGTCTCTGGCGGTATGGGTTTGAAACTGAGAGATCCGTAAGTAGGCAAATCGATCATCCAGCAGGCGGCTCTTGACGCTGGCAACCCGGATCACGTCCCGCACCACGGTGATTTTGATTGGCTTCTCTTCCCCTTCACGGATGATGGTCAGCTCCAGGGGCGTACCCGGTTTGCCGCGCATCAGGGCAACCGCCTCATTCAGGCTCATGCCCTTCACCGGTGTCTCATCGAGGCGCACAATCAGATCACCGCTGCGGACACCGGCCCTGGCCGCCGGCGTGTCATCGATCGGCGCGATCACTTTGACAAAGCCGTCTTCCATGCCCACCTCGATGCCCAGGCCACCGAACTCACCTTTGGTTCCGACCTGCAGATCCTTGTAGTCTTCCGCATCCAGATAGTTGGAGTGTGGATCGAGCCCGGAAACCATGCCGCGGATGGCATTTTCCAGCAGTACCTCATCATCCACCGGTTCCACGTAGTTTGCTTTGATACGCCCGAAAATGTCCGCAAAGGTTCTCAACTGCTGCAGCGGCAGGTTGTTCTTGGACTCCCCATCCTCTTCCGCGGGCAGTGCAAAAGGTATCAGCATTACAGCCATCACTATCAGGCTGAAACCCAGTCGGTTATTCCGCATAACGGCTTTCATCATCTGCTTTTCCTACATTCGTGCCGCTACTTGAGTAGCAGGCTCATGATTCGATGCGGCCGGATCATCTCCAGAGGGCCAGCCAATGCTCAACCCGCCGCTTGAAACGCGCTGCTGACCGATCTCCATCCGAGATCCTCAGCGTGACGCCAATCTGTCGCTCTTTGTGTTGTGAGTAACTGGATAAAAAGATAGTTCCTTCACAGCCTTACCCGCAATCACCCGCCCCCGGATCCGACGACACCATTGGGTTGGGTTTTTCGGCTTTCCGTTATGCCGAATGCCAAAATAGACCCCCGATGAGGCGCGACCCCCACTGTTACCCACCTGAGCAACCACCTCTCCAGGCTCCACCCACTCACCGGTCTCTTTGAAGAGGCTCTGATTGTGCCCGTAAAGACTCATAAAGCCTTCACCGTGATCAATGATCAACAACAAGCCAAAGCCTCGTAACCAGTCGGCAAACGCCACTCTGCCGTGGTGAATCGCTCGCACCTCCTGTCCTTCCGGTGCGGAGATCAGCACCCCGTCCCATTTCAATTTACCCACCTCCCGGGTGGAACCGAAACGGGCCTCCAGCTTGCCGCTGGATGGCCAGGGCAACTTACCTTTGCGCTTTTGGAACGAGACATGGGCCGTTGGATTGATCGGGATATCCACCAGCGCCTGTTGAATCTCCTCCAGCAGAGACTGCAGCTGTTTCTCGTCTGTTTTCAGACTCTCTAACTCCTGACCTTTGTTTTTCAATCGGCTGTTGAGACTGGCGATGATCCTTTTACGCCCGGACTGAGCCGCTTCGAGCTGTTTTTTCTGCGTCAGGTTTTTCGATTGGAGTTGTTGCAGGCGTTGCTCCTCCCGAGCAATTTGCTGTTCAATCTTGTTCAATTTCTGCAGATTCACCCGAATCTGCTCCATCTGTTTCAGGCGGGCCGTATTAAAGTAATCGTAATACACCATCACCCGACTGACTACTGCTGGATCTTGTTGATTGAGCAGGATTTTCATTTTTTCCTGCCGCCCCATGGCGTAGGCGGCGCGAAGCTGTCTTTCAAGCGATGAGCGGTGTTGATCCAGACGCAGTCGGGCATCGGCCCGTTCCCCTTCCAGCTCCGACAGACGACGCTGTTGACGTTTCAAACTCTGCCTGGTGACCCGAATCCGGCGGGCCAGCGTACCGATCTGCGTTTCCATCTCCTGCAGCGCATGACTCTGCTCCTGCCGTTTGCCTTCGGTGTTGCGTAACTGCTGCTGCAGCGTCTGAATCTTGCGTTTGACCTGTTCGAGTTTTGTCTTTGCCTCCTCTTCAGAGGCCTCCGCTGCTACCTGCATCGCCATCAAGGCGAGACAGCATCCAACACAGAGCGCCGCAAGGCGACTCAGACACAACACAGATTAGGCCTCATCGAACTCAATCAGAGACCGCCCCTTCATCTCATCCGGTTGTGACAACCCCATGATCTTCAGCAGGGTTGGGGAGATATCGCAGAGTGCGCCGCCCTCAAGCAGCTGGGCATTGTGCCTACCGACATAGACCAGAGGCACCGGATTGGTGGTGTGAGCCGTATGAGGTTGATGGTTGATATGATCCTCCATCTGTTCCGCATTGCCGTGATCGGCGGTGACCAGCATCTCGCCATCGACCAGATGGAGCGCCTTGAGCACCCGGCCCAGACAGTGGTCCAGGGTTTCGATGGCCAGCTTGGCCGCCTCGAACTTGCCGGTATGCCCCACCATGTCACTGTTGGCGAAATTACAGATGATGGCGTCGTATTTACCGCTCTCGATGGCCTCGACAAGATGGTCCGTCACCTCCTCCGCGCTCATCTCCGGCTTCAGATCGTAGGTCGCCACCTGGGGTGAGGGCACCAGAATCCGGTCTTCACCTTCAAACGGTTTCTCTCGCCCGCCATTGAAGAAAAAGGTCACATGGGCATACTTCTCCGTCTCTGCGAGACGCAGCTGCAGCAGACCCTGTTTGGCGATGTATTCACCGAATACATTGCGCAATTTCTCGGGAGGAAAGGCGACCGGGATATCAAACTGCTTATGGTAACGGGTCAGGCTGACAAACTCCGCCAACGCCGGAACCCGCTCTCGCTTGAACGCGTCAAAGTCAGTCTCAACGAAGGATTTGGTCAGCTGTCGTGCCCGATCCGCCCGGTAGTTGAGGAACAGCATCACATCCCCATCTTCCACTCTGGCTGGGGATGCGCCGGGCGGGGTTACCGAGGTTGAAGCCACAAACTCATCGGTCTCACCCCGTTGATAGGCATCCTGCAGTCCGCTAATCGCATCTTCCACCTGATAAGCCGCTTTACCGTCCACCAACAGATTGTAGGCCTGCTCCACCCGCTCCCAGCGGTTGTCCCTGTCCATCGCAAAGTAACGTCCGATCAGGCTGGCGATGCGGCCCACACCCAGAGATTCGAACACCTCAGTCAGGGCGACCAGGGATGCTTCGGCACTTTTCGGCGGAGTATCCCGACCATCCAGGAATGCATGGAAATAGACCTGTTTGGCGCCACGCTCGACCGCCAGTTTGGCCATTGCATGGATATGCTCCTCATGACTGTGCACCCCGCCGGGAGAGAGCAGCCCGAGCAGATGCACGGTCTTGCCGTTCTCGACCGCCTTATCGACGGCTGTGGTCAAAGTCTCATTGGTGAAGAACGAACCGGTGCGGATTGACCGGGAGACCCGGGTAAACTCCTGGTAGACGACTCTGCCGGCCCCCAGATTGAGATGACCCACTTCAGAGTTGCCCATCTGGCCACCAGGCAGCCCCACGGCAGCCCCCGCCGTGGTAATCAGGGTATGCGGATGCTCACGCCACAATCGATCCCAAACCGGAGTACGGGCTTCTGTGATGGCATTTACTTCTGTGTCTTCACTATAACCCCAACCATCCAGAATGGTCAGGACGACCGGTTTAGGTCTGTCGCTCATGTTGATTCTCTTCAATAAAGACTATTTAGCGCGGTAAGCGGTGATAAAGGGTGGTCAAAAAAACTGTCTGACATTCAGTCGCCAATTAAATCACCAAATACCTGACCAGACCAGAAAACCAGTACCATTTCATCAATCTGAAATAAAGATTGATGGTTTTTCTTTCAGTATGTGTGATAAATGGATATTCCCTTTATACTGCAAGGCTTTTAATGGCTACCGAACCCCATTGAAAGCAAAAAATGGATAAAAAGTAACCAGATTAAATAAAGGGGTTCTCATTGCCACGAAAAACAGCGTATTATTGTATTAGTTACTAGTAAAAGGCTGGACGTATATGGAACACAAGTACAGTAAAAGCGCCCAACCCCTGGAGTTGAATGAACCCGAGGGCATGAATAATCTGTTTGCCACAGATGACGATGTTGACCGCGCCTCCCGCTCTCTGAAGGCCATGTCACATCCTCTGAGGTTGAAGATTCTATGCACCCTTGGCGCTCAGGAAGTCAGCGTCCAGGAGATTGTCGAACAGGTGGGCACCTCTCAGAGCAATATCTCGCAGCATCTTGCGATTTTGCGGGATAAAGGCATTCTCGCTTCACGCAAGGATGCCAACCGGGTCTACTATCGGGTCAGCGATTTCCGCACCTTGAAGTTGATCGGCATGATGCGGGAAGTCTTCTGTACCCACACGCCCTGAGAGCTCAGCAGCAAAACCACCTTCTGCTGCTGCCCCGTAGAATCAAATAAACTCTCCCATGGCTGTGCTCTGCACAGCCAAATTCACCAGCTCTGGCCACACACCCCTTAACCATTGCTGCTGGCTGGTATAAACTCCGCTCCCTGTAGAACAATCAGCTGCACATGAGGCGCCGAATGGAACAACTCATCGAATTTGCGATGAATCACTGGGTACTCGTCACGTCCTTTTCACTGGTCACGGGCCTTTTGATCTTCAATCTCTCTCACACTGACAGGAGCGCTGTCGGGCCCTCTGCCGCAACAGAATTGATCAACAACCGTGAAGCGGTGGTGGTCGATGTCAGACCGGCAGCGGACTTCAACAAAGGCCATATCATCAATGCCATCAATATTCCCAGCAATGGCTTCGCCAGCCAGATCGGGGCGTTGAACAAATATAAGGACAAACCGATCATCGTCAGCTGTCGGTCCGGTGCCCAGTCATCCGCCGCCTGCCAACATCTGAAGAAAGCCGGGTTTGAAGAGGTGTTCAACCTAAAAGGCGGTATACTCGCCTGGCAGAGTGACAACCTGCCTGTCACACGTAAGAAAAAGTAGTCTCACCACCAGGAAACCAACATGACCGAAGAAGCCAAGCAAGACGCGCCGAACCGAGAATTTGCCGTTCAACGCATCTATACCAAGGATATCTCTTTTGAGACCCCAAACTCTCCGGCTGTTTTCCAGCAGGAGTGGAAGCCGGAAACCGGGGTCAATCTGAATACCGAAGTCAATAAACTCAACGATGATGTTTTCGAGGTGACCCTGACGGTCACGGTCACCACCAAACTGGGGGAGCAGACCGCCTATCTGGCGGAGGTCAAACAGGCCGGGATCTTCACCGCCAAGGGCTTTCCGGAGCAAGAGATGGGCCCCCTGCTCGGCGCCTTCTGCCCCAACCAGCTGTTTCCCTATGTGAGGGAAGTGGTCTCTGACCTGATCACCAAGGGCAGTTTTCCACAGATGGTATTGCAGCCGGTCAATTTCGACATGATCTACGCTCAACATCAGCAGGAGCGGGCGAAACGCGCAGAGACAGAGGCTGAAGGCCAAAGTCAGCATTAATGGGTGACGCCAGGGAACAAGCCGTTGCGGTTCTGGGTGCCGGTTCCTGGGGAACCGCACTCGCCATACTGCTGAGTAGCGAGGGACAACCGGTACGGCTTTGGGGGCATCTCAAAGCCGAAGTCGATGCACTGCTCGAAGATCGGGAGAATCGACAGTTTCTACCTGGCGTCCCGCTGCCCCCCTCACTCACCCCGGAAGCTGACCTGCAGCGAACCCTGGAGCAGGCTTCGGAGGTGATCATCGCAGTACCCAGCCACGCCTTCAGCGCCGTTACCAAGGCCATCGAACCTCTGCTCGACGGCAATCCCGGAATAGCCTGGGCCACCAAAGGGTTTGAACCGGGCAGTCAGCGACTGCTCAGCGAAGTGGCCGCCAGCCATCTGCCTGGCCGGGATCTGGCCGTGATCTCAGGTCCCACCTTTGCCGGTGAGGTGGCCCGAGGATTGCCGACTGCCATTACGGTTGCCTCTACCAACCCGGCACATGCCGATCGCCTGGCCAACAGGCTGCATACCTCATGGTTTCGCGCCTATACCAGCAGCGACATGATTGGTGTGCAGGTAGGCGGTGCAAGCAAAAACGTGCTGGCGATCGCCGCCGGCATCGCCGATGGGCTTGGATTCGGCGCCAATACCCGTTCCGCACTGATCACCCGTGGCCTCACCGAAATCATGCGACTGGGGCTGAAACTTGGTGGAAAATCGGAAACCTTCATGGGGCTGGCTGGATTGGGCGACCTGCTGCTGACCTGTACCGACAATCAATCCCGCAACCGCCGTATGGGCCTTGCCCTGGCCGAGGGCCAGACACTCGAGAGCGCGAGAGCGAAGATCGGTCAGGAGGTTGAGGGTGTGCATACCGCCAAAGAGGTTTACGCCCTGGCTCAGCGGCTGCAGGTCGAGATGCCGATTTCAGAGCAGGTCTACCGGGTGTTGTATGAGGATCTGAATCCGAAAACAGCCGTCCACAACCTGCTGGACAGAAGCCAGAAAGCAGAGGGTCTCTGAGCTACGCCCCAACCGGGGCATACTGAGACCGAATGGTGCGGACTTAACCAGTCATTGGTGGGGCATGGCCCCACCCTACACTCTGAATTCAACAGTAGGGTGGGGCCATGCCCCACCAAAAACCCTTTGATACGCTCAATGCAATGTGTCTCTTGGCGCTTAAGTAAGTGCCAATCGTGCTGAGACCCAATTAATCATTTACCACCGAGATAGTCACACTGCCGCCAGGCCTCATACAGGATCAATGCCACAGCGTTGGAGAGATTGAGACTGCGACTGTGAGGCTTCATCGGAATGCGGATACGCTGCTGGGGATCCAGCGCCTGTAGGACTTCTGCCGGTAGACCCCGGCTCTCAGGGCCGAATAGCAGGGCATCGCCAGGCTGATAGTCGACGGCAGCATAGCCACGTTGGCCCTTGGTTGTACAGGCAAACAGCCGCTCTGGCCTCACATCGGCAAGAAACTCATCGAGCGAAGCATATTCCCCAACATCGGCCCATTCATGATAGTCGAGACCTGCCCGCCTTAAACGTTTATCATCCAGCTTGAAACCCAGGGGGTGAATCAAATGCAATTTGCTGCCACTATTGGCACACAGGCGTATGATATTACCTGTATTCGGTGGGATCTCCGGCTCATAGAGTACGATATGAAACACCCCACCCTCCTAACTGAAGATTATATAAAGGTTCATGAGCAGCAATAGCCAGCCAACATTGAATACCGATTTTTGTGGTATGTCGTTCAACAGCCCCATTGTTCTCCTCTCCGGGTGCGTCGGATTTGGTGAAGAGTACACAAGGGTAAACGGGTTTAGCAATCGGGATGTGGGGGCTGTCTGCCTCAAAGGAACCACCCAGGATGCCCGTCTCGGCAATCAACCCCACCGGGTCTACGAAACACCCCAGGGCATGCTCAACGCCATCGGGCTGCAAAACCCCGGGGTCGACCACGTAGTCAATCAAATACTGCCCAACCTGGACTTTACCGAGACCCGCTTCATAGCCAATGTCTCAGGATCGAGTGTGGAGGAGTATTACGAGGTAACCCGCCGCTTCGATGACTCACCCATCGATGCCATCGAGATCAATATCTCCTGCCCGAATGTGAAAGAGGGGGGGGTGGCCTTCGGCAACGATCCTGCCATGTCCGCCAAGGTGGTTGAGACCTGTCGTAAAGCGACAGACAAACCATTGATAACCAAACTCTCCCCCAATCAAACCGACATAGCGTCCAATGCAAAGGGGTGTATTGAAGCCGGGAGTGATGCCTTTTCAGTGATCAACACCCTGATGGGCATGGCGATCGATATCGAGAGCAGAACGCCCATCATCGGCAATAACCAGGGAGGATTGTCAGGTCCTGCAATCAAGCCTGTAGCACTGCTCAAGGTTCATCAGGTCTACCAGGTCTGCAAAACCCATCAGATCCCGATCATCGGCCAAGGCGGCATCACTTCGGCTGAGGATGCTCTGGAATTCATCATTGCAGGCGCCAGTGCTGTCGGTATCGGAACCGCACTGTTCTACGATCCTTTGGTGTGCAAATCGATCAATACGGGTATTACTGAGTATCTTAAATCCCATCAGCTCTCCTCTGTGGATCAGCTGGTTGGAACACTCCAGATGAATCAATCAAAACCCAGCAAGTGTGGCTGTTGATCATCGAGAAAGGAACAATGAGTGAGACTATGAGCCATCCATCACCTGAAATCCTAAAACAACTTAATCCACTGCATCATCTGTCCGATGATCAGCTCGAACTCCTGAGTCGCTCGCTCAAGACCTATACAGCCGGCAAAGGATTGATGATCATAGAGCTGGGTGACACAACGGAATTCAGCCTCTACCTGCTGAAAGGCAGAGTGCAGCTCTATTCAGAGGATGGACGCATCAGTGAAATCAGTGCAGATACGCCTAAAGCGCAAAATCCCATCGCCAGTCTGATTCCCCGTCGCTACAGTGTCGAGGCGATCTCTCCAGTTGAATATCTGATGGTGGACAACGCCCTGATCAAAGGACTCATCTCTGATGATGAGGAGGGGATAACCGCCACCGAAATCGATGGGGAGATCAAACCCTACGACAAAGACAGTGCGGAGAACAGTCTGACCGAGGCACTGTTGGCGGATCTCGATGAGGATAAACTTGTACTGCCCAGTCTGCCGGATGTTGCGGTGCGTGTCGGCAGGGCGATGCGGGACGAAAACACCAACGCACGTAAACTGGCAGAAATCGTACAGACAGATCCCGCCATCACCACCAAACTGATCCGCGCGGCAAACAGCCCGCTGTATGCCGGCGTCACGCCGGTTGACTCCTGTGCTGCCGCGATTGTCCGGCTCGGCGCCGACACCACTCATAAACTGGTGCTGACCTTTGCGCTGCGCGATCTGTTCAATACCCGCTCCAGTATCTTGAAGGATCACATGCGAGATCTATGGACACACAGTGTCAAGGTCAGTGCCGTCTGCTACATCCTCTCCAAGGTCACCAAACGCTTCAATCCGGAGCATGCCATGCTGGCCGGACTGCTACATGACATTGGTAACGTGGCGATTCTCAGTTATGCCGAACGCTTTCCCGAAGTTGCCAATGATGCTGAAAAGCTCGATCAGGTTGTAGCGGATATGCGTGGCAGAATCGGCAGTGTCATCCTGCGTAACTGGGGTTTTATCGAGGACTTGATTGAAGTCACCATACATGCGGAAAACTGGCTTCGTGAAATCGAGGGCGAGGCAGATTACGCCGATCTTGTGATCGTGGCGCAGCTGCATACATTCATCGGCAGCCCCGCGATGAGCAGCCTGCCAAGTCTCGATCAGGTACCGGCCTTTGGACGGCTCAATCTGGGTGAATTAACACCCAAACTAAGCTTGAAGATTCTTGATAAGGCCGATGAAAAAATCGCCCACGCTGAAGCGATGCTGATGGGCTGATTGCACGCAGGGATTCAATTCAAAACGTCCCCCGGATAGCCGCTGGTCATCAAATACCAGCGATTACCGGGATGCGATCACTCAAATGGGTCTACCCACCATTTGAGTTAGGGCCAGTGATGACTGCTGATTCAAGCTGACTTGAGATAGCGTCTCGCACCGATACCCAGCAGACCCAGCCCCATCAACAGGAATGTCGAAGGCTCAGGCACTGAAACACGGGGCAGACCTCCTTCTGTACCAGGCCCTCCTGAGATACCTGAAACCAGAGATGAATCCGAAGCAGCAGCCGGGTTAACCGATGAAACTGCGGTCAATAACAATTCAGATCTGAACGAGGAGGACCGGTCGCCTGGCTGATGCCCGTTTAATCTCGTCACATTGTCCGCTGACAGGGTGGTACCAATTTCCCATTTCGACATGTCACTGTAGATATAGAGGCCGCTGGAGCCGAGAGAGTCAGAGCTGCCGAACAGGGAGACTTCACCAAAACCCTCGTCCAACAGACCATTCCGATAGGCTGAGTTTGAATAGCCACTACCGCTCCATGGATCGTCACTACCCCGGCCCGGATAGAGGCCCTGCACCAGGTCAAACACGGATGACTCTACCAGTTCGACATGAAAGCTATCGTGGAGGATGTAATTCTCGAGTGCGCCAGGAGCGTTCTGCATGCCGGGAAAAATCCTGTCCTGATCTTCAACGATCTCACCATTCGGCCCGGTACGGGTACCCTGCCGGTCTTTGTCGATCATGAAAGTGAATGACACACTGTCACCTGCACCCAGGCCTACATCCCCTAAGAAACCCGACTGATCGGAAATTGGATAAGCGGCTACAGTGCCTTCAAAAGAGTAATAGAGAGGAATCGCCTGTGCCGATCCGAGATAGAGCAGTGATGCTAGGCCCGTGGCAATGAGGTGTGGAATTCCAAATTTCATGAGTAATACTCCCTTTTGTAATGATCGTATCCTTGAGCAAAAAATGGGCCAAACGCTTTTATTTGCCAAAAACAATGAGATAGAAAAAACCGACTAATGCGTTGTGTAAATTATCCCGACACTCTTCAGGACAACTAAACAGCGCCTAATTAATTTGCCTCTGACTAGACCCTGTTTAGTCGGATCGATCCGGTGCAAGGAAGAGCCAATCAGGCCCGTCTATCCTGGCTCAATTCACAGAATTGCAACACACAGGATAAAGCGCCGTCAATTAAAAAAAATTAAACAACACCTTAATAAATAGCCCTTTACCACACCAATCACTGTAGGAATTGAGATCCGTTTTTCAACCAACCTGACCATATCAGCTTCTCAACGTGAAGCCTTTTAGATCGCCATTTCAAACATCCCGAGAGGATACAGCGACAGCCTAAGCGCCATTTAGAACATCAATATCCCAAGCCGCAACATGTCATGGTCATCTTTCACACTTGTTCGGGATACTACTCAACTGAATGAGAGACTTTGGTTTCTCGATAACGACCTTTTTCCTCTACCCATGGATTAAGCCGGCTCTGTAACATGATGGAAATAGAGCAGAGAGCCAGACGCCACCTCCCCTGAGGCAGTCTACGCAGAGGATGATACATTGCACAGAGCTTGAGATCTTGATCAACTGAAAACTGATGAACTTCACTAATCAAAGCTTTACAAATATAATGAGTCTTTATAGGTGTAGACAGATCACAACTCTGGTACACATCTCAACAGCGACATCAAAGTTGCCAAAACCCTATGCTGTTATACATATTTCTTTTCCTCATTGCAGCAGACTATGCTGGTCTAGGTACCTTCGTACCTGCCTTTAAAGCACTTCCGTTTACACTGGTCATTTCGACCCTTTTGTTTCTCTATCTGATATCTAAAAACAAGATTTCAGAACTGTTTCAATATAAGACGGTCATCTACACCTTCATCTTTGTCCTGTTAACAGCATTTGCCGGTATCCACGGCTTGATAAAGAACTATGCCATTGAACCGCTGAAGGTACAGATCGGCTATTTTATTTTCATGTTCATCTGTATCTATCTGGTGACCAACCTCAAGCAGTTCAGGTTGTTCACTCTGGTATTCACTCTCGTTCACGCGGCACTGGTCGTATTGAATCTTGACAAAGTCGGAGGCGAACGGGTCGGCTTCTACATCGGTGGTTTCTTTCTCGGTGACGGCAATGATTTCGGCTGGTCTCAGAATGTTGCCTTTCCACTGGCCATTCACCTCGCCTTCACGACCAAGAACACCCTATTCAAATATGGCTATGTCGCACTCGCTTTAATCATTCTGATCGGAATCGTCGGCACCCAGTCAAGAGGGGCTTCACTTGCGCTCGCAGCGGGAATGCTCTACTACCTCAGTTTCATATCAAATAAAAGGGTCGCCGGGTTTATTCTCATCGGCATCATAGGCATTGGGGTTATCGCATTTTCCCCGACAAGTTATTTCTCAAGGATGGGGACCATTGTCGACTATCAGGAGGACTCTTCTGCAATGGGACGTCTCAAGGCCTGGCGTACGGCCACAGAGATGGCGATCGACAATCCTATACTGGGAGTCGGCGCAGGCAGTTTCAATTCAGCCTACGGTCGGTTTTATAAAAAGCCGGATGATCCGGCGAGATGGATCTCAACCCACAGTGTCTATTTCAAGGTACTGGCAGAGTATGGCTTTCCCGGAATCATCATATACATACTGAGTATCCTGCATAATCTGAAGATCAATCGGGAAACCCAAAAACTGATCGCAGAGAATCAGCAGCGGCTCGAAATAACACCTTTTTGGCCGCAGGCCCTCAACTGGGCGACCATCTCCTGGGCTGTCTGCGCCATGTTCCTTACCGGATATGTTTACCCACATCTGTTTCTGCTGATGGGACTCACGATTGCTGTGCATCGAATCGTAGTGAAAGAGTTGGAAAACAGTGCTGAGCCCACCGAAGAGGAGTCGGCACCGGCCCGACCACGATATTTCTAATAGGTTTTATTCACGTCAACCGGCACGGCTAATCTCAAGGGCGAAAAGCTTGAAAGGATTGTCGGTAGATAAACCGGATTACGACTCCATCATTGAGTTGTATAACTTTTCATAGTTGTCTGCCATCTGCTGAACGGTAAAGTTATCAGCAAACCGCTGTTTTGCATTTTCACCAAATGTGCGTCTCAATTCACCATCCAACAGCAATCTCTCCATGGCATCAGCGAGCATCTCTGCTTGATTGGGAGGTACGATCAAGCCACAGGAATCGTGCTCGATCACAACACCGTTTTCACCAACTTCCGTAGCGACAATCGGCTTTCCAGCAGACATGGCTTCAAGAATCACCATCGACATGGCTTCCCATTTTGAGCTTTGTACAAAGACATCAAACTTGGGTAGCAGATTGACATTGGCATCCCTTACCCAACCGGTAAACTCAATGATCTCAGAAAGATTTTTCTGCTCACACAGCTGGAGCAATTCATCCATCATGTAGCCATCACCGGCAATGATGAACTTGGATCGACCGGGGTGCCTCTTCTCCAATATTTCAACAGCATCGATCAGTACAGGTATGCCTTTCTGTTCAATCAGCGTACTCAGTGAACCGAACAGGATGGGGCGATCCGGGTCTTGTTGTTCAACCTTTGCAGGTTGAGAATCCAATGCATGTACACCGTTGTAGATTACCTGTAATCGATCTGCCGGATATTTATAGGTATCTCTTATTGCGTTTGCCTGTTTGGTTCCAACAGCGATCAGGACATCAATGAACTTGGTAAACAGTTTCTCAAAATAGTAAATCTTCTTGTCGATATTGGGGTAGTTGCCGAAATGAAATGTATAGACAACTTTGACACTCGGCATCAGTAACTTGACCTGTGATGCATTCATCATCGAGTGGATATCATGGGCATGAATCAGGTCAATATTGTGCTCCTTCACAAACTTTCTCAGATCGAGGAAATTGAGATAGTTTCGATTTTTTCGCTCGGCATTTTTGATTTTAACAACCTTGATGCCTTTCTCCTTCAACGCTTCACCGCGATCGCCACACTCCTTGTAATAACCACAAATGACCTCATATTTTTCCCCCAGCAGCTCGCACAAATGTTCTACGACGTGCTCAGCACCACCACCTGTAATCGAGGATATTGTTATCAGAACTCTCTTTTTGTTGGGCATGCTTTAATTATCCCTCGTTACATAAAGGGCCAGTCAACTCAGAACCAATCTTCGATAAGCGCTTTTCTGGAGCATCTTGGCTGAATGGCTCTGTGCTATCAGACCCTAGATCATTCTACGGTTACCGATTTGGCCAGATTCCTGGGCTGATCCACATCCGTACCTTTCAAAATCGCAACATGATAGGCAAGCAGTTGCAGTGGAATACTGTAGACAATGGGTGATGTGGATGGATAGATATCAGAAAGCGTCAGATTTTGATAATGATCCAGCCCGATCTTCACACTGTGATCACTGAAGAGAAATAGCTCACCGCCACGGGCGCGAACCTCCTGTAAGTTGGAGATGACCTTCTCCAGTAACGGGTCATCCGGCAGGGCACAGATCACCGGCATTTCTGCATCAACCAGCGCAAGCGGACCATGTTTCAGTTCACCGGCCGGGTAGGCTTCGGCGTGAATATAGGAGATCTCCTTAAGCTTCAGCGCACCTTCCATCGCAATCGGATAGAAACAGCCCCGGCCAAGAAACAGGGCATGATGGCGTTCCGCAAAGGCATTCGCCATCGACTTGATCTCGTCGTTCAGTTTAAGAATCACTTCTACCTGACGGGGTAGGGCATGCAGTTCGTTGACCAGTTCCTGTTCTCTCTCATCTGACATACCACGACGTTTGGCCAAGGCCAGGGTGAACAACCTCAAGGCAACCAGCTGGGTGGTAAAGGCCTTGGTCGAGGCCACCCCGATCTCCGGCCCGGCACGGGTCATCAGGGCAACATTTGATTCACGCACTAGTGAGCTTTCCGGTACGTTACAGATCACCATACTACCCAGATAACCTTTCGACTCCGATCCTCTCAAGGCCGCCAGAGTATCTGCCGTTTCACCGGACTGGGAGATGGTGACAAACAGGGTGTCGTCCGGAACAACAACCTCCCGGTAGCGAAATTCACTCGCCACTTCGACACTACAGTGAATACCGATCTCTTCAAGCCAGTATCTGGCAACCAGGCCGGCATGAAAGCTGGTTCCGCAGGCTACGATATGAACGTTGCGGGTTTTATCGAGTAATGTTTTCGCTTCATGCCCGAATGACTCTTCCAGCAGACGACCCTTGTGAATCCGCCCCTCGAGCGTCTCGGCTATGACAGCTGGTTGCTCAAAAATCTCCTTCAGCATGTAGTGGCGATAGGGACCTTTTTCAGCTTTCGCGGCGGAAACCTGTGAGGTACGGACTTCGCGCTCAACCGGTTGACCATGGAGATCGGCAATCGCCACTTTTTCGCGGGTGATATGGGCCAAATCGCCCTCTTCCAGAAAGATGAACTGCTGGGTAACAGGTAGCAGGGCAAACACATCGGAAGCAATGAAGTTCTCATCATCACCCAAACCAATTACCAAAGGGCTACCGGCACGGATCACCACCATCTGGTCCGGATCTTCAGGGCTGACCACAGCCAGGGCATAGGCACCAATCAGTTTGTTTGAAGCCAGACGTACCGCCTCGACAATATCTGTCTGACTTTTCATGATATCGGCCAGCAGATGTGCGATTACTTCCGTGTCCGTTTCTGAGGTGAAAACAAAGCCTTTATCGGTAAGCTCTTCTCGGAGGTCGGCGTAGTTTTCAATAATGCCATTGTGCACTATGGCAACCTGCTCACCACTCATATGTGGATGAGCATTACGCTCAGATGGCATACCGTGGGTGGCCCAGCGGGTATGGGCTATGCCCAGTTTGCTGCTCAAATCAGCCTGATCGATCAAACCTTTCAGACTGGAAACCTTGCCAACCGAGCGGATCCGTTGCAGATGCTGATTCTCATCGAGCACCGCCACACCTGCTGAATCATAGCCGCGATATTCCAAGCGCTTCAGCCCTTCCATGAGGACCGGTACAACATCCCTGTGTGCGATACCGCCTACAATGCCACACATAATGAAATCTCCCGTTCCTTGCTTAATCTTTCGCTTTTTTGACTGGTCGTACCCAATTATCGATGCTGAACTGCATGGCACGACTCAGGGTCAGTTGTTCCGCCGGGGTGTCCTTGGTAATCGTTGAACCTGCTCCAATGGTTGCACCCTCTCCAACGGTTACCGGCGCAATCAGCTGGGTATCGGAACCGATAAAGGCCCGATCGCCGATCACCGTGCGAAACTTGTTCGCACCATCATAATTACAGGTGATCGTACCCGCACCAATATTGACCTTGCTACCAACCTCAGAATCGCCAATATAACTGAGATGGTTGATTTTACTACCATCTGCAACCTGGCTCTTTTTGATTTCAACAAAATTACCGACATGAACCTGATCGGCAAGCTGAGTTTCCGGTCTCAAGCGGGCAAAAGGACCAATCCGACAGCCACTACCGACTTCACAATCCTCCAGCACACTGTTTGCGAGAATCTCCGTATCTACTCCAATGGCACAGTTTTTCAGCACAACGTTAGGCCCGATAGAGACCCCGTCTGCCAGACTGACGCTACCCTCGGTAATGACGTTACAGTCGATGAATACATCCTGTCCCGTCTTCAATTCACCACGGATATCAATTCTGCCGGGATCGGCCAGGGTAACACCCGACTGCATCAACTCATCGGCCCGGTTCCTGTGATAAAAGCGTTCAAGATAGGCGAGCTGCTTGCGGTCGTTGACACCCATTACCTCTTCTTCGTTGTGAGGATGTACTGCCTGGATGTTTACCCCGTCAGCAACAGCCAGAGCGATGATATCGGTCAGATAGTACTCATTTTGTGCATTGTTATTGTCGACCCGTGACAACCAGGTCTCCAGTTTGTCCCGGTTCACCGCCATGATGCCCGTGTTGATTTCACTGATCTCAAGCTCCCGTGCAGAAGCGTCTTTCTGCTCAACAATCCGGGTAATACGATCGTCACGGTCTCTTACGATCCGGCCATAACCTGTGGGGTCTTGCAGATCCACCGTCAGCAGTGCCAGGTCACTGCTATGCAGACAACTCAAGAGACTCACCAGCGTGGGTCCACTGATCAGGGGTACATCTCCATAAAGAATCAACACCTGATCCACCTGCTGAAGATGGGGCAGGGCCTGAATCACGGCATGGCCGGTACCAAGCCTCTCCTTCTGTTCGATCCAGTTCAGATCGTCCGCCGCCAGATGGTTTTTAACCGCTTCTCCCCCATGACCATAGATCACCGAGATTTCATCCGGATTGATTGTTCGCGAGGTCTCGATTACATGGGAAAGTAGTGGCTTTCCAGCCAATGAGTGCAGCACTTTCGGAAGCTTGGAGCGCATTCGCGTCCCTTCCCCGGCAGCTAGAATCAGTGCACCAAGATGCATCCCTATCTCCCCTTAATGATAAAAGTATTTACGGTTTACCCGGCCCTGACAGCCGTTATACAAACCGTATTTCAGCTCACGACGACGCATAGACTGACTAAATGTCCAGCCTACAACAGTCTTACCAAACTTAAAACTTCGAAAAAGAGATTTTCCCTGGAATCTTCCCTGATAGATCTTGCAGATTAGTTGATGGTTTGTGACTGGCCCGGCATGCCAACTTGCAACACATCTTCCTGGGTGGCATCCCTGACTTGCAGAATCTTAACTTTCACCTGTAGCGACTTTCCAGCCAGAGGATGATTACCATCAACCGTCAGCAAACCAGCTTCAATTTTAGTCACATAGAAACTTTTAACATCACCGGCATCATTCTGCATCTGAACCTCGGCACCAAGTTGGCGAAGTTCGGCAGGTACATTTTCAATTTCATCGGTAATGATCAAATTGGGATCGTAATCACCAAAACCGTTTTCCGGTGAAATGGTCATGGTCACCTCTTCACCCTGAGCCTTGCCGAGTACAGCCTGGTCCATTCCGCCAATCAGCTCGGTCTCTCCACCATGGATATAGCTGACCGGTAGGTCACTCTGCTCGAGCACATTGCCATCCATATCCTGGATCGTGTAGGCAAGCGATACAAATTTACCCGACTTGATCGTCTCTTTTGACATGATGGATAGGGTAGTGGGTCTGTCTCTACAGACCCACTATAAGTAGGAGGGATTAACCGCGCTTGCCTTTGCGAATGCGTTCTATCGCGCGTAACTGGGCTACTGCCTCGGCAAGTTCCGACTGGGCTTTTGCATATTCAAACTCTGCACTGCGATCAGCCATTGCCTCTTCGGCACGTCGCTTGGCTTCCTGAGCTGCAGCTTCATCAAGATCGGCTGCACGAATCGCAGTATCTGCAAGCACAGTCACCACATGAGGCTGAATTTCCAGAATGCCACCTGAGACATAGAAGTGCTGCATATCCTTGCCGCTGCCGGTATCGACCCGGACTTCACCCGGCTTCAGCTGAGTAACCAGGGGGGTATGACGGGGCGCAATACCCACCTCACCCATGACAGCCGGAGCATAGACCATTTCAGCTACACCACTGAAGATCTCGCCTTCCGCACTGACGATGTCCACATGAATGGTCATGGCCATCTTTAATCTCCCGGGCTATTAGCCCTTGCCGCCTTGCTCAGCTGCCTCATCGATGCCGCCCACCATATAGAAGGCTTGCTCTGGCAGATGATCGTACTCACCTTCAACAATTGCCTTGAAACCGGCAACGGTGTCCTTCAGAGAGACGTATTTACCTGGGGAGCCGGTAAATACTTCAGCGACGAAGAAGGGCTGAGAGAGAAAACGCTGGATCTTACGAGCACGTTGTACAACCAGCTTATCCTCTTCGGAGAGTTCGTCCATACCCAGAATCGCGATGATATCCTTCAGCTCTTTATAGCGCTGCAGGGTTCCCTGAACATTCCGCGCCACACTGTAGTGCTCCTGACCAACCACGTTGGGATCAAGAATACGGGAGGTGGAATCGAGGGGATCAACCGCCGGATAGATACCCAGCTCGGCGATCTGACGGGAGAGTACCAGAGTCGCGTCCAGATGGGCGAAGGTGGTGGCCGGTGAGGGGTCGGTCAAGTCATCCGCCGGTACGTATACCGCCTGGAATGAGGTGATCGAGCCGGTCTTGGTGGAGGTGATACGCTCCTGCAGAGCACCCATCTCCTCAGCCAGGGTCGGCTGGTAACCTACCGCTGAAGGCATACGACCCAGCAGCGCGGATACCTCGGTTCCCGCCAGGGTGTAACGATAGATGTTGTCAACGAACATCAACACGTCACGACCTTCGTCACGGAAGTTCTCGGCGATGGTCAGACCGGTCAGTGCCACACGCAGACGGTTGCCCGGGGGCTCGTTCATCTGACCGTAAACCAGGGCCACTTTATCGAGTACGCCACCCTCTTCCATCTCGTGGTAGAAGTCGTTACCTTCACGGGTACGCTCACCAACACCGGCAAATACCGAGAAGCCGGAGTGCTCAACCGCGATGTTACGAATCAGCTCCATCAGGGTTACGGTCTTGCCTACGCCGGCGCCGCCGAACAGGCCGATCTTACCACCCTTGGCGATGGGCATGATCAGATCGATAACCTTGATACCGGTTTCGAGAATCTCTGTGGTAGCCGCCTGATCTTCCAGCTTGGGGGCCTCACGATGGATCGGCATCAGCTTATCAGCCTTGACTTCACCAGCCTCGTCAACAGGATTACCCAGTACGTCCATGATGCGACCTAGCGTGCCCTGACCTACAGGAATACTGATCGGCGCACCGGTGGCCTCTACCGCGACACCGCGTTTAAGTCCGTCGGTCGAACCCATGGCGATGGCTCTTGCCACACCGTCACCCAGTTGCTGCTGTACTTCCAGGGTGAGGTTCGCCTCGTCGATCTTCAGTGCCTCGTAGACCTTAGGCATCTCGCCACGGGGAAATTCCACGTCCACCACAGCGCCGATGATTTCAACTACTTTGCCCGAACTCATTTCTGGTTCCTCTTGCCGCTCGAGGCGACTCTCAAAAAGATAAAAAACAAAATTCTGTTACTGATCCTGCCATCAAACGGCTGCTGCACCACCCACGATCTCGGAGATCTCCTGGGTAATCGCTGCCTGACGGGCCTTGTTGTAGATCAGCTGCAATTCGTCAATCAGGTTCTTCGCATTGTCGGATGCGGATTTCATCGCAACCATTCGTGCCGACTGCTCACAGGCGCCATTCTCAACCACCGCCTGATAAACCAGAGACTCGACATATCTACCCAGTAGGTTGTCGAGCACTTCCTTCGAATCAGGCTCGTAGATATAGTCCCAGTGATGTTTCAGATCCTCTTCCATCGTGGATGGAATGGGTACCAACTGTTCAAAGGTGGGACTCTGCGTCATGGTGTTGACGAAGTTGTTGTAGGCGATGTAGATACGGTCGATCTTACCTTCCGCATAAGCATCCAGCATGACCTTCACGGTACCGATCAGATCCTCGATGTGCGGCATGTCACCCAGGTGTGTTGCCTGACTGACAATGTTGCCACCGAAGCGCCCGAAGAAACCCAATGCCTTATTCCCGATGGTACAAAAATCGACCTCGGTGCCGGCATCCCGGTGTTCCTTCAACTCTTTCACTAGCTTGCGGAACAGGTTGTTGTTCAGACCGCCGCACAGACCCCGGTCTGAAGAGACGATGATGTAGCCAACCCGTTTCGCTTCACGCTCAATCATGAACGTGTGCTTGTATTCCGGATGAGCATGAAAAAGGTGACCGATAACATTACGCATTTTTTCCGCGTAGGGGCGTGTCGCCGCCATGCGGTTCTGCGCCTTACGCATCTTGGAAGCGGCCACCATCTCCATAGCCTTGGTGATCTTGCTCGTATTCTTGATACTGCCGATCTGTGTCCGGATCTCTTTTGCACCCGCCATAGCTTAAACCCTATTTCGTGATTGCCCGACGTTTACCAAGTGTGGTTGGCCTTGAAGTCTTTCAGAGCATCGTGAAGTGCCTGCTCGATCTCGGCATTGTAGTCGCCGGACTCATCGATCTTGTCCATCAGCTCTTTCTGATTACTCTTCATATAGCCCTGAAGCGATGCTTCGAAGTCCACAACTTTGTTCGCATCAACGTCATCCAGGTAGCCTTCGTTGGCGGCAAACAGTGAGACACCCATGCCAGATACGGAGAGTGGTGAATATTGCGCCTGCTTCATCAACTCAGTTACACGCTCACCACGTTCCAGCTGCTTACGGGTCGCTTCGTCAAGATCGGAAGCAAACTGAGAGAATGCCGCCAGCTCACGATACTGTGCCAGGGCCAGACGAACACCGCCACCAAGCTTCTTGATGATCTTAGTCTGAGCAGAGCCACCCACACGGGATACGGAGAGACCCGCGTTGATCGCAGGTCGGATACCCGCGTTGAACAGATCCGCCTCAAGGAAGATCTGGCCATCGGTAATCGAGATTACGTTGGTTGGTACAAATGCGGATACGTCACCAGCCTGAGTTTCGATGATCGGCAGCGCGGTCAGTGAACCGGTCTGTCCTTTCACCTTACCGCCGGTGTGTTTCTCCACATAGGCGGCGTTGACTCGTGCCGCACGCTCCAGCAGACGGGAGTGGAGATAGAAAACGTCACCCGGATAGGCTTCACGACCTGGCGGACGACGCAGCAGCAGGGATACCTGACGATAGGCCCAAGCCTGCTTGGTCAGATCGTCATAGATGATCAGTGCATCTTCACCCTTGTCGCGGAAGTATTCACCCATGGTGCAACCGGAGTAGGGGGCGATGAACTGCATGGCTGCAGATTCTGCCGCCGGGGCTGCCACGATGATGGTGTGGTCCATGGCGTCATGCTCTTCGAGCTTGCGCACCACCTGGGCGATGGTTGAGTTCTTCTGGCCAACCGCCACGTAGATACATTTTACGCCGGTACCCTTCTGATTGATGATCGCATCGATGGCTACCGCAGACTTACCGGTCTGACGGTCACCGATGATCAACTCACGCTGACCACGACCGATCGGCACCATGGCGTCGATCGCCTTGATACCGGTCTGTACCGGCTGGTCAACCGATTTACGCTCGATAACGCCTGGGGCTACCTTCTCAATGGGTGAGGACTCATCGGCCTTGATGTCGCCTTTGCCGTCCATCGGATTACCCAGGGAGTCGACAACACGTCCCAGCAAACCTTCACCAACCGGGACTTCCAGAACACGACCGGTACATTTTACTGCATCGCCTTCACTCAGGTGCTTGTAATCACCCAGCACCACGGCACCGACTGAGTCACGCTCCAGGTTTAGTGCCAGACCGTAAGTGTTACCCGGGAACTCCAGCATCTCGTAAGACATGACATCTTCGAGACCGTGGATGCGGGCAATACCATCAGTCAGACTGATGATCGTACCCTCGTTACGGGCTTCGGTTTTAAGATCGAATTTTTCGATCTTGCTTTTGATCAGTTCGCTGATCTCGGATGGATTGAGTTGCATGATGGCTTCTCGCTTAGATTCCCAATTCGTTAGCCAGTTGCTGAAGTTGACCACGGACGGAGCCGTCGATCACCATATCCCCGGCGCGGATGTGAACACCACCGATCAGGTCGGTGTCCTTCTCGCTGGTGATGGTGATATCGCGTCCCAACTTGGCCTTCAAGGCATCGGCAATAAGTTTTTCCTGCGCGGGCTTGAGCGCATAAGCAGTGGTGACGTGGACATTCATCACCTTCTCTTTATCTGCTTTGAGCTCAGCAAAGAGTGCATTGATCTCAGGTAAAACCTGAAGACGGCGGTTCTGAACCAGTACACGGATCAGGTTACTGCCTTCATCGGTTACCCGGCCGCCGGCAATTTCCAGCAGCAGCTCAGTCAATGCCGGCTGATCGATCAGTGGGTTGCCGACAACTTTGGCAACCGCTTCATCCTCTACGACAGAGGAAAGAAAGGTCAGCATCTCATGCCACAGCTCGAGCTTGCCCTGCTCATCGGCATGAGCAAACACGGCTTCCGCGTAGGGGCGGGCGATTGTGGTAGCTTCACCGGCCATAGTCCTGCCCTAAATCTCTTCGGCCAAGGCCGCGACTATGTCCTGATGTGCGTCGGCGCTGATCTCTTTCTTGAGAATCTTTTCAGCACCGGCCACAGCAAGCATTCCGACCTTTTCGCGCAGCTGTTCGCGTGCGCGATTGGCTTCCTGCTCGATTTCAGACTGTGCAGCGGTGAGGATACGGTCGCCTTCTACGCGAGCTGTATCCTTGGACTCATCGACGATTTCGGCTGCGCGCTTTTGAGCCTGGGCTACGATCTCCGCAGCCTGTGCCTTGGCTTCATGCAGCACATCCTTGGCCCGTTCCTTGGCAAGCTCCTGCTCGTGCTGGCCTCGCTCGGCTGCTGCCAGTCCGTCGGCTATCTCCTTTTTACGGGTTTCCAGCGCTCCCATGATCGGGGTCCAGACATACTTCATGGTGAACCACACGAACACCGCGAAAGAGAGCAGCTGACCTATAAGAGTCAGATTGATGTTCATCCCGGAATTACCTCTCGTTGGACGAGATGAGAGAGAGTTCGCTCAAGGCTTATTAAGCTACAGCGAACAATACGTACATGGCCAGACCCACAGCAATCATGGGTACGGCGTCTACCAGACCCATGACGATGAAGAACTGGGTACGCAACATGGGGATGAGTTCAGGTTGACGAGCAGCGCCCTCGAGAAAGCGGCCACCCAAAACGCCGATGCCTACCGCAGCGCCCAGGGCACCCAGGCCCATCATGATCGCGCCGGCAATGTACAGCAGTGCTTGTTCCATTATTGGTCTCCCGTTTAATGAACTAGATAGTTAAGAAAAAAGTGATCAGTGTTCGTTGTGCGCCATATCCAGGTACACAATGGTCAGGGTCATAAAGATGAACGCCTGCAGTGTGATGATCAAGATATGGAATATGGCCCAACCCAGCTGTAGAACGCCACCGAACAGACCGAGAATCAGCCCGGCATTGTACATGATGGCGATCAAAATAAAGATCATCTCGCCAGCGTACATGTTACCGAACAGACGCAGGGCAAGAGAGATTGGTTTGGCAATCAGACTGACAAACTCAAGAATGAAGTTGATCGGGATGAACAGCAGATTGACCACAGGATTCGTGGAAGAGAAGGGCTGCAGAGTCAGCTCACCGGCGAAACCGCCGACACCTTTAATCTTAATACTGTAGAAGAGAACCAGCAGGAAGACCCCGATAGCCATACCGAAGGTGGCGTTGGGATCGGTTGAAGGCACGACCTTCATATAGTGTATACCGAGCAGTTTGGCGAGCTCGGGAATGACATCAACCGGCACCAGGTCCATCAGGTTCTGCAGGAAAATCCAGACAAAGATGGTCAGCGCCAGCGGGGCGACCAGAGCGTTTCTTGATGAGAAGGATCCCCGCACACTGGTGTCGATGAACTCGACAATCCATTCGACGAAATTCTGTAGACCACCAGGTACACCCTGGGTGGCGGTTTTTGCCGCTTTGGCAAAGAAGAAGAGAAACAGCACACCAAGGGCTATGGACCAGAACATGGTATCCACATGAATTGCCCAGAAACCCATCTCTTTGGCTTCAGCAGCACTATGTGCAATACCCCAACTGCCGTCGGGATGCTGACCAAAGGTCAGATTGGTCAGGTGATGTTTGATGTACTCACCAGAGGTAAGGGCGTCGCCAGCCATATTTCCTGTACCTATGAATGCTGTCTGTCTTGATAAATCAACACTATCAATGGAACCGCTACTTGTACGATCAGATAGCAGCCCAATAATAAACCGATATTGACTGAATCGAAGTTGACAATTGTCAACCCGAACAAAATACCGGTCATGACCATCTTCTGGATTTCGGCGCCAAACAGTCGCCCGGCTATTTTTTCCGGCTGCTGCGCACGATAGTGCACAAAAGACCTGAAGGCGAAATAGCCATTTGCAGTCGCGGCGATAAAAGCGCCAATGAAGCCTGACAATGCGGCGTTTTTACCGAAATACAACAAACCCAGACCGAGGATTAGCGATGCTCCTATTTGGAGCACTACGATGGTGCGAATCTGGCTGTTTCCGGTAAGCTGCATGCCGGTTTCCCGGAACCCCTATACGAGCCTATCCAGCAAGGAGGGAGGAGTATAAGGGGTCTGGAATATAAGGTCAAAGGATAGATGCATAAATTTTTTAATAGACAATATCTATAAATGGCTATTTTTTGCTTTTGAACGGTGCTTTTTGGTTTAAAACAGCGGCTTACGGGCACTGCTCACGATCAACCACCCCGCGAGCGGGTTGCGCGTCTCAGAGATGGGGATCAATCTCAGTCAGACAATTCCTAACGGCGCCAGAATAACCGGTCAAGTGACGCCTGGCCAGCACCGTGACGGATCAGATAGAGCAGTGCGATAGCCCACCACATATGCACATTCCAGGCATCCGGATAGACAAACAGCTGAATCACTACCGTCATGCCCAACAGGGAGAGGGCGGCGAAGCGGGTGAACAGGCCGAAAACCAACAGGATGGGAAACAGATGTTCCGCATAAGTCGCCAGGTGGGCGGCCAGCTCATGGGGGATCAGCGGTACCTTGTACTCATGCTCAAAAAGGAAGTAGGTCGATTGGGAGATGTCGAGAAATCCTGACACCTTGGTGCGGCCCGAACTCCAGAAGGTATAGGCAACGGCCCCCCGGGCAAGCAGGGCGATCAGCCAGTCGGGAACCAGCTTTGCAATCAAGTCGAAAAGAGAGATCAGACCGTTAACTATTGTATTCATAATGTCACTACTTGGTATCGTTATTGATTAGGGAACCTCTGGATAAACCACCGGCTGCTGAAGGCGGTCGTGCATCGGTTCAAAACGCCCGCTATACCGGGATGGCGGTCGTCGAATCGATCCGAGCTTCCCGAGTTGTACTCACATGGCAGAAAAAGTCCCATCAAACAGATGACGGGCGAAAAACTGCCCCAAATCGAATTGTGGATCCATCTGATTCGCCGCTTCGAAGGCCTCACCAATGGTTGCCGAGGCATGAAGCCTTTTGACAAACTCGAACTCACCTTCCTGGACAACCCGTACCTGGACCTCATTGTCCGGTCTTACCACAATCAACCAACAGGCTCCCTCATCCAGCGAGATCAGCTCATCCTGATCATCGGTCTGATTGACCGACCAGATCCGTTGGATGGGAAAATCGGAGGCCAGAAGCTGCAGCGAAGGGTGGGGGCGAAGCGGCAGCCTGGCAAACGCCTCTTCAGACAGATTCTGCAGCTGATCCGGCTGCAGAGGGAGGGCATCCTCCGCGTGATAGGCCGCAGTCCAGGCAAACTCAAGCCGGGCAACATCACTCAGGTAGGGCAGACCCGACAGCTCGGGTATCGTCTGCAGAAAGCCGGCAAACAGGTCGCCATACAACAACAGCGTTCGATCCCTGGGGGGATGCTGCCGTACATAGGCGGTTGCCAGCATACGAAAAGCTTCATCTCCCACCAGACGTTTCACTACCGGGAACATATCCGCCAATGCATCACCATTGAGCACGATGAAATTGTTTCGGTAGACCTGGAATCTCTGCAGTGCCAAATCGTCATCCTGCAACATTTCCAACAGGGCGCCGTCCGGCGCATCGGCGGTTCTCAGGGCGTCACAAAAGCTTCTTTGCAATTCAGCCAGTAACGACATGCCGGACCTCCGATTCAGCAACACGATCCATCAGACTCTGAGCTGAAGATACCTCCTCCAGCAGTTGTGGAAACTGGGGAATGTTGCTGTCCCACTCAATCAGGGTTGGTGCCAAACCGAACTGGGATATGAACTGCTGATAGAGACTCCATACCTCGGAACAGACCGGTGAACCGTGATCGTCGATCCTCAAGGTGCGGCCTTCGACCTGCTGTACCGAATGCCCTGAGAGGTGGATCTCCCCGATCAGCGGGATCGGTATCTCTGACAAATAGTCATCGATGTTCCAGCCATGATTGGTGCAGGAAACAAAAACATTGTTTACATCTACCAGCAGGCCGGCGCCGCTCCGTTTGGCCGCTTCCACATAGAATACCTGCTCAGGCATTTCACTGGCCTTGAACTGCAGATAGCTGGAGGGATTCTCGATCAGTATCGGCCTCTGCAGATACTCCTGAACCTGATCGATGTGTTCAACCATGAGCTGCAGACTCTCTTCCGTATAGACCAGAGGCATCAGATCGTGGGTATACCATTCGTAACCATGGCTCCAGGAGAGATGCTCTGAAACCAGACCGGGTTCAAACCTCTCCACCAGGGCCTTCAACTGCTGCAGATGCTGCATATCCAAGGGCAGATGACTGCCAAGGGAGGTACCGACACTGTGCAGCGAGATGGGATAGTCCTGGCGTATCTTTTCCAGATAGCGCAAAGGTGGTCCACCCCGACCCATATAGTTTTCAGGATGAATCTCGAACCAACCGATGTCTGGCTGATCCTCGATCACGGATTGATAGTGCTGCGGCTTCAGACCCGCCCCGGCCCTGATCGGTACCGGGGTGGGTTTTCTACCGGACTTGTGGATCGTTTCCATATCAGGTCCAGCAGCTCAGCTTACTTGGCAGTCAGGCTGCCACCGACGATCTTTTCGCAGGTACCCTCAAGCACCAGCATCCAGGCATTACCCTGTGCGTCACTGGTAGAAGTACCTGCACAGCTGGTACCCGGACCAGCGGCACAATCGTTTTTACCTGCCTTGGCTACGCCGAAACACTTTTCAGTATCAGCCGCGTTAGCCACGCCGACAGGAGAGAGTGCCAAAGCAGTGGTAATTGCGCCGGCGACGAGTGCAGAAGTGGTCGTTTTTTTCATGATTAACTCCTCCGAGAGAGTGTTGTTTTAAAAAATCGATAGTGATGCGATTACCGCATTTCGTTAAATCGAGCATGGAGAATGAATCCCTTGTGTGTGTAATTACGTCTTCAACACTTTTTCGGATTCACTTTTCCATCTCTTTTTTACAAATCCCTTCGTTTAATTCATCAGTGAAATTGTGGTTAAACATGAAGCCTCAATCCGACCTTTCAATTAAACGGCGGTAACACAACAGAGATCAGATATCTGCTTGTGTTGTTTACAACATAGCATCTGTCGCTGGGATAGATATTAACGAAAGTATCACAGTGTATAGGGGCTTTATGCGGCGTAATCCCTTTCAATCAGACAACTCAGTGACTGGTTTCGGAGATCAGGGAATGGACTAACACATTGATAAAATGACAACTCATCCACAAGCTGCTGTTAAGGCCAACAACCCATGGTGTGTCAATTCATGTGATTTGCAATTCGCCGTTTCCTAATTTTTCTATCACACGACAGATGAAACGGCAGCTCTACCGCTCTTAAGCGCAAAGAAGATGATGAATATGGCTGAGCGCCATAGGTGTTTGGTCATCCAGTAGGTCGGTTCAATCGGCCGACAAATAAGCTGGGTTAGCTTATCATCCAAAATATTGAAGCCCGGCCAGCAGGCGCTGCTGACCTCATGGTTAAGTGGCGAAGATTGGATTTGATTTAAGGCCTGCTGACAGGCCCTAGGCAAATGACCACTATTTTATATGGTCCAGGATTCCTTCCAACTCATCCAGACTGTTGTAACCGATCACCAGTTTGCCTTTACCCTTGGAACCCTGTTGCAGATCCACGTTGGCACCCAGCTTCTCCGACAGATCGGTGACCAGGCGCTTGATGTCCGGATCGACCTGCTGGGCGGCACGCTTGGGTTTTGGGTTTTCAGCCTCATTCTGCATCCGTCGCACCAGACGTTCGGTCTCCCGCACCGACAGCCCCTGGCTGACCACCTGGTTGGCGGCTCTGGTCTGATCATCACCTTTCAATCCGAGCAGGGTGCGGGCATGGCCCATCTCGAGTCGGCCCGATTCGACCAGCCCTTTGACCTCTTCATTGAGCTCCAGCAGACGCAACAGGTTGGTTACCGTGGTACGCGATTTACCCACTGCTTTGGCCACTTCCTGGTGGGTCAGTCCGAACTCATGCAGCAAGCGGCTCAGGGCATTCGCCTCTTCCAATGGATTGAGATCCTCCCGCTGGATATTCTCAATCAGCCCCATCGCCATGGCGGCCTCTTCGGTGACCTCTTTGATCACCACCGGGATCTCATCCAAACCGGCCTGCTGGGCGGCCCGCCAGCGTCGTTCACCGGCAATCAGTTCGTAGCGATCATTCTCCACGGCACGAACTACCACCGGCTGAATCACCCCTTGAGCGGCAATCGAGTCGGCCAGCTCGCGCAGACTGTCCGGATCGAACTCACGCCGCGGTTGATAGCGACCACGTTGAATCAGATCCACAGGCAGCCGAGACAGGTTGTCCCGCTTGCTCTCTTGACCACTGCCACTTTTACCGCTCTCGGTTGATGCAACTTCCTTTTCCGTGTCAGCCTGCATGCCACCTAACAGGGCATCCAGTCCACGTCCTAATCCTCTTTTCTTTGCCGCCATGTCTCTTTTCCGTTAATAACTATTTAGAACAGTCCTAAAAAGTGCGATTTTTAGGACTGACCAAAGGGGAGAGTAAGACTTCTCCCCTTTGGAAACCCCAAAAGCTGGGGTGTAACCATTCAGTTGGCCCTAAATACAGGGCCTCCTGAATAGGTACTTCTGTTATACCATTTGGGCTTCGCTTTGACGCATGCGATGCCGGCGTATCAACTCACTGGCCAGAGCCAGATAGGAGGTTGCGCCTCGGGATTGTTTATCATAGATCAACACCGGCAAACCGTGACTCGGCGCCTCGGCCACCCTGACATTGCGTGGAATGATGGTGTTGAACACGGCGTCCTTGAAATGGGCCAGCAGTTGACCGGACACATCAATGGCAAGATTGTTTCGAGGGTCGTGCATGGTGCGCAGGAATCCTTCGATCTGCAGATTGCGATTGAGGTGGGAGCGTATCTGCTCAACGGTATTCATCAGTGCCGACAACCCTTCCAGTGCGTAGTACTCCGTCTGAATGGGGATCAACACACCATTGGCTGCAACCAGGGCGTTGAGGGTCAGCATATTCAATGAAGGGGGACAGTCGACCAGAATATAGTCGTAGTCCTGCTTGGCAGGAGCGAGGGCGATATCAAGACGCTTTTCCCGCATCGAAATGTTCATCAATCCCACTTCGGCCGCCGTCAGATCCGCATTCGAGGGTATGACGTCGAACCCCCCTTCAGGGGAGGTCATCAGGGTTTCTCGCAGGGTGGCATCCCCGAGCAACAGCTCACAGCTGGTGTTTTCCAGATTGTGTTTGTCGATACCACTCCCCATACTGGCGTTGCCCTGGGGATCCAGGTCCACCAACAGGACACGCTTTTTCATGGCGGCCAGGGAGGCGGCCAGATTCACCGTGGTGGTCGTCTTGCCGACGCCGCCCTTCTGGTTGGCAATGGAGATGATGTAACCCATGTTGGTCTACTTGATTCCACAGTTGCAGGAAGGGCCTATCATAACGGCACAGCCGCCGAAGGTGGTAACTTTCTTGGCAAAGTGCCCCTTGAAAGCTCCGTCAAAGGGAATTTTCCACCTTCTCTGGCTCTCTGACTGAGACCAGACAGCGCTCCCCGTCGGTAAAGGGCACACTCAGGGGCATCACATGGCACACGTAATCGGCTGAAAGCTCATCGAGCTCCTGCTGCGGATTTCGCCCTTTCATCGCCAGCAGCAGACTCTCGCGATCGCGCAGGTGCCGACTCACATCAAGCAACTCGGAAAGGGTACTCACCGCACGGGCCGTCAACACTTGAAACGGGGCTTGCGACCGATAGGCCTCGAGTCGACTGTGCAGCGGATGACAGTGATCCAGCCCCAGCTCCATCACCACCTGGCGTAGAAAGCGAACCTTTTTACTGTTGCTGTCGAGCAGGGTGAACTGCATATCCGGGCGCATGATTGCCAGTGGAATACCCGGCAGACCTGGGCCTGTACCCATATCGAGACAGCGCTCCCCCTGCAGGTAGGGCAATAAAACCAGGCTGTCGAGCAGATGTCTGGAGACCATCTCCAGTGGATCGCGCACTGCGGTCAGATTGAAGGCCTTGTTCCATTTATGCATCAACGCCAGATAGTCGAGCAGTTGTTGCTGTTTGTCGTCCTCCAACACCAGGCCCATCAATACGGCACCTTCCGCAAGTCGCCGGCCACAAGCGGCTCTGTCGAATCCGGCCATGATCAGGCGGAACGCTTTTTCAGATGGATCAGCAGCAGTGAGATTGCGGCAGGGGTGACACCGGGTATCCGGCCCGCCTGTCCCAAGGTCTCGGGCCGATGCCGCTGGAATTTCTCCCGCACTTCGGAGGAGAGACCCCGGACATTGGTATAGTCCAGATCCTCAGGCAGCAGGACCGATTCGTTGGCGCGCTGCTTTTCGATCTCTCCCTGCTGACGGGCGATATAGCCGGCATACTTTGCCTGCACCTCCAGTTGCTCCACCTCTTGCGGCTCCTGCAGGCCCGGGCCGAGCCTGGGTATGGTCATCAGCTGCCGGTAGCTGACATTCGGTCTTGCCAGCAGATTGTGGGCACTGGCCTCTTTCGACAGGTTGCCTCCCAGGATGCTCTCCGCCTGCTGCGAATCCACATCGGTGGGGCGCAGCCAGATATCCTTCAACCGCTGCTGCTCCCGTTCGATATTCTCCCGTTTACGACAGAAGACCTCCCAACGCTGGTCGTCGACAACCCCCAGCTGGCGTCCGGTTTCGGTCAGCCGCAGGTCCGCATTGTCTTCTCTCAGCAGCAGCCGATACTCAGCCCGGCTGGTAAACATCCGGTAGGGCTCCTGAGTTCCCTGGGTGATCAGGTCATCGACCAGAACACCCAGATAGGCCTCATCCCTTCTCGGCGACCAGGGCTCCAGCTGTTTGCTGAAGCGTACCGCATTGATACCGGCCAACAATCCCTGGGCTGCCGCCTCTTCATAACCGGTGGTGCCGTTGATCTGTCCGGCAAAAAAGAGCCCCTCGATGTATTTTGTCTGCAGCGAGGATGTCAAATCTCTCGGATCGAAAAAGTCATATTCGATGGCGTAGCCGGGACGGGTGATATGGGCGTTTTCAAAACCCTTCATCGAGCGCACCAGCTGATACTGGATATCGAACGGCAGACTGGTGGAGATACCGTTTGGGTAGATTTCGTGGGTATCGAGACCTTCAGGTTCGATAAAGATCTGGTGCGAATCCTTGTCGGCGAAGCGTACGATCTTGTCCTCGATGGAGGGGCAATATCTGGGGCCGACCCCCTCGATCACACCCGCATACATGGGCGAGCGGGCGAGCCCGCCGCGAATGATTTCATGGGTCTGCTGATTGGTATGGGTGATATGACAGCTGACCTGTGGGGGATGCTGTTCACGTTTGCCAAGAAAAGAGAATACCGGTGTCGGAGTATCGCCGGGCTGGGCCTGCAGTTGAGTGTAATCAATGGTGCGGCCATCAATTCTCGGCGGGGTTCCGGTCTTCAGCCGTTCCACCCGAAACGGCAGATCCCTAAGACGCTGTGAAAGTGCATTCGAAGGAGGATCACCGGCCCGGCCACCCTCATAGTTGGAAAGCCCGATGTGGATCCGGCCACCGAGAAAGGTACCCACGGTCAGCACCACCGCATCGGCTCGGAATTTCAGGCCCATCTGGGTCACCACCCCGGTGACGCTATCCTGCTCGACCAGCAGATCGTCCACCGCCTGTTGGAACAGTTGAAGATTGGCCTGATTCTCCAGCCGATGACGAATCGCAGCTTTATATCGCACCCGGTCCGCCTGGGCTCTGGTGGCTCTCACCGCGGCCCCTTTACGGGAGTTGAGAATACGGAACTGGATACCGCCGAGATCGGCTGCCTGGGCCATGGCACCGCCCAGTGCATCCACCTCTTTCACCAGGTGTCCTTTACCGATCCCGCCAATTGCCGGATTGCAGCTCATCTGGCCCAGGGTTTCGATATTGTGGGTCAGTAGCAGCGTCCGGGCACCCATCCGTGCCGCCGCGAGGGCCGCTTCCGTACCGGCATGGCCACCACCCACCACAATCACATCAAACTTATCGGTAAACAACATTGTCATAACTATTCGCGGATCCGCCGCTTGCCTGTGTAGCCGATCATCGAACCGCTGCAGCGGCAAGCAAGCTGAAACTAATGTATCGAACCCGGCATTTTAACTGATTCATCCCGCTAATGAGACGATTTATCAAACGCCATCGGCTTCACTATAGTCATATATCACTCGGGAATCGCAAATTCCCCCCAATTTATACAGACATCTTTGGAATGATGATCCCTAAATCAGTCAATAGACCGAACAAGCGGGCCAATGGGCCATAAGCTGATATATGTACAATCGTTTCTAAACCTGAAGTGGCAGCCTGCCGATCAAGTAGGCTGATACTTTTTTAAAATCTACAATCAGCCCGATACAACAAGAGGAACAACCATGGGTCCTGAATTAGCTGAGGCAATCAAAGCGGCGGGGAATATCCTGCTGGGCAAACAGGAGGTGGTGAAACTCTCCCTGACCTGTCTGCTCGCCAGAGGACACCTGTTGATCGAAGATGTCCCCGGTGTGGGTAAAACCACCCTGGCCCATACCCTGGCACATCTGTTGGGACTCAACTATCAGCGGATTCAGTTCACCAGTGATCTGCTGCCTTCGGACATCATCGGGGTTTCGGTGTTCGATACCAATCAGCAGAACTTTCAGTTTCACCGGGGACCGATCTTCGCTCAGGTGGTGCTCGCCGATGAGATCAATCGGGCCACACCCAAGGCTCAGAGTGCCCTGCTCGAAGCCATGGAAGAGCGGCAGGTCACCACCGACGGAGCAACCTACAACCTGCCGGAACCCTTCTTTGTCATCGCCACACAGAATCCGAGCCATCAGGTCGGTACCTTTCCCCTGCCCGAATCCCAACTCGATCGCTTTTTGATGCGCATCAGCATCGGCTACCCCGGTCGAAGTGCGGAGCGTGATCTGTTGGCCGGAGGAGATCGCCGGGCCGTACTGGGAGATCACCCGGTGGTTCTCGACAGTCAGCGACTCTCCGAATATCAGCAACAGGTGACCAAGGTACATGTGGCCGATGCCCTGATCGAATATTGTCAGGATATCCTGGCACATACCAGAAACATGCCCGACTACCGCCTCGGTCTCTCCCCCCGTGCCGGACTGGCACTGCTGCAGGCCGCTCGGGCCTGGGCCTTCCTCGAGGATCGCGACCTGGTGTTGCCCGAGGACCTGCAGGCGATTCTGCCGGCAACCATTGGTCACAGATTACAGACCTCCGGTGAGAAGATGTCGATTTCCGGAGATGGTCTGGTCAAAGATCTGTTGAACAAAATACCGCTACCCTGATCGGCTACATGACCCGCTCATCACTCTATCGTTGGTTAAGACAGTTCCGCCGCCAGGCCAGGCCCGATACCCAGGGTGGTGTCACCGTCAAGGCCAGGAGTATCTATATACTGCCCACCAAACAGGGACTTCTGCTGGCGGTGGTGCTGTTGGCGATGCTGGTTGGTTCGATCAACTACGGCAGTAATCTTGGCCACCTGGCGACCTTTCTCCTAGGTGGCATCTGGATCACCAGCATTCTGCATACCTGGCGTAATCTGTTGGGCCTGAGACTTCAGCCGCATCATGTGGATTCGGTGTTTGCCGGAGAGTCGGCGGATTTCTGCCTCTCACTGATCAATCCTTCGAACCTCGACCGTTTTGCGATCACCCTGAAACAGAAAAAAAATTTTGGTGACAGTCTCGATATTCCAAACAATGAGCAGCTACCGATCCATCTCCCTCTGGTAAGTAAAAAGCGCGGTCTTTTCAAACTACCGCAAATCACTCTGCACACCACCTATCCGCTGGGTCTGTTTCATGCCTGGACCTATGCCGAAATCGATCTCGGCTGTCTGGTCTATCCAAAACCGGCGGAACGGGGTGAACCGCCTGTTACCGAGAGTTACACCAAAAGCAGCAGTGGTGATCGGGGAGTTGGCAGCGATGACTTTGTCGGACTGCGAACCTTTCGCACCGGTGACTCACCGAAACAGATCGATTGGAAGGCCTATGCCCGACAGCAGGGTTTGTTGAGTAAACAGTTTGGTGGCGACCGTCATCTGGAGATCACTCTCGATTGGGATCTGATACCGGAGCAGGAACCTGAACGACGGCTCAGTCTGTTATGCCGATTCATTCTACAGCAGGAGGAGTTAAGACACGCCTATGCAATGAAAATACCTGGTCTCTCCATCGCCAGTGGTCTTGGCAGCGGCCATATGCAGAAGTGCCTCAGCGCCTTGGCCCGATACGGAATAGCCAATGCAGATCGCTGATCACAGTCTGACGGCACGGCAGCATCTGATGGTTACTCTCTGTGCCGGGCTGGCGATCGTGCCGCATGCCCTACACGTGCCACTTCCGATCTCTCTGTTTCTGATCGTACTCTTCGTCTGGCGACTTGTTGCGCTTCGCTATCCACAATTCCAACCAGGTCGATGGTTGCTGGTAGTGGCAACCCTGGGTGGTGTGATCCTCACATTCAGCCAATACCACACGCTGATCGGCCGGGATGCAGGCGTAGGTCTGCTGACGGTAATGATGATGTTAAAAATACTGGAGGTGCAAAAACGTCAAGACCTCTATGTCGCCGTCTTCATCTCCTACTTTGTGATCATTACCCACTTTCTGTTTGATCAATCGATGATGATGGCGCTCTATCTGTTGTCGGTGATGGTCTGTTTGACCGCGTTGCTGATTGAGATCAATCGCATCAAGCCATCCGCCACCACACTGGATCCCTTCGTCAGAACCGCAATCATCACTCTGCAGGCGATTCCGATAGCCATCGTGCTGTTTGTTATTTTTCCCCGTTTGAACCAACCCCTTTGGAATCTGGGCATCGGCAGCAGTGGAACCACCGGTCTCAGTGACCGGGTAACACCGGGGCAGATAGCCGAGCTGATCGAATCACCGGAGGTTGCCTTCCGGGTCAGCTTCGACAGAGAGGTACCACCGGTAGAACAACGTTATTGGCGTGGCCTGGTGATCTGGGATACGGACGGCCTTAGCTGGTTCAACCGAAAGGAGCAGGTGGTTGAACGACACATTCAACTGAAAGCCCATGGCGAACACAGTTACGAGGTATTTCTCGAAGCACATCAGAAGCGCTGGTTGTATGCCCTCGATCTGCCGGTCAGTAGCAAGCAGAATTTCAGGCTTTCACAGGATCTTATCCTGCAGAGAAGAGAGCCGGTGAGACAATCATTGACCTATCAGGTTCGTTCCACCACCGAGCAGCAGAACAGGGTCGTTCTACCCGGTATGCTGCAACGGGCATTGGAGCTGCCGGACAATGTCACCCAACGGCAATTCGAGTTGGTTGAAGGGTGGCGCAGAAGTGCCACGACATCCAGAGAAATTGTCGATCTTGCATTGGCCCACTTCAATAACCAACCTTTTGTCTACACCCTCACACCTCCCCGTTATCTGGATAACCCCATCGATCAGTTTCTTTTCGATACTCAAGAGGGATTTTGTGAACACTATGCAACCAGCTTTGCTCAACTGATGCGCATCGCCGGCATACCCACCCGTCTGGTGTTGGGTTATCAGGGGGGGGAATTCAATGAGTTGGGTGACTACTACATCATCCGGCAATACGATGCCCACGCCTGGACGGAAGTCTGGTTGGAAGAGAGCGGATGGTTGCGCGTCGACCCAACAGCAGCCGTTGCGCCGGAACGCATACGCTTTCAACTGAGAAATGATTTTGGCGCAGAGGGTTCGCCGGCAATGTTTCAGCTCGATGAACTGGGAATGGTCGGTTCAAGCCTGCGGCGATTCGCCCATATGCTGGATAATGCCAATATCCAGTGGCGGCGCTGGATCATCGGTTACAGCCGTGAACACCAGTTTTCAATGATGCGTAATTTTGGCTTCGATAGGCTGACGCCACTCCAGTGGAGTCTGATAACCATCGGACTGATCGCGATACCGCTGCTGCTGGTTGCTCTGCGACTGGTGCTGTCGGGAAGAAAACAACCGCTTGCTGAGATTGTTGCCTACAACCAGTATTGCAAAAAACTCGCCCGTCTGGGCATCAGCAGGAAAACCTATGAAGGTCCGATGGACTACGCGAAACGGGCAATTGCCGAACGGCCCGATCTGACCGCACCGATCAGCAGAATTACGGCACTCTACATCAAATTGCGATATGGACCCGATGCCGACAAAAGCCAGCTCAAAAAGCTGCTTCAACAGGTCAGGCAGTTTCGTCCAGGCCGGCAGAAACCTGGTGCCTGAACGAATTTAATAACCCGGCGACTCAATCGTGGAGTATGGCGTACAACTTGTCTTTCAGTAACAGACGCCTTTTTTTCATCTCTTCGATATGAAAATCGGAGACCGGTGTACTCAACTCCTCCAGATTACGAATATGGGCGTCCAGCCAATCGTACTCATCCATCAGATTGTGAAACACCTCATTACTCTTCCGCAGATCCGCAATTTTTTCTGCGTACTCGGGAAATTCATGCAACAGATCGTGTGACTCACCCAGCATCATTCTCTCCTCTTATTCGGAATCTCTATTTCAACACCTTAAGGCGACTCTGGCTACGGCAACAATGTACTGAATCAAAAAAAGTTATGATTTTTTGCAACCTCAGCCGTTTGTCTATGAACTTGATTGATCGGATAGCCAATATCCAACGGATATCCATAAAGCTACTTGCCAATACAAAAACTTGAAAAAATCCGGCCCAATAGATCGTCTGCGGTAAACTCCCCGGTGATCTCCGAGAGGGCAAGCTGGGCAACTCTGAGATCTTCAGCCAGCAGTTCACCAGCCTGGTCCCGTAGCAGACTCTGTTGACCATGCTCAAGATATTGCATGCCCCGCTGAAGCGCATCGAGATGACGACGCCGGGCGATAAATTCGCCTTCATGCTGATCATGATATCCGGCACACTGCTTCAAGTGGTCATTCAACAGAGACATTCCCTCACCCTGTTTTGCAGACAGACAAATCTCCACCCCATCCTCAATCTGATGGAGTCCCGGCGATTTTCCGGTCAGGTCGATCTTGTTGCGTATCAGGGTTACCGGTACCCCCTCGGGCAGGGTGCTTCTGTCCAGCGCCATTGGATCCGGGTCGCTTCGATCATCAAACACCCAGAGCACTCTGTCAGCCTCAGCCATCTGTTCTCTTGCCCGGCGTACACCCTCAGCTTCGATCGGATCATCACTCTCACGCAGACCCGCCGTATCGATGATATGGAGAGGAATGCCTTCAATGGTGATACGCTCCTTGAGCAGATCCCGGGTTGTGCCCGGGATCTCGGTGACAATCGCGGATTCACTGCCCGCCAGAGCATTGAGCAGGCTCGATTTCCCTGCATTGGGTCTGCCGGCGATCACCAGCGTCAAACCATCCCGCAACACTCTGCCGCTTTGCGCGGATTGAAAAGTCTTTTCAACCAGTGACATTATCGAGAGTAAACGCTCACTTACGTGGCCGTCATTGAGAAAATCGATCTCCTCTTCCGGGAAGTCGATTGCCGCCTCAACATAGAGCCGCAACTCAATCAGCTGCTCAACCAGTGTGTGAATACGTTGGGAAAAGTGGCCCTGCAGGGTGCGGCTGGCCAGTCGGGCCGCTGCATGACTCTGGGCATCGATCAGATCGGCGATGGCCTCAGCCTGTACCAGATCGAGTTTGTCATTCAAAAAAGCCCGCTCACTGAACTCACCCGCATGAGCTACTCTGGCTCCGGCCTGCAGTGCTGCCTGGAGCAACAGATCCATCACCAGCGGACCACCATGACCCTGGAGTTCCAGTACATCCTCACCGGTGAATGAGTGGGGTGCTGGAAAGTAGAGTGCGATTCCCTGGTCGATGAGCTGCTGTTGCTGATCGGTGAAGTCGACCAGCTTGGCGACTCTCGGGGGTGGAAGGCTGCCGATCAGGGATTCAGCAATCTGCGGACAATTGGCGCCACTGATTCGCACAATCCCAACCCCACCGCGACCGGGTGGGGTTGCGACTGCGGCGATGGTATCCCGCGCTGCCATTCAGCCTCAGGTTGCAGCTTTCTCAATCTGTCGGGTGATATACCACTGCTGGGCAATGGAGATCAGATTGTTGACCACCCAGTAGAGTACCAACCCGGCCGGGAAGAAGGCGAAGAAGATGGTAAACACAAACGGCAGACTCATCATGATCTTCGCCTGCATCGGATCAGGTGGAGCCGGATTGAGCTTCTGCTGGACAAACATGGAGACACCCATGATCAGCGGCAGAATGAAATAGGGATCTTTCTCCGACAGACTCTCTATCCAGAGAATCCAGGGTGCATGGCGCAACTCCACACTCTCCAACAGCACCCAGTAGAGGGCGATGAATACAGGAATCTGGACCAGAATCGGCAGACAACCGCCTAGTGGATTGATCTTTTCTGTCTTATAGAGCTCCATCATGGCCTGCTGGAACCGCTGCTTGTCATCCCCGTAACGATCCTTCAGCGCCTGGACTCTGGGCGTGAATTTACGCATGTTGGCCATCGATTTATAACTGGTCTCGGAGAGTTTGTAGAACACCGCCTTGATCAGAATGGTCAGCAGGATGATTGCCCAACCCCAGTTACCCACCATATTGTGAATGGTCTTCAGCAACCAGAAAATCGGTTTCGCAATTACGGTAAGCCAGCCGTAATCGACGGTCAGCTCCAAACCTTCCGCAATCTTCTCCAACTGATCCTGTAGTTTTGGGCCAACATAGAGCTGACGACTGATCTTTTCGGTATGTCCATTTTCAACCGTAATCGATGGGGAATAGCTGCCAAGCAGATACTTACCGCCACTCAGTGCATTTGTGTAGTAGTGCTCAACCTGATCCTTGGGTGGGATCCAGGCACTCAGAAAGTAGTGCTGAATCATCGCCAGCCAGCCCCGATTCGTATCGATATCGAGCTTTTTACTCGCCATATCGTCGAAGTCGACCTTCTCGTATTTGTCCTTCGGGTTGTAATAGACACCACCAGTGTAGGTATAGGTTGTGAAACCATTACCGTCACCATCCGGCTCCACCCGTTGCAACTGGCCATAGTCACGGGCGGCCCAGCTCTCACCAGACTGGTTTTCGATCAGGTAGTCCACATCGATCAGATAACTGCCGCGATTCAGGGTGAACTGTTTGGTGACAGTCACACCATCACTGCTTTTCCACACCATGGGAATAATCAGCTGATCCTGATTCTCACCCATCTCGTAGCGAGTCTGCTCACTCTGATAGAGAGCCTCATGGCTCGGAGCCTGACCTTCCTCAGATCCGATCAGCCCGGATTGGGCAATATAGAGGTCGGCTCCGTAAGGGGAGAATAGTTCCACCTTCAGATCAGGGGTATCCAGGGTCTCAAAATATTCCAGCAGGTTAGCCCGCTGGACCGTACCGCCTTGAGTGGAGATCTCCAACTTCAGCAGATCGGTCACCACATGGACCACCTGTCCATTGAGGCCACTCTGCATATCACCGGGTACCGCACTGCCCGCCGCCGCCTTAGGCAGATCCGCTTTAACCGCTGCAGTCGGTACCCCGGAATCCTCGCCGCCCTGAGGTGTGGCTGGCGTACCGCTCTGTCTGGCCGCCTGCTCAGCTTCCAGTTGCGCGGGTACTCCATAATCCTGTTGCCAGGCTTGATAGATCAACAGCCCGAGAAAGGCCAGAGTAAAGAAGAGAATCAGTCTTAGATTATCCATGGAACTGCTTTTTTTGAGGTTCGGGTACCGGGTCCACCCCACCTTCATGCCAGGGGTGACAACGTGAAATTCGTTTCAGAGCCAGCCAGAATCCGCGCAACGCCCCATGCTTCTCAATCGCCTCGAGAGAATAGGCTGAGCAGCTGGGATAAAAACGGCAGTGCTGGCCGACAAAGGGGCTTAGTATAGTTTGGTAGAGCCTGATCAGAAAGATCATTATTTGGCGCATTGCTCTGCAATCCTATGCCAATGGTGCTGTAGTGAATTGAGACAAACTCGATTATCCGCACGTGCTGCGCCATGTCTGGCGACGACTACTAGATCCAAACCAGCCAATTGCGTCTGGTTGAGCCGGAAACTCTCGCGAATGATACGCTTGATACGATTTCTGTCCACTGCTTTTCGGCAATGCTTTTTGGCAACCGCCAGGCCTAAGCGTCCATGAACACATTGGTTCGGATAGGCCAGTACCAAAAAGAAGCGATCACTGGAACGCCGACCTTCACTAAAAACCCGACGAAATTCGTCGGGTTTAAGTAATCTTCGGCTTCGGGGGAAAGCCCCTTCAGATATTGGCAATGAACCCTGGCTCAGAGAGCAATACGGGCACGACCTTTGGCGCGACGCGCCTTCAACACTTTACGGCCATTGCGAGTTGCCATGCGCGCACGAAAACCATGGGTGCGGGCTCGTTTTAAATTACTGGGCTGAAATGTTCTTTTCATAGCTGCTTACCGGTAAATCCGCCAATGAAGTATGGACGAAAAAAAGACGCGTAGCCTAGACCTAAACACCACTACTTGTCAATAGAAAACAGCTGTAAACCGGCAAAACAAATTCGTTTTTAACTGTGGATAACTCTGGCCACCCAGAGTAGACTTGCATGTTCCAGCCATTACCGATATTTCCACATGGCCTTGTCAGTGGAAGCTGGAATTTCTTCTGATTTAAATACCAAGCTGATATTAGACCCTCGCTGGAGAGTGAAATTGGACCTTTGGCACCGCTGCACCGAGCACCTGGAGCAAGTACTCTCACCACAGCAATACAACACCTGGATCCGACCACTGCAAATCATTGAAGATGCCAAGCTGCTGCGACTGCTCGCACCGAATCGGTTTGTGCTCGACTGGGTCCGCAATCACTACCTGGACATGATCCAGAACCATCTCAATGTGGTGTGCAACGGGGAGGCACCCAAGGTTCTCATAGAGATCGGTTCAAAAATCCGGCCACAGAAGAAACAGCAGATTACGCCACCTCAACCGATTACCGTCACCTCCGGTGGTGAGAATACCACGCCGATTCAGAGCAATCTCAACCAGAGCTTTATATTCGATACCTTTGTCGAAGGTAAATCCAATCAGATTGCCCGTGCCGCCTCCATACAGATCGGCGAGAACCCGGGTAAAGCCTACAACCCACTATTTATATATGGTGGAGTGGGTCTGGGCAAAACCCACCTGATGCACGCCGTCGGCAACATGATGCTGAAAAAGAATCCACAGGCGCGTGTTGTCTATCTACACTCGGAGCGATTCGTTGCTGAGATGGTCAAGGCACTTCAGCACAACACCATTGAACAGTTCAAAAAGAAGTACCGCTCCGTGAATGCTCTGTTGATCGATGATATTCAGTTTTTCGCAGGTAAGGAGCGCTCACAGGAAGAGTTCTTTCACACCTTCAATGCACTGTTCGAATCCCAGCAGCAGATCATTCTATCCAGTGACCGTTTCCCGAAAGAGGTAACCGGCCTTGAAGAGCGACTAAAATCGAGATTCGGCTGGGGACTGACGGTTGCCATCGAACCACCGGATCTGGAGACCAGAGTCGCCATCCTGCAGAGTAAGGCGCTACAACTGAATGCTGAGTTACCCACGGAAGTTGCCTTCTTTATGGGCAAGCGTATCCGATCCAACATTCGTGAACTGGAAGGCGCATTGAGACGGGTTATCGCCAACGCAACCTTCACCGGTCGGGAGATCAGTCTGGATTTCGCCAAGAATGCACTTCGGGATATGCTTGCTGCACACGACAAACAGATTACCATTGAGAATATTCAAAAGACGGTGGCTGAATATTTTCAGATCAGAACATCAGATCTGGTCTCTTCAAAACGAAGTCGATCGATCGCAAGACCGAGACAGATTGCCATGACTCTGGCAAAAGAGTTGACCAATCACAGTCTTCCGGAAATAGGCAGCGCCTTTGGTGGCAGAGATCACACGACTGTGATACACGCTAACCGAAAGGTTAAAGAGTTAAGAGAGAGTGACCCGAGAATATCGGAAGATTATTCCAATCTGTTAAGAACACTGAGTAGTTAGTGTGGATAAAATGTTTAAAAAAAGCGCAAAATTTAGTCTGCTTAGTTATCCACAATCCGTTAACACCTATTCAGCAGGATTCGAGGCGTTCAAGACAGCGAAAATAACCAGAAAATTCTCTTAAAAAACAAATAGATATGAAAAATATACTTAGATATCTACAGGCCTAATAATAATAACAGGTCTATATATCTAAAAATATACTATTAAGATACTGAGTGGATAACATGAAAATCAGCACCGAACGAGAAAACTTGCTTGGACCACTACAGAAGATTGCAGGTGTTGTCGAACGCAGACAGACACTACCCATATTGGCAAATATTCTGGTAAACGCTAACAATGGCCAATTAAACCTCACTGCAACAGATTTGGAAGTTGAACTGAAAACAGAGACTGAGGCGGAATGTGACGGAGATGCTGACTTCACCATACCGGCAAGAAAACTGCTCGATATCTGTAAAGCGCTACCTGAATCAGCCAAAGTGACTTTGGATATCAGTGAAGACAAAGTGAAACTGCAATCGGGAAGAAGTCGGTTCTCACTCAGTGTACTACCAGCTCGTGACTACCCGGTCATTGAACCAACACCCAGTAGCACCGTATTTACAATCAAAGAATCCATACTCAATACACTGATCGAAAATACCCAATTTGCCATGGCGCAACAGGATGTTCGCTACTACCTCAATGGCATGTTGCTGGAACTCACCGGTGGTGACATAAGAACTGTTGCGACAGATGGACATCGACTGGCCATGAGCCAATCACTGAAAACCATTGATGAGAAAACTAACCTCCAGGTTATCCTGCCAAGAAAGGCGGTCATTGAACTCAGTCGACTGCTTGGTGACAACGATAATGACATTAAGGTTGAACTCAGTAACAACTACATCAAGGTTCTCTTGGAAAATACTGTCTTCACTTCCAAACTGATCGATGGAAGATTTCCAGAGTATCAACGTGTCATGCCGACAGGATCAGACAAAGAAGTCGAAGCCGAAAAGAGTGCCATCAAACAATCACTCACAAGAGCCTCCATACTTTCAAATGAAAAATACCGAGGCATAAGATTTCATCTCTCGAATAACCTACTAGAGCTACAGGCACACAACCCGGAACAAGAGGAGTCTGAGGAAGAGTTGGAAGTAAACTACCAGGGAGATGAACTCAAAATCGGTTTCAACGTTGGTTACATCCTCGATGCTATTTCAGCGATTAAAGAGGAGACGATTATCATCGAATTGAAAGACACCAACAGCAGTGCACTGATCTACGGTAAGGACAACAAAGACAGTAAATATGTTGTCATGCCAATGAGAATATAGTAGCTAAAAAAGCACATTGCATCTGCAAAGACTCAAGATACAAAATCTCCGCAATATTTCGGATGCGGAGATATTTCCATCAGAAAATCTCAATATCATTACCGGAGCTAACGGAGCTGGTAAAACCACCCTCCTTGAATCCATCTACCTGTTGGCACGTACCCGCTCATTCAGACAGAGTCAAAATAGAACACTCATCAAGACAGGTGAACCATCACTGACAATATTTTCTGAACTACAAAGTCAATCAGGAACAAAGTACAGAATTGGTCTCAGTAAAAGTAGAGAGGGAACCACAGTACATAAAGATAGAAAAAAAATAACAAAATTGTCAGAACTGGCAAAATCAATTCCGCTCACCATTATCACCCCAAATATCCAGAGACTCGTAGAAGAAGGTCCAGTACACAGAAGAAAACTTCTGAATTGGGGAATGTTCCACGTGGAACCTTTTTATGCACAATTGGCTCAACGTTACAACCAAACTATCGCCCAAAGAAATCGAGCGCTCTCAGGAAATCGTGTTGATCTGAAAGTCTGGACAAGTCAGTTGGTTGATTTGGGTAATCAACTAAACCGTCTACAAAGAGACTATCTCGAGGAGTGGAATAAGGCGATTGCAGAGTTATTTGCGAGTCAGCAGAGTGGATACCATTGTAGACTAGAGCTCTACAATGGGTGGAGAAAGGGAGTCAGTTTCGAAGATGCATTGGATGAACTTACCCAGACGGATCGCGAAAGAGGTTTCACCTCAGCTGGCCCACATAGACTGGACGTGAGAATTGTAGTGGATGAGCGGGGAGTGAAAAACTACTTCTCCAGGGGACAGAATAAATTGTTGGCATTGAATCTGATGCTGGCTCAAACGAAGCTACTACAGACAAAACAACAGGAGAGGCCGATTCTTCTGGTAGACGATATTCAATCAGAACTTGACCATTCACATTATCTCCAGGTTCTTAAAGCCATGGCAGACTTAAACATACAAACCTTCATCACGGACCTCACAAAAAATATTGGTGAAACCTTCGAAAAGGATGAATTTAAAATGTTCCACGTGGAACATGGTCAGTTCGCTGAGATTTAAATCGGTCGTATATCTGGTGAAAGTGTAGGTATAATAGGCACTTTTAACCAATATAGGTTTTCTCCACGGAAAAATTAATGAGTTACGATTCCTCGAATATCAAAGTGCTGAAGGGTCTTGATGCTGTCAGAAAGCGTCCAGGTATGTACATCGGTGATACAGATGATGGTACAGGGCTTCATCACATGGTTTTCGAGGTGGTGGATAACTCAATCGACGAGGCACTCGCGGGTTACTGTGATGAGATCAAAGTGACCATCCACTCTGATCAGAGCGTTACGGTGAGTGATAACGGTCGAGGCATTCCGGTAGATGAGCATCCTGAGGAGAAAAGATCCGCTGCAGAAGTGATCATGACCGTTCTCCACGCGGGCGGTAAATTCGATGACAACTCCTACAAAGTATCAGGTGGTTTGCACGGTGTAGGTGTTTCTGTGGTCAATGCCCTGTCTGAAGAGCTCAAACTCAAGATCAGAAGGCAGGGGAAGGTTTGGGAGCAGACCTATAAACATGGTGTACCCGTCTCAGATCTTGCCCCGGTCGGTGATACTCAAAGGAGTGGTACCAGCGTAACGTTCATGCCGAGCAGCGAAACTTTCAGTAATATCGTATTTCATTACGATATTTTGGCAAAAAGATTAAGAGAGCTCTCATTTCTGAACTCTGGTATCAAGATTATCTTGAAGGAAGAGTCTACAGGGAGAGAGGATATCTTTGAGTATGTTGGCGGAATACTTGCCTTCGTCGAGCACCTGAATCGCAACAAATCACCACTGCATGAGAGAGTGTTCAGCTTTTCTGATGAGCGTAATGACATTGCCGTGGAGATTGCCATGCAGTGGAATGAGTCCTATCAGGAGAGTATTTTCTGCTATACCAACAACATCCCTCAGCGGGATGGCGGTACCCACCTTGCCGGTTTTCGTGCTGCACTGACGCGCACTCTGAATCAATATATCGAGCAATCAGGCTTATCAAAAAAGCAGAAGGTCAATACATCCGGGGATGATGCCCGGGAGGGCCTTACCGCTGTATTGTCCGTCAAGGTTCCGGATCCCAAGTTCTCCTCTCAGACTAAAGACAAACTGGTCTCTTCTGAGGTGAAAGGGGTTGTCGAGAATCTGTTAACCGAAAACCTGAACTCTTTCCTGCTGGAGAATCCGGGGGATGCCAAGAATATTGCGGGTAAAATGATTGAGGCGGCCAGAGCCAGGGAAGCGGCACGCAAGGCGAGGGAGATGACCCGTCGTAAAGGTGCACTGGATATCGCCGGCCTACCCGGAAAACTGGCCGACTGTCAGGAGAAAGATCCTGCACTCTCTGAACTCTACCTGGTGGAGGGTGACTCAGCCGGGGGCTCTGCCAAGCAGGGTAGGGATCGAAAGTTTCAGGCGATATTGCCGCTGAAGGGTAAGATTCTCAACGTTGAGAAGGCACGCTTCGACAAGATGCTATCCTCTGCGGAAGTCGGAACCCTGATTACAGCACTGGGTTGTGGTATCGGTCGGGAGGAGTTCAATCCGGACAAATTGAGATACCACCGCATTATCATCATGACCGATGCGGATGTGGATGGTGCGCACATCAGAACCCTGCTGCTGACATTCTTCTATCGGCAGATGCCTGAGCTGATCGACCGGGGGCACGTCTATATTGCTCAACCGCCACTCTACAAAGTGAAGAAGGGTAAACAAGAGCAGTACCTGAAGGATGATCAGGATCTGAATAACTACTTCCTGCAATCGGCCCTGGATAACGCAGCGCTGATCGTTACCTCTGGGGCACCACCACTCTCCGGTGAAAGTCTTGAGACCATGGCCAGATCTTTCCTTGCGGTGATGGCCAGTATCGGTCGTCTTTCGCTTCGTTACGATGGCGATCTGTTGGAAAAGCTGATCTATATGCCAAAGCTGGATGAGCAGATGATTGAGGACAAGAGCGGTATCGAATCCTGGATCAAAGAGCTTGAATCGAGATTGAATACGGACCTGGGCATTTCAGAGTCCTGCACTCTGGCGCTGCTGGATGAGAACAATGTTGAGGATGCCGGACTGTTGTTGACCAGAAAAGTGCATGGTATCGGTAATGAAAAAGTGATTCCCTTCGACTTTTTCAACAGCGTTGAATATAGAAAGATCGTTGAGCTGGGCAGTCAGCTCAGCGGTCTGTTGAGTGACGATGCAGTGATCAAAAGAGGTGAAAAGGAGCAGCCGGTCAGCAGCTTCAAACAGGCTCTCGATTGGCTGATGGATGACGCCAAACGCGGACAGCATGTTCAGCGCTATAAAGGTCTGGGTGAGATGAACCCGGAACAGCTTTGGGAGACCACCATGAATGCGGACAGCCGTCGCCTGCTACAGGTCAGTATCGAGGATGCGGTGGCTGCAGATCAGATCTTTGCAACCCTCATGGGGGATCAGGTAGAACCCCGTCGGGACTTCATCGAGACCCACGCTCTGACGGTTGAAAACCTCGATGTGTAGTCTTGAAATTGGCGATGTAAGTGAGTGTTTACTTTCTCTGTAAGGGTTGCTGTTAAAGAACCTTAGCTTTTTTCATTCGGTAAGCTGTCGACGGTTGATTCGATCCACTCTTCAACCTCCTTGTTGATTTCTGTGGATGATTTTCCCGCTGTCTCGATGAGTGGACCGATCACGACATCGATCACCCCTGGGTATTTGCGCAGATCCCGTCGGCGCCAGAAAACCCCCGCATTGTGTGCGACCGGGAGCACCGGATAGCCTGATTTCTCTGCCAGAATTGCACCGCCGATTCCATAGCGTTTACGGGTGCCCGGAGCTACCCGGGTACCTTCGGGAAAGACGAATACGTGGTTGCCGGATTTGAGTCGCTCAATACCCTGTTCGATAATCTGTTCCACGGCTTTACGACCGGATTTGCGGTCGATGGCGATGGGTCGGAAGTAGACCATGATCCAGCCAAAGAATGGTACGAACAGTAACTCCCTTTTCAAAACCCAGGATTTGGCACCGGGTATGACACTGATCAGGGCAATGGTCTCCCAGGCTGATTGATGCTTGGCAAAGATGATGCAGTTGTTTTCCGGCAGATTCTCCATACCTGTGACCCGATAGGTCAAGCCACAAAAGAATTTCAGTGCCCAGAGATTGAGACGGCTCCAAGTGGTATCGAAAAAATGAACATATTTTCTCGGTAATGCCCAGGCGACCAGACTGCCAACGGTGGCAATGACGATGGTGGTAATCACCAGAAAAGTGAAATAGAGAATCGATCTAAGCAGGATCATTGGGGGTCCATCTCATTGATGAGTTGTAGCGCGTAGCTGTTTAGGTTTTCGTAGACTGGTGTTTGTGCCAGCTTACCTGAAAGTTGTTTGACGGTTTTCTCGCCATTGCCGCTTCGTACCAGTATGGGCTGCGCGCCGACTTTGGCGGCAGCTTCAAGATCTCTCAGAGAATCACCGACTATCGGCACATCCCTCAATCCTGTCTGGCTGCGCTCAGCGATAGCCTCATAGAGTCCGCTACCGGGCTTGCGGCAGTCACATCCCTCATCCGGTCCATGGGGGCAGAAAACAATAGCTTCGATATGTCCTCCGACCTGCTGTACCGCGTCGACCATTTTCTGATGAATCCGATTCAACGTCTCAATATCGAACAGACCCCGGGCCAGACCAGACTGATTGGTTGCGACAAATACCCGGTAACCAGCACGGCTCAGCCTGGCGATGGCATCGAGGCTGCCGTCAATTGGCTGCCACTCGTCCGGATGTTTGATGTAAGCGTCGGAATCCTGATTGATCACCCCATCCCTGTCTAGAATTATCAGTTTCATGAAGTAAGTGCTTACTAGCAGTCTTGATCTCTGAATTCAGAGACTCGCACTCGTCCGTTGATCATTCGGGAATCCCGTTTATCGAGCTTAGCGAGCTTCTCCCAGAACGCCTTGTTGAGGTCAAAATCCTGGGCAATGGCAGTACCCATTACCAGGATCAGCAGATCGGCTACCTCTTCTGCCAGCTCGCTTTTCGGTTTCCCCTTGGTGACACAGGCGGAGACCTCCCCCAGCTCTTCAGCCATCAGCGCTACCCGGTAGTTCATCTCTTCACCACCAGTTTCACGAAATCGATGTTTGTCGTGAAAGGCCTGTACCGCTGCCAGCATCTGCTGGTAGGAGTCCTCATTCATGACTGGTTTTCCTGTACCTGCAGACGGGTGATGTCTGCGACAGAGAGAAACAGTCTCTCCAGTTGGGAGAGCAGTGACAAACGGTTGGTACGTATCTTCTGATCATCGGTCATGACCATCACCTGATCGAAGAAGTTGTCCACCGGTTCTCTCAAACCCGCGAGTATCTGCAGCCCTTTGGCATACTCACCTTTTTCGAAAAGCGGTTGTGCCAAGGGTGCCAGTTCATCCATTTTTTGAGCGAGCTGATGCTCGGCCTGATCCTCATAGAGGGCTGGGTCAGCTCTATCCGCCAGCGGATCATTGCTCTTCTTCAGAATATTGCGTATACGTTTGTTTGCCGCTGACAGACTTTCCGCCTCCGGCAACTTGCTGAAGGCCTCGATGGCCCACACCCGTTGATCGAAATCGGCGAGGGTCTTGGGCGAGACGTCGGCAACGGATTGAAACAGATCCACGCTGATACCCAACTCACTGTAGATGCCTTTGAGACGCTCCAACATGAACTGATAGACGGATGCGGCCAGCTTCTCCTCAGTCAGCTTGTCACCTAATGATTCTACGACTGATTCAAGTAGTGCTGGCAGGTCCAGTTTAAGTGAGTGCTCACGTATGATACGCAGTGCACCGAGTGCAGCGCGTCGCAGGGCGAACGGATCCTTGTCGCCGGTAGGCTTTTGGCCGATGCCGAAGATACCCACCAGGGTATCGAGTTTTTCGGCTAATGAGATGGCGATGCCTGTTGCAGTCTGCGGTAGTTGATCTCCGGAAAATCTCGGCATGTAGAACTCGTCCAGCGCCTGTGCCAGCTCATCGGGTTCCCCATCACGCTGAGCCTGATATCGACCCATGATGCCCTGCATCTCGGGGAACTCGTAGACCATGTTGGTCATCAGATCGCAACGGCTCAGCAGTCCGGCACGATAGGCCAGCTCACTGTCACCACCACTCTCCTCAGCAATGCGTTTTGCCAGTTCGGCAACCCGCTGTGATTTGTCGTACATGCTGCCCAGCTGATTCTGAAAGACCACATGTTTGAGGGATTCCTGGTGATCTGCGAGGGATTTTTTGCCATCCTGTTCCCAGAAAAACATGGCATCCGCCAGGCGCGGTCTGATTACCCTTTCGTTACCCTCCCGGATCAGTTCCGGTTGAGGGCTGTCGATATTGGCGATGGTGATGAAATGGTTCATCAGCTGGCCGTCACCGGTGAACAGTGGAAAGTACTTCTGGTTGCCTTTCATGGTGGCGACCAGGGCCTCCTGAGGTACCGCCAGAAACCGCTCTTCGAAGCTGGCGGTAATCGGTAGTGGCCACTCATTGAGTGCGGTGACTTCATCCAGAAGATCGGTATCCAGATCGGCCACGCCATCAAGCTCGGATGCACTCTGCTGTACAGATTCCGAGATTTTCTGTTTACGGAGTTCGAAATCCGCGATTACGTAGCCCAGATCTTGCAGTACGGAGGCGTAATCCTGAGGGTTGTAGATGGTGATTGCATTGGGATGGTGAAAGCGATGACCATAGGTCAAGCGGTCCGCTTCTGCATCGAGCAGTGTGCAGGGTACCACCTGATCTCCGAGCAGAAACAGCAGCCAATGAACCGGACGTACAAACTGGGCATCCGAATCACCCCAGCGCATGCGCTTGGGTATCGGCAGTTTGTTGAGAGCCTGAGTGGCGATCTCCGGGAGCAGTTCTTCTGCAGGCTTGCCTTTTGAGTGAACACGGTAGCTCAGCCACTCCCCTTTGTCGGTCTTCTGTCGTTGCAACTGATCGACGGTTGTCTGACAGGATCGTGCAAAACCCTCAGCCGCTTTGGTGGGGTTGCCCGCATCGTCGAATGCGGCCTGAACGGCGGGTCCGCGACGCTCCATCTCACTGTCGGGTTGTCGAACATCACAGTCCCTGACCAGCAGGGCCAACCGTCGGGGTGTGGCGAAAGGTTCAACTTTACCGTGTTTAAGATTGGCCTGTTTGAGTCCGGCAATGAATGATTCGGTAAGAGATTGACTGAGTCGCTTAAGGGCTTTGGGTGGCAGCTCTTCGGTACCCAGTTCAAACAACAGGTCTGCTTGATCAGCCATTAGCAGCCTCCTTTGATGACTCGAGCATGGGGAATCCGAGACGCTCTCTGGCGTCGTAATAGGCTTGTGCCACATCTCGTGCCAGACCTCTTACCCGAAGAATATAGCGCTGTCTTTCTGTGACCGAAATGGCATGGCGTGCATCGAGCAGGTTGAAAGTGTGTGATGCCTGAAGTACCTGTTCATAGGCTGGCAGGGGCAGGCCCAGTTCAATCAGTTTGCGCGACTCCTTTTCACACTGATCGAACCGACCGAACAGGTAATCCACATCGGCATGTTCAAAATTGTAGGCGGATTGCTCAACCTCATTCTGGTGGAACACGTCACCGTAGGTCACGATACCTTGAGGTCCCTCGGTCCAGACCAGGTCATAGATACTCTCCACACCCTGCAGATACATGGCGATTCGCTCCAGGCCATAGGTGATCTCACCGGTCACCGGGCGGCAGTCGAGGCCTCCCACCTGTTGGAAGTAGGTAAACTGGGTCACTTCCATGCCGTTGAGCCAGACCTCCCAGCCCAGACCCCAGGCACCCAATGTGGGGGATTCCCAATTGTCCTCGACAAACCGTATGTCGTGCAGATTCAGATCCAGGCCCAACATCTGTAAAGAACCCAGATAGAGATCCTGGATGTTCTTGGGGGATGGTTTCATCACCACCTGATACTGGTAGTAGTGCTGTAAACGGTTGGGATTGTCCCCGTAACGCCCATCCGTGGGTCGGCGGGAAGGCTGTACATAGGCCGCATTCCAGGGTTCCGGACCGATGGATCGCAGAAAGGTTGCGGTATGGAAGGTACCGGCACCCATCTCCATATCATAGGGTTGTAGCACGATGCATCCCTGGTCTGCCCAATAGTCTTGTAGTGCGAAAATCAGATCCTGAAAAGTCTGGATGTTTCGCTGTTTCGGTTCTGCCGCTTGATTCACAACGAGGCCCCGTTGATGTGGATGAAAACCGCGTAAGTATAACGATGCCGCCTGCTGTTGGCTAACTTGAGGGCAGTCCACGTGGGTCAGAATGGCGATTTGGGCGAAATTGCTTCAATCTTTGGTTGAACGGAGAGGTTCGGGGGATCAAATTGAGCCGGATTCCGCCAGGAGAACCGGCGGAATCGGGATTTGTGGTTCGCTTACACCTACAGGGAGAGTGCCCCTTTCATCATCGACATGATGCTTTCACCTCCCTCGGATTGCAGGTATTGGAGCACGATCGGTACAAACTGACCAACCATGTTCGAATCCATGCCCAGACTATCGAAAGCGGAGGCCAGGCTGGCCATGTTACCGGCCGAGCTGTCACCGCCCAGCATCGAGGCGACGGCACTCACGGCTCCGGACTCTTTACTGGAGGATTGGGCGCTGGCCATCATCTTGTCGATACCGGGTACTACGGAGGTGATCTGTGAAAAATCCTCTGTGGAGAGGTTGTTTTGCGCCATCTGAAACAGCGATCCGGCGCCACCTGATGCCTGCTCACTGGTGACACCAAGCTGACTGGTCAGTGCATCGAGCAGTCCATTGGCAAAAACCGAAGCGGTGGAAAACAGCAGGGTGAGGGTTAGTAGCGTGCGGGCAAGATTTTTCATAGGTCCATCCTCATTCAGTATTAATTTGGTCGGACCATTATATTCTCATCTGGATGGGGAGAGATCCCATGTTTTGTAAAAGGATGTTGCAGAGTTTGTAAGCGCTAGGATTTACAATGAAGCGATTGCCGCAAATCGACGTGAAATACCGCCAATCCTTGCGAATTTCCGGTAATTGACTTCCAAGCCTTGATCTTAAAGCCTAACCAAGCGGGTTTCGGGTATAATTCACCCTTTTAATATCGACAAGTTTTCATGAGCGAACAAAGAAAGGCAGTTGCACTGATCTCCGGTGGTCTCGACTCGCTGCTGGCGGCCCGGGTGATCCAGGACCAGGGTATTCATGTGGAAGGCATCAACTTCTTTACCGGTTTCTGTGTCGAGGGACACACCCATGCCATTCGCAAACGGGACCAGCATAAACAGAAACGCAACAATGCTCTCTGGGTGGCGGAACAACTCGGCATGAAGCTGCACATCGAGGATATTGTCGATGAGTACAAGCAGGTCCTGACCAATCCGAAGCATGGTTATGGAGCGAATCTGAATCCCTGTCTCGATTGTAAGGTGTTCATGGTACGCAAGGCCCATGAATGGATCGAGCGGAAAGGCTTCGACTTCATCATTACCGGTGAGGTGATCGGTCAGCGACCGATGTCACAACGCAAGGAGACGATGCCGATCGTTGCCGATGAATCGGGTGCCAGCGATCTGCTGCTGCGACCCCTGTGTGCGAAGAATCTGCCAGAGACTCTGCCGGAGAGAGAGGGCTGGGTGGATCGGCAACAGTTGTTCGATTTCTCCGGTCGCAGCCGCAAGCCGCAAATGGCCCTGGCTGCCAGTCTGGGATTCGAGGATTATGCCCAACCGGCCGGTGGTTGCTGCTTTCTTACTGATGAGCAGTATGCGGTGAAGTTGAAGGATCTGTGGCAGGCCCGGGGAAGCCGTGATTATGAGATGGACGATATCATGCTGCTCAAGGTGGGTCGCCACCTGAGACCCAGCAAGGGCTATAAAGTGATCATTGCCCGTGAAGAGGGTGAGTCGAATTTTCTGCAGGGGTATCGAAAAGGTTTTCCGCATATCAAGACGGTCAGTCATGGGGGACCGCTGGCACTGATCGATGGTGAAGTGACCGATCAGGATGTGCAATTGATCGGCAGACTGGTGGCCCGATACAGCCAGGGCCGTAATGCGGATGAGGTGGTGTTGGCCTATACCAATCTGGCCGGCGAGACCCGCGAGTTGAGGGTCGATCCCATGAAGCCCCATGAGATTCCGAAAGATTGGCTGATATGAAGCGACACCAGATCGACTGCCGCCGGCTGCTCTGTCCTATGCCGGTGATCAAAGTGCAGAACGCCATTGAGGAACTGCCGGCAGGTAGCCTGGTGGAAGCGATCTGCACCGACCCGGGAGCGTTGAATGATATTCCGGCCTGGAGCAGAATTAATGGCCATCGACTGGTGGAGACCAGAACCGATGATGGGGAGTATATCGTGGTTGTGGAAGTAGTAGGCGAGTAGAGTATGAACCGGGATCATCGCTATAAAGTAAGCCGAAAAGCGGCAATCGTAGGTGCGGTCACCAACAGTGTGCTGGCGGTATTGAAGATCCTATTCGGCTGGTTGGGTCACTCCCAGTCACTGATTGCTGATGGAATCCACTCTCTCTCGGATCTACTCACCGACGCACTGGTGATTTTTGCTGCCCGTCACGCCAATGAGGCGCCGGATGAGGAGCATCCCTACGGTCATGGGCGATTCGAAACCGTTGGCACACTGGTGCTTGGGGGGTTTCTACTTACGGTTGGTGCCGGCATCATCTGGGATGCGGTTGAGCGACTCTTCTCACCGGAAGATCTGTTGCAGCCGGAGCTGTTGACCCTCTATGTAGCGGCCTTCTCCATCCTCGCCAATGAGGCGCTGTTTTTCTATACCCGTCATCTGGCCAACCTGATCAACTCCGATCTGTTGAAGGCCAATGCCTGGCACCATCGCAGTGATTCCGTCTCATCGATCGTGGTGCTGGTCGGTATTGGGGGCACGATTCTGGGGCTGCCCTACCTGGATGCCATTGCCGCAGTTCTGGTCGGCCTGATGGTAGTCAAGATCGGATGGGAACTGGGTTGGCAGGCGATCCACGAATTGGCGGATGCCGGGCTTGAACAGGAGTCTCTGGCTGAGATCCGTCAGGTGATCGCCAGTGTTTCCGGGGTCAACAGCGTGCATATGCTGAGAACCAGAAAACTGGGAGGACATGCCCTCGCCGATGTTCATGTGCAGGTGGATCCCTGGTTGAGTGTATCCGAGGGCCACAGAATTGCCGAGGTGGTTCAGTATGGTCTGATCGATCGGGTCGATCTGCTGGAGGATGTCACGGTACACATCGATCCGGAAGATGATGAGGCCGGGCCATCCTGTGCCAACCTGCCACTGCGGGAAGAGGCGGAAAAACTGCTGCAGGAGCACTGGTCGGGTATGGATTGCTTCGATCAGCGCAAGCGTGTGGTACTGCACTATCTGTCGGGCCGGATCGATATCGACCTCTACCTGCCACCCCACTGCTTCGAGTCGAGTGAAAAAGCCGATCAGCTGACCCAGCGCTATCAGCAGGCTCTATCCGGTTCAGAGGTGTTTAGAACTGTGCAGGTCTGGTTTGGTTAGCACCAAAATAGGGCGAAATCGGCCGTATGCGCACCAAATTTGTGCGCAATGCAGCGTATGACAGGAGATGAAGGGAGACCGTCCATGGATATTTGCTCTGTATTCGGCGCTAGAATATCACGGCATGATGCGTATCGCGGTGCTTCTGGTATAGTTGCCAGGCCGCCAAAATAAAGATTTGCCGACACGGATCGGCATTGCATAAACCTAAACCCTGGAGAATAAGATGGCCTCAAAAGCCTTTAAGATGATCAAAGACAATGATGTGAAATTTGTTGATCTTCGGTTTACCGATACCCGCGGTAAGGAGCAGCACGTCACCTTGCCCACTAGTGAGATTAACGACGAGTTTTTCACTGATGGCAAGATGTTCGACGGTTCTTCCATCGCCGGCTGGAAAGGCATTAATGAGTCAGACATGATTCTGATGCCGGAAGATGCCACTTGTGTGATGGATCCGTTCGCCGACGAAAACACCATGAATGTGCGCTGCGATATCCTTGAGCCATCCACCATGCAGGGTTATGAGCGTGATCCCCGCTCTGTCGCCAAACGCGCAGAGGCCTATCTCTCTTCAACCGGTATTGCTGACACCGCTTACTTTGGTCCGGAGCCTGAGTTCTTCATACTCGACGATGTTCGCTGGAGGGTCGATATGAGCGGTGCCATGGTGAAGATCGATTCCGAAGAGGCGGAGTGGAACTCGGAGCGGGTCTACGAAGACGGTAACATCGGTCACCGTCCCGGGGTGAAAGGCGGTTACTTTCCGGTACCTCCGGTGGATTCCCTGCATGATCTGCGTGGCGCCATGTGTCTTGCGATGGAGGAGATGGGCGTACCTGTCGAAGTTCATCATCACGAGGTTGCAACTGCAGGTCAGTGTGAAATTGGCACCCGCTTCAGCACCCTGGTAGAACGTGCCGACTGGGTTCAGATCCAGAAATACTGTACCTGGAATGTTGCCCACGCCTACGGCAAAACCGCCACCTTCATGCCCAAGCCGATCGTTGGTGACAATGGTTCCGGTATGCATGTGCACCAATCCCTGGCCAAGGGTGGTGAGAATGTTTTCGCCGGTGATCAGTATGGCGGTCTGTCTGAAACCGCACTCTATTATATTGGCGGTATCATCAAACATGCCCGTGCACTGAACGCCTTCACCAACGCTTCCACCAACTCCTACAAGCGTCTGGTACCGGGCTTCGAAGCCCCGGTCATGCTCGCCTACTCCGCGCGCAACCGTTCCGCTTCGATCCGTATTCCATGGGTATCCAGTCCCAAGGGGCGTCGTGTCGAAGTTCGCTTCCCTGACCCCACCGCCAACCCCTATCTGGCCTTCTCCGCCATGATGATGGCCGGACTTGACGGTATTCAGAACAAAATCCACCCGGGCGATGCCATGGACAAGGATCTCTATGATCTGCCGGCTGAAGAGGCGGCCAGCATCCCAACCGTTTGCCACAGTCTGGATATGGCGCTGGAAGCACTGGATGAGGATCGTGACTTCCTGACAGCCGGTGGTGTTTTCACAGACGATCTGATCGATGGTTATATCGAGCTGAAGATGGAAGATGTCACCACCATGCGGATGACCACCCATCCGGTAGAGTTCGATCTCTACTACAGCCTCTGATCAAGTTGTCTGACTGAAACAGTTCAGCCAGCGGATTAAAAACACCTTCCTAATAATTGGAAGGTGTTTTTATTTGCGAACTTCGTCGCTTGTTAGTTATCTACGGAGTGACTATGCTTGGCACATGCGCATTCTGATCCTGCTTCTTCTGCCGTTAGTTGTTCAGCCACTGCATGCCAGGGACGTCTATAAATGGATTACCCCGGAAGGCGAGGTTGTCTATTCCGAAAACTACCAGCCCGGCGCGGATACAATCCGGGTGCAGGATTCGAAAAAGAAGACATCCTTGAAAGTCGATGAACTCGACAAGGAAGCGGATGCCGCTGCCACAGGCGACTATCTGCAGTTCGATATCGTACAGCCTTCCAATGATGAGACGATTCGCAGCGATGAGAATTCCGTCTCTGTCGGTCTCTCCATCTCACCGCCACTCTTCGACGGCCATGCTATCCATCTCTATGTGGATGGTAAGAAGCTCGACTCGGAGATCAAAACCACACAATTGGTTCTACAGCAACTCAGTCGCGGTACCCATACGAT